>JAIPFP010000022.1 GCA_021736575.1 Pirellula sp. | reverse complement strand
CCGTAAATCATTTGAAAGGCTATGCCGAGGAATCCAACGTATCTTGAGCGATTCGCTAATCCCTTTGCTGATCGCTCTTGTGGTATCGGCCTCGATCCAACTTGTTTTGGTGGCTGGCTTTGTTGCCCGATTGCGCGGATGCACTTCCAAAAAGCAGGCTAGAAAATATATAGTGAAGTCGGACGAAGCAACTGCGCTGCCAGCGTTGGTCGTCCTTTGCTTGCGTGGAGGAGACCCATTCTTGGGCCAGTGCATTCAGGGTTTGGTGTCGCAAGACTACCCTGAATTCGAAATCTGTTTCGTAGTAGACTCCGCTCAAGACCCGGCAATCTCCGTTCTTCAGAATGAGCTAACTAAGTACCCGGATTTCAAACGCTTTGAAATTCAAATACTTTCTGATCCGCTTACGACATGTAGTCTCAAGTGTTCGAGTCTCATTCAAGCGATTGGCCCAAGAGTCGATTCGCAGGGTTTTGTAGCCCAATTGGACGCGGATACCATTCCGCATCGAACTTGGCTGAGCGAGTTAGCCAGCGCGCTTCAGGATCCGGAAGTAGGTGCGGCTACAGGCAATCGCTGGTACATGCCAGAAACCATCAGTCTCGGAAACATGACTCGCTATGTTTGGAACGGTGCGGCCGTCGTCCAAATGTATTGGTATGGAATCGCATGGGGTGGCACTCTGGCCATCAAGTTTGATTCGATTCGGCGAGCGCATCTTCTCGATCGTTGGCGAAACGCTCTTTGCGAGGATACGATGCTTAGCAGACAGTTAAAAAGCGTCAGGCAAAAAGTTGCCTTTGTGCCAGGTCTCATGATGGTCAATCGGGAGGATTGCGACCTAGCATCTTTTTTCAAGTGGGTTCAGCGGCAGCTTTTGACAGCTCGGCTCTACCATCCGCTTTGGTTTGCAGTTGTTGGACATGGAGTTTCTTCAGCGCTTCTTTTGGTGTGGGGCTGGACGACTTGCGTCGTCTATGCGCTGATGGGTTACTGGGGCTCCGCGCTCGCTAGCTTAATGGCTATGCTTGCGTTCCAAACGTTCTTGAGTTTGATGTTGCCGTGGATGGATTCTTCGGTGCGTGCGATTGTTAATGGAAGAGGTGAACCAGCCGATTGGCACCGAAACCTTCGATGGTGGCAACTCGGTTGGTACGTCTGGACAACACAGTGCATCTACACTGCTGCGTTAGTAAGATGCTTGCGAATGACACGAGTCGAGTGGCGAGGGATCGAATACGACATAACCGGTCCCTTTGACATCCGAATGCAGGGCTACCATCCGTTTCGAAGTGATGTGCATGGTAGTGGGTGCCGAAAGCATTCCCTGTAGAAAACTCCAGTAAGGCAATCGCGGCCTTGAACAACGCAATGGAAACACCACCAATACGGGGAATGGTTATGAAGATCCGAACAACCGCAGACTTGTTTCAAGATGTGGATACACTTATCTCCATGGTTTCTTCCGTCACGGGTGAGACTACCGCCGAAACGGCTCGAGCATTGGCTAGCGAAAACGCAAGTTTGGGAAGCACGGTTTGGAAGGAGCTGAAAGCACGCAACATTCGACCGTACCAATGGTCCGAGGATTTGATCGGGTTCTATCAAGGTACTACGGCTTTTGTGTTTGAAACACTGGTGTGGAACAGATGTGAGCTCAAACAGCAAATGCAAGATCGGATTGTTCAGCACTTGCGGACGCGATTTGGACGGCCTTGCCGTGTTTTGGTTTACGGTGATGGGCTCGGCTTCGATAGTGCTGCTCTTGCCTTGGCCGGACACGACGTGACTTACTTTGAAGTTTCGCAAAAGGCCATCCAATTTGCGAAACAGTTATTTGCCCAACTGGGTTGCAGTGTTCGGATGCTAACGCATGAAGATTTGCTCCATGAAGAACTCTATGACGCCGTGGTATGCTTAGACGTTTTGGAGCATGTGCCTAACCCCGTAGAGATGGTTGGGTCTTTGGCGAAATCGATCGGCAACGATGGATATTTGCTGATCCACGCCCCCTTTTGGTACTTGGCGCCAAGCGTGGCGACTCACCTAGCTTCCAATCGGCGATTCAGTGGCAACATCACACGCATTTACAAGCCCAATGGCTTACGGGCGATCGACGGTGCACTTTTTTGGGACCCGATCGCGTTGGTCAAAAACGATTCGAAAGTACGCCCCAAGTTGATGGATCGCTTCAAGTTGGCAATCGGCGGATGCTTGCTTTCGGTCGGTCGATACTGGTCTACTCCGCATGTCATTCTGTGCCAGATGCTAATGAAGCGATCTCGCTTGAATTGGCCTGAACTGGATCGATTTGTAACTCAAAGCCAATAGCGAGCGTTGTTCGAGCAGAGACATATCGAGACATATGGGGACGCAGGAAAGCGCCGGGATAAACCGGATTGGAGTTGGGAATGAAAGAGTCCACCAAAGAAGATTGAGCCAATCACTTTGGCCCCCAAGTTGTACGCTGATGACAGTAATTGCGACACGATGTGTTCAGTGTAGAACAGTTGGCCTCAACTGTTTCTGCAGCAGGTACAAACTTCATTTCAGATAAACGATTGGGACAATCGTTTTACAATAGGGCGACTGCGTGGCTGACCGGATCGCTGACGAGTCGGAGATTCGTGCCATACACGCCCTTTCGACTCTCTTCACAGCAACTCTGCCAACGATGGCATCAGGAACGCGGCTTCCGGGCCCAGTCGAGCGAGCGCCTGCCAGCATTCTTTACGATCCGTACCCATATTCGGTGGCGTCAACAAGGCTTTCAGGCAAGCAATGCGGATTGCTTCCGAATGCAGTGGGTTTTGCAGTGCGACCATCAGTGCCTGTTTGGCCCTCGAAAAATCCGAACGATCCGGAGTCCGACGGCAACGCCGCACACGATCCCCAGTAGCGCACCGATCATGCAGAAGAAGAGGCCGACCCCAAAAAACATCACTGTAAAAAACACTAGATAGAAGCCGACAAAGCCGCCCAAGAGGCAGGTCAGCACGGCGGTGGACCAGCTCAGGAGGGTGGATTTCTGTTCGCGGTCCGTGGGTTTCATCCCAAGCTCTCCATCCGTATGGTCCATTTCCTGAGAACAGTTGCCGCCAGACACAGAGTCTAGTTTCCAACAATGATATCAGACGCCCCCGCACATTCCTACTATGCGGCCCTCTTCGGTAGGTGCCGGCCCTCTTCGGTAGGTGCCACCCACCTGCCACCCACCCTCCTCAATCGCTTCGGCCTGGCATTGATTGGTAGAATCGCCCCAGATCGTTCGGACGCTGAATACGTTAGGCGGACTCGCAGTACCAAACGATTGAGGACAATCGTTTTACTCCGCAGGAATGCAGGTCCAACTCGAATAAGTCGGGGCCAATTGAACTACCCGAGAAGTGGTTTTCCAAGTAAACTTGAGCATCTTGGATTACGACCTTAAGAATCGAGGACGCTGATGGTCACAACAATCGATGCACCCCTGCAATGGGTCGAAAACGTTGCCACACTCCGACTGCCGGAACAGGCCGATCGGCATCTGCGGCAATTGATGGATCGGAATAACGATGGATTACTCACCGACCTAGAGCGAACGGAATTAGCGGCGTTGGCTGAACTGAGCGAGCGTCTTTCGCTGGTGCGTGCTGAGGCTCTGCATCTACTTGGCCGCAAACCGTAGAGTGGATCGCTAGTGGTAAATGAGACTCGTGAGTTCATTACGGCTCGTGCTGGTGGGTGTTGCGAATATTGCCAAATGCATCAGTCGCTGCAAGGTGCGACCTTTCACATTGAGCACGTGATCCCGCGTGTGCGAGGCGGGGTGAGTGACTCAAGCAATCTCGCCCTTGCTTGTCCGAGTTGCAATTTACACAAGGCTGATCGCGTTTCGTCCCAGACAAATGCAAGCACAGTCGCAGTTGTGTTCTTCAATCCGCGGTCCGATGTTTGGGCAGAGCACTTTGAGTGGGATGACTATACTCTTATCGGCAAAACGGAAGTTGGCAGAGTAACGATCCAGGCTCTTGATCTCAATCAAGAGCGTCGCATTAAGATTCGCCAGGCGGAGCAACTATTTGGGCTCTTTCCACCGTAGCCGACTGATAAATAAGCTTGGTTGGATCGCTGTGGGGGACCTTTGGGGACAACACTTATTTTTGGGGGGTGGTTTTCAACCCACCCCAAAATGTCGTGTCCACATCATGCACCCCCAGTGTAGAACAGTTGTCCTCAACTGTTTCTGAAGCAAGTACAAACTTCATTTCAGATAAACGATTGGGACAATCGTTCTACCATAGGGTCGACTACGTGGCTGACCGGATCGCTGACGTAACTTACACACAGCTTTATCGTCGCGGAAAAGCTGGCACGCTAAATCAATTTGGTCGTCTGCTATTGGTGTTCGAAGACAGAAACCATGTCATGCACCCGAAGTTTCCGGTGGAAAGTGGCGCATGCTTCCAGCTTGCGATGAATCACTGACGGAAAGCTGGAGGCTTACCCCACCTGCTTGGCGGCCGACTTTCGGAAAACGACCGTTCGCCCAAACTGTTCTTGCACGATTCCCGGCGGCAAAACAGGGATGCTTTCTGCAGCCCCCAACATCAACATTCCGCCTGGGGCTAAACACATGGTGAGCTGTTCCGTGACCGCTCGTCTTGTCGCATCGTCAAAATAGATGAGCACGTTTCGGCAAAGCACCAAGTCCATACCGACCAAATCACCGAAGGGTTGAATCAAATTCAATCTTCTAAAATCAATCAAGTTCTTGGCGGCTTGATGGATCCAAAACTTACGCTCCCGTTCTACAAAGTACTTTTTCCGTAAATCATTTCCGAGTCCACGCTCTAAGTCTCGTTCGTAATAGCAACCTTCCTTGGCAGTACTGAGAGACGACGCACAAATGTCGGTTCCCAAAATGGAAAAATTCTCGGGAGTCACCACAAATCCGTTGGCGGAATTGCGGGGCTGCGTCTGAATGTGTTCCAAAATACCCATTGCCAAACTGTATGCTTCTTGACCGGTGGAAACCGCAGCGGACCAGATTCGTATTTTTCCAAACGGTAGGCCTGCGACACGTTGACACTCCGCTCGAGTGGCAATCAAATTCGGCAGGATGGTTCGACGAAACTCTTCGAATGGATGACCATCTCGGTTGAACGACGTTTCATGCGTCGTAATTGCTTCGATGATCTCTTCATGCAATCGGATGTTGTTTGCCGACGATGCTCGTTGGACGAGTGCTGAATAGGATTCAATCTGGTTTCTTTTCAACACCGAGGCAAGTCTCGATACAACGAGGTACTTTTTGTCGTCGGTAAGCCATATCCCACAGAGACGTTTCACCAAGTGGCGGATGTTGTTAAACTCCGGTTCGCTGATATTCATTTGCCGAATGTTCCTTCCACGAGGGAAAGAAACGTTGGCGCAATCTTATCGAGCGGCAGCACCAAATCGACAGCCCCAGTTTCAATCGCGGCTCGCGGCATTCCCCAGACGACACTCGTGGCTTGGTCCTGGGCAATCACGAAACCACCAGCCCTCTTGACAGCGCGAACTCCATTCGCACCATCGTTGAGCATGCCCGTCATGATGGCTGTAATTAGCGACGACCCGTAAATCGAAACGGCTGACCGCAGGAATACATCAACTGCCGGACGAGAATGATTCTCGGGTGGTGCATCGCTCAATCCGATCGTTATTTGACTTCCTGCCCTTCGCAGGATCATGTGACTGCCACTTTGAGCGAGATAAATTCCGCCCGGCAACACGGGCATTCCTTCTTGTGCCTCCGCAACTTGATAACCGATCCGGCGACCAAGGCTTTCCGCCATATATCGGCTCAAACCGTTTAAGTTGTGCTGCACGATAAAGATAGGTGCGAGGGTTCGGCCTGCCAGTTCCGGTAGCAACTTTGCAAGGGTCTCCGGTCCGCCCGTGGAGATACCAATCGCAATCGCCTGATAATTTTCGGCTCGATTGGAATGACATGGTCTGGCGGGAACGGATGGAAAGGTTGGCGGTGGCTCGTTTTTGCTGAATCGTTTTTGTCGATAAATGGCAAGCTTTTCAATGAGCGCTCTGACAAGCTGCGATTTGTTTGCGGACTCAGTACCACCGCTCGGCTTGAGAATAAAATCGATGGCACCTAATTGCAGGCACTCCACTGTGCATCGCGCCCCTTGCTTTGTCAGCGAGCTGATTAAGACCGACTCGGTTTGAAGTGCGTTCGGTCGAGACCGATTCAAATCGCGGATGGCTTTTAGTGTCTCAAGACCGTCGATGCCAGGCATTTCGATATCGAGAGTCGCCAAATCGACTGGCGTCTGCTTTAGAAACTCGATGGCTTTCTCGCCGCTAAAGACCGATCCAGCGATCACGACATTTGGGATTTCCGCAAACGCGGACTCCAAAATTCCGCGAAAGATCCTGGAATCATCGACGATTAATATCCGTATCGGCTCATGCGTCATTGGTGGGTATTTTGAATCGTGAAGCAAGTTTTTGCAAATCGTGGGACAATTGAGCCAATGTTTCCGATGCAACTGTAACGTTCTCGGACGAACGATTCGTTTCTAGGGCTGCTTTGCTCACTTGGCCTATGCTATCCGAAATATCGCTGGCTGCCTTGGCCGCTTCGCCGACATTTCGTGAAACATCCGTTGCACCGCGGGTTGCTTCTGCAATGTTTCTCGCCATGTCGTTGGCCGTCGCTGCTACCTCCGAAATCGAGCGAGCAATTTGCCCTACGCCGCTGTTGGCTTGAGCAATGTTCTGCGAAATCGTTTGGGCTGCTCGGTTTTGCTCCTCGACCGAATTCGAGATACGATCTGCGGAGGCGTTAATCTCTTTAATGACAGCCGCGATTTCTTGAATGACTCCGACGGCCTGCCGAGTTCCTGTCTGAACGCCCTCGATCTTGGTGGCGATGTCCTCGGCTGCCTTGGCGCTCTGGTTCGCCAATTGCTTGATCTCATGAGCGACCACAGCAAACCCTTTACCGGCCTCGCCTGCCGAAGTCGCTTCGATCGTTGCATTGAGCGCTAGCAGATTGGTTTGCAACGCGATCATCTTGATCGTCTCGGTGACTTTGCTGATCTCCGTGCTCGATTGGTCGAGGTGCTTCATGGTTGACGTTGCCGAGTTAGCCATTTGACTGGCATTGTTCGCCACGCGAGATCCATCCCGAACGTTGCTGAGCACTTGTTCAAACGAGATCGAGATATCGTGAATAGCGGTGGTGACAGCACCGACGTTGTTCGATGTTTGTTCCGCTGCGGACGAAATCGAACCAACCGAAACACTCATTTCTTCCGTGGCCGAAGAAATCGAGGCAAAATTCATGCTCATTTCCTCAGCGGCAGAACTCATCGTGTGTATGTTCGCCGACAACTGCTCCGAAGCAGCCGAAACGCTATCTGCACGGGCCGAAGTTTGCTCACTTTGTTTGACTAGAGACGTTGCAATTCCTTCGAGTCCAATCGATGAACCGCTCAGATCCGTGGATGCGTTCTGAATACGTCCAACGATTTCCGACAACGAGTCCGCTAAGGAATCGGTCGCCGTTGCCAATTCGCCAACCTCATCGCTCTGCTTGAGATTGATGCGAGACATCAAATTGCCTTTCGCCATATCTTGGGCAAGATTTCGGACAAGTGAGACTGGGGCTGTTATTGAACGCGATACAAAAAAGGACGCAAGGCACCCGAGTACCAGTCCAATAAGAGACGTTCCCAAAAGAACGCGAGAACTGTCCGCATAGATCGCCGCGCTGGCCTTGACCGCGGCATCCGCTTCGCCTCGAGCAAGTGTGGTTATTTCATCGAGAATCTTGAGTGTGTTATCGATCGCTTCCTTTGAGTCCTCGAGCGACAGTTTCGTCGACTTGCCGTTGGAGTCCACTGCGGAAAAAGTTAGGAATTCATCGATATCGGTACGCAGACCCATAGAGATGTTCTTCATTTCCACTTCAACGGTTTTTGTTGGATCTTTATATGCATTGAGGAGTTCAAAAAAGCCATCGACCTTGACACGAGTCGATCGGTCAATCGCGGCAAAAGCAGGATCCAATGATGGTGTCGAAACATGCAGGACCAAAGCGTTGAACGCGAGTTGAGCACTTCTTAGTAGCTCGTCTGGGCGTAATGAAGTATTCACGCTCCCTTCTAATGGCAACGGAGTTGCCGATGTGGACTGAATCGCAATCTGGCCAATCTTCTCCAAAGAGGGGCCGATCTTTTTTGTCAGGATCGTGTTCGCTTTCACCGTGCTATTCATTTTGGCGAAGCTGAGGCATTCTGAGTTTAGCTTGTTCAACTTCTCGACAGTGTCCTTGAGCGTTTTTGCCTTCAACGTCAGATTGCTCGCTTCGACCTGTCCTTCAAATCGCTGGACTAGGTCGATAAGCTCGACTGAGGCTAATTCGCTCTTCAATGCGAATTCCTTGGACTTGTCATCATCGTTCGTGAGGACCGCATTTTTCTGATGGCGAATCATCGCGTATAATTGCGATCGGATATCTGCCGCCGCAATCACTTGTGAAAATACTTTCTTCGCAAGCTTGTCCGTGTTGCTATCAAGAAGCGATAGCCGTGACCAACCAACCCAACCCGTTACAAGCAAAAAGCTCGACAGAACAAGCGAAAGGAGAATGAGCTTGATACTGAGTTTTAAATTTTTCATGATGGACTACCGACTGGGTTGGTAAAGTTCTTTTTCAATGATGGGTAGAAATTTTCGCGGATTGAGTACAACTAACAATTGATTTGGAAGTCGACAGATATTTTGAACTAGTCCGCTCAGGCCTTGCAGTTCCGAGCCAATGCTCGTCGAGTCTGAAGTGATATCCTGGCTTGAAACCGATACGATTTCGCCTATTTCGTCGACCAGTAACCCAAAGGCAGGGCCAACGGTGGACTTGAAGATCACCATCCGCTTCGACACGTCTTCTTCTTTGGCCGGCAAGGCGAGAATTTGTTTTAGGTCCAGTCCTAGGATGATGTTGCCTCGGATGTTGACATATCCGCTTACGCACTCGGGGGCGTGTGGTATGCAAGTGTAGTTCGTCTCAGCCGTGATTTCCTTAATGTCGATCAAGGGAACACCGAATAATCGCCCTGCCGCTTCGAATGTGCAATACTTTACGGATTCAGTTTCCATCTTGCTGCTCCTCGGCGATCAATCCCAACATCTTGCGGACCGAATGGATGAGTCGATCGTGGTCGAGCTTCTCCTCGAAACCGTCAAAACCACATTCGATTGCTCTGGCGGAGTTCTCGGTTTTGGACAGCGATGTGAGGGCCATAAACGGTGTTTTGTATCCGGCCTTGCGAGCAGCCTGGCAGAATCCCCAGCCATCTAAGTTGGGCATTTCAATATCGGAAACCACTAAATCAAAGTCACCTTCTGCTAGTTTTCGCATTCCATCGTTGCCGTCGATCGCGGTTGTTACGACGAATCCGTCTCGTTCGAAATACCGTCGAACCACTTCTCGAAAGAAGGGTGTGTCGTCGACAAGTAGTATGTGCGGAACAACATCGAGCGTTGCTTTCACCTGCGGCGAGCTCACCAGGCCCACTTCTCGAGACTGGGAAGTGCTCAATGCTCTCGCCCGCCCGAAGATTCCTTCTCGCAAGTACTGAATGTCCAAGAACAACGTCAACCGCTCTCGAACGATAGCTGTACCAAGGATACCTGGATCTTCGATGGAAGCTTCCTGCATTTGAATGGATAGTGATTCTGTATCTACGATTCGGGAAACAAGAATCCCCACCGGTTCCTTCACGAACTTTGGCAATAGCAAATGCATCATCGGAGATTGCTCGCACGTCGAAACATTGAGAAACTTGTCTAGTCGAATGATGCGAGTTGACACTCCATCGATCGTGATGAAGGCCTGATCGCCAATGTACTCAACTTGATTCATGGCGATCGATTCAATGCGTCGCACCTGTACCAATGGCAAAGCGAACAGTTCTTTCGGACCAAACTCAAAGAGCAAAACGCGATGCACTTCAGCGGGGTCTCGATTCAATATTCCGGAACTTTGTGGAGGCTCTACGCCATAACAATCCGCATGTTCGGCAATTCCATCGATATTTGCAATCAACGCAACACGACCATCCCCCATCAAGGTAGCGCCCGCAAAGATACCAATTTTTCTGAGCGATGGGTGCATCGGTTTCACAACGACCTCTTCGGTGCCTCGAACATCGTCCACCAGCAATCCGAATTTGCGCCCCTTGGTTCGCAGGACCAAAATATACTCGATACGCTGAGGATCTCGATCGGCAGGAGAGTTTGCGGCGAGGATCGCCAACTTGGTCTCCGCACAAAACGTCGACTTGCACCGGAGAGCTTCGCTGAATCGGACGACCGGCAAGAGCACATCGCGCAACCGAAGCAATTCAGAATCGTACGAGTGTTCGATAAAACTTTCACCGCCTGGATGCAGGCACACGATCTCTTCAAGACCACGCTGTGGAACCGCGAAACGTTCTTTCCCGACCGTTACAATCAAACAGGGTATGATTGCCAATGTGAGGGGAACCCTTAAAATCATCGACGTCCCCATTCCGGGCGCTGAGTCGATCGTCAAGGAGCCTTCCAATCGTTCGACGTTGGTCTTCACGACATCCATGCCGACGCCTCTGCCTGAAACATCACTGACTTGCCTTGCCGTCGAGAAGCCTGGAAGAAGGATATAAGAGTAGAGCTCCTTGCTCGATATTTTTTGAAGCTCGGCCTCCGTCTTCAGGCCGAGAGCCAATACCTTAGCGCGAACTGCGTTTGGGTCAATGCCGCGACCGTCGTCGCGGATTTCGATAATGACTTGGCCATCGGCTGCCGTAGCAGACAGGGTTACGCGGCCAACACTCGGTTTATCAGACCGGATTCGCACCTCAGGAGTTTCCAGACCATGGTCGATGCTATTTCGAATCAAATGGATCAGGGGGTCCGAGAGTTGCTCTAGCACCGTCTTGTCCAACTCGACTTCTTGACCAACCATGACGAGTTCGACTTGTTTGCCAAGTTGCCTCGCCAAGTCACGTACCATCCGAGGAAATCGACCAAACAGATGTCCGACGGGTTGCATGCGCGTTTTTAGAACGGCATCTTGCAGTTCGGTCGTGACGGAGTTGAGACGCTGGATAACGGCTCGGGACGTACCCTCGATTTCCTCGAAGGCTAGCAGAGATTGATTCCGAATAAGCGTTAACTCGCCAACGAGGTTCATCAAACGATCAAGCAGATCCACTGGAATGCGCAGACTTGTCGTTTTTTCGGTCGGTGAGGAATTTGTAGCAGCATCGCCTGTTGGCTTGCTCACAATTTCCTTTCGATCCTCAGAGGCGATTGGCTCTTGATGGATCACGAGTTCATTCGATGACGTTTTTACTGGTGGTGTGGTGGCGACGGTTTCGTCGACTTGTTGAATGGGTTTGGGCTGAATGTTTTCGGGGTGGTTTGTAGGCGACCCTGTTACATGGACGATTGGCGTTACATGGACGATTGGCGTTACTTTGACGATTGGCTGGATTGGCAAATCGCTTACCGCTTGGTTCCAAACGATGGGCTGAACTGGCAAACCAAGATCCAAGCGTGTCGGTTCATATACCAGTTCACCTTGGACAGCGGCTAAATGCTGTAGGAGTTGCTGGGCATTGAGCCCGCTTATCTCATTGGCTCCTAGGTCACGCCACGGAACCGCGGCCCCAGTTTGCGATAAATGCCGTTGCACTTCAATAACCGATCGGTCGGTATGCAATCGCCCTTGAAGACGCAGTTCCGCAACGGACCAGTTTGCAGTGGGTGTTTGAAGATCAACTTGGGTTAATTGCGATTCACGAAGAGAACCAAGCGTTCGAATGGAATCCAGAAGTGGTACTACAGATGCCGGCGGTGAGGGCATGCGCAGGTTGATTGGAATCACGTTCTTCGGTGCATTCTGAACGGGATCGCTCGTATCCACGGCCAACGCGTGCAATGTCTTTATCAGTTCCGAGATATCGTGCGACTCGCTAAATCCAAGGTCCTCAATCATGGAGGAGAGCCGATCGCTGGCCAACAATATGGCCTCGACAACCGCGATGGGCGGGGAATGGACGTGATTGCGAAAGTTTTCGAGAACGCTCTCCGTTGCATGCGCGAGCCGTTGGACCGATTGGAAACCGAGAAACCCGGCGTTCCCTTTCAGCGAATGAACGGCGCGTAGACTTGAGTCAATGCAAGCGTTTCTCGCCTCAGGGCTTGTCGCTTTTTCAAGCGCAAGCATCGAGCGTTCCAATAGTTGAAGATGTTCGCGGGATTCCAGCACAAAGTCTGCATGGGGAGTATTTACCATACTAAGCGTCCTTGCTCGTGACGCCGATTGCATGGAGTGCGGGTCGTAAGTCGGACGAAACATTTTCAAACGCGATGGTACGGTTTGTATTTTTCGCGAATTGGATTGCAGAATGTAAGAGCGCAAGACCAACCGCATCGAGATCTTGGGTTTGCGACAAATCGAGAATCACCTCGACGTGCTGCGGTTTGTATTGCAATTTCGCGAGTATTTCGAGTCGAATCGAGTCCGCGTTGTGAACGTTTAAGAACGTCGGTATGGAAATGCGATTCGTTTGACCAGTCGCAAGTGCCGTTGCCTGGAAGAATTCTTCCTCGCGAACAGCTACGGTTTTCGGCTCGGCAGCTTTCGGCTCGATTGCTTGCGGTTCGATTGCTTGCGGTTCGATTGCTTTCGGCTCCAAAGTACGCGGCTCGACGGTAGTCGAACTCGACGCGTCTAACGCTTCGACAGGGAGAGGTTGTCGGTTGAGTACGCTTCGAAGTTGGCCGACGGTGGCATGGACGACAGGGATAAAGTCAGCCCAATCGACGTTGGGATTTTTAGAAGCTTCGGAAACCTGAGAGAGTAGATCTACGGAACGCAGGAGGACATCAATCCCTGCGGGTTCGAGCACCAATTCGCCTCGTTGGGCGGCGACGAAGCAGTCTTCCATCACGTGTGCGACCTCTGCGGCAGGATCGACCCGAACGATTCGAGCCGCACCTTTGATCGAATGAGCCGCGCGCATCAACCCTTCCAACAAACTCGTTGCCGTCGGATCTTGTTCAAGTTTGAGGAGCGAGTCCGTGAGTGAATCCGAATGCGATTCGACCTCGGCGCGGAATAAGTCGAGCATCATTTCGTTTGGGTCGTAACTCATTCACGAATCCTCTATTTTCGAATGGAAAACCAAGCATCTTAGTCTAGACTGGACTCCTCGCGATTCAACATGCAAGCGAGCAAATGCAGCAAACGAACCGACGTTCTAGAGCAAATGGCACGAACGGGAGGCGTATTGAATCGATTAAAGCGATCAAGGGTGATATCCCAGGCAAGCATCGAGGAATCAAAGGATGGGCGGTTTGGCAAATTCGCAACCTGAAACAAGGCCATTGGGAATCGTCGTTTTATTGGTTGACGATCAAGCCATTGTTGGCGAAGCGATTAAGCGAATGTTGGCCGATCAAACAGACATCGATCTGCACTACTGCCGAAATCCATTTGAATCGATCGAAATGGCCGCAGTGTTGAGGCCGACCGTAATATTGCAAGATCTTGTAATGCCTGAAGTGGATGGATTGACGCTCGTCAAATTCTTCAGGGCACATTCTGCCACCAAAGACACTCCCATTGTCGTTCTCTCGTCGACCGAAGATGCCAAAACCAAGTCGGAGGCCTTTGGGCTTGGGGCAAACGATTATCTCGTTAAATTGCCGGACCGTTTGGAATTGATCGCTCGGATCCGCTACCATTCGCGCGCTTATATCAACTTGCTTGAACGCAACGAAATGTTTGAAAAACTGGTCGCAAGCGAGCAACGCATGGCCAATGAAATGGAGACGGGCGCGAAGTACGTTGCGTCTCTTATCCCTGCGCCGATCACGGAGCCGATCACGATCGATTGGCGGTTTGTTCCCAGCGCTGAGTTGGGTGGTGACTCTCTAGGGTACTTTCCGCTAGAGGAGGATCGCTTTGCGATCTTCCTGTTGGATGTGACTGGGCACGGGCTTGCGTCGGCGTTACTTGGGGTCGCCGTATCGAATGTACTGCGAGCCCGAGCGTTGCCCAACACCGATTTTGCCGTTCCAAGTCAAGTGCTAACTTCGTTGAACAATACCTTCAAGATGGATGAACAAGATGGTAGAACGTTCACCATGTGGTACGGCGTTTACGAGATGAAGACACGTCGACTGGTCTGGTGTGCGGGCGGCCACCCCTCTGCATTGCTATTTAGACCAGGGCAGATAGCCCCGACCGAGCTGGAGTCACTCAATCCTGGAGTTGGCATGTTTGAGTGGGACTCATTTGAGCAGAAGGAGATCATCGTTCCTGAGAATTCTCGGATTTTCGTCTATAGTGACGGGGCATTCGAAGTTCACAAACAGGACGGAGAGACTTGGACGTTTCGAGAGTTCATCCAGTTCATGTCGCAGCCAGACAACGAGGATCAAAACAAGATGGATCGACTGATACAACACGTTAGAATGCTGAAGGGCAATAATGGGCTGGACGACGACTTTTCGATCATGGACGTTCGAATGTAGCGCAGACTCAGTCGTTCTGGCTTAGCCACCGTTCGCGGACCGAAACGGGAATTTGGAGTAACAATCAAAAAAGGCCATGGTGTACCGCTCCATCGTCACACCATGACCCTTGTTGTCGGACGATCAATCTTTCGATTGATCCGACTTACCAATCCGTTCTTTTCTCTTGATCGGCTTTACCAAGCCTTGCCGTTGAGCGACGGCCGCATCTAGGGTTTAAATTGCTTAATCGGCACATTCTGAAGCGACAGGAACTCATTTGTCGCTTCACGCGGACGGGCGGGGCGCAAGTTGCAGCGGCGGTGGCGTTTACTGAAATAAGCACATCCGCAACTGTTTTTCAACCCAATTAGCCATTGGGCGCTAGCCCCGGTTTTCCAATGGCTCGACATTCGTCGAGAACCGGGGCTATCAGTTTGTTTCACTCGAAGACTCATACCGATGTGCTTCGCACAGAATATCCAAGCATTTCGCACCATCGCTTGATTCATTTTGAAAGCCGTAAAGACTTTGCGGACGATAATTTGCGCGCGTTGTTAGGTGCATCCTTGAACGAAGACGCAGATTGCCCCTTGTCGAAACCACCGACCATTATCTATTCTAGTATCCACTTCTAAGTGGTTTGCTGTCGTTTTGAAGCAGCAAGTCGTTCCATGCCCATTAATACAACGTATATGTCCGAGCCTCGTTCTCGTGCCCAGACAATCGAAACCCTTAGGGGTGCTCGTCCAACAATCCTTCCTTCCCTGCTTTTGTGCGACTTCGCCAACTTGGAACGCGAAGTTCGATTGCTGGAGGAAGCGGGCGTTGATTGTCTGCATCTCGACGTGATGGATGGGCATTTCGTTCCCAATTTGACGTATGGCATGCCGATCGTCGATGCGTTGCGAAAAGTTACGCAACTGCCGTTGGATGTTCATTTGATGATCAGTGATCCAACCAAGTATGCAGAGCAATTCGTTGATGCTGGAGCCAACAGTATCACGTTTCACATCGAGGCCCTCAATGCACCAAAACCTTTGCTCGAAAAGCTAAAGTCGCGAGGAGTTGCGGCGGGTCTTGCCATCAATCCCTCCAGCGATTTCAATCTGTTGCTCCCATTTGTGCCCGATTGCGACTTGGTGTTGGTGATGAGCGTCGAAGCCGGTTTTGGGGGGCAGGCGTTTAATCCTATCGCACTTGAGCGTTTATCCGAACTACGTCGTTCCTTCGGTCCTGGACTTCTCCTCGAAGTCGACGGCGGAGTGAATGAAAAAACAGTTGGCCAATGTACGGCCAACGGAGCGGACCTACTCGTTGTTGGTTCTGCTCTCTTTCGCCAAGCAGACTACTGCCAGGCGATGACTCGATTGCGTCGCGTAATGCAAACATAAGGTGCCGCGCGAAGTCAATCGCTGAGTTACTCTCCGGAATTTTTGTGTATGTGTAATGTTGTTGTCGTGCGACCCGGTTCCACTGCCTTCGATGAGCAAGAGCGAATCAAAGGTTGCTTGGATATGCCTCTGTCTGCCGCTGGCTTGGAACAGGTTTGCCGAATCGCCAGCGAAATGGCAAACCTTCCCATTTCCGTGGTCTACAGTGGGCCATGTGAGTCCGCTCAATGCACGGCTCGCGAGATCGCCGAACAAACCAAGGCGAAATGGAAGGTCTGCGAGTGCTTTCGCAATCTCGATCATGGTCTTTGGCAAGGCAAGTTGATCGACGAATTAAAGCGTCAGCAGCCTCGTTTGTTTAAGCAGCTCCAAGAAAATCCAAGAGCATTTTGCCCACCGGGCGGAGAAACCGTCGGTGAAGCCGAAGCCAGAGTTGAAAAGATGATCAACAAACTCTGCAAAAAGCATGCGAACGAGACCATCGCCGTTGTTATACCTGAGCCGTTAGCAAGTCTCGTGGCACACAAGCTGAAAGCCACTGACCTGCAAGATGTTTGGAAGACAGAACAAGACAATGGTTCTTGGGAAATGATTGATTCGGACTCCCATGACAGCATTCTTTCGGTGGGATTGCGCACTTCCAATGCAACGGTCTCCGCGAGTTCGGGCCTTGACCGGGTTGATGTGGCAAGTTCACTTGAACTCAGCTCATCGCAAGCTCCATCCATCTCACGTCGCCTCTAAAACAAGAATCGAGCATTGATGTCCATAGCGGAATCACCTTTCGAACCAGTTTCGACCAACTCAAAACGGGGTGTACCCGAAGGTCTATGGATCAAATGCCCAGGCTGTGGCGATTCCATTTATCGCAAAGAGATTGAGCGTAATCTCAATGTCTGTCCGAAATGTCAGCATCACATGTATGTCTCCGCCCGAGACCGCATCGTCCAGTTACTGGATGAAGGGACCTTTGACGTTTGCGATGAGCATGTAATGCCTACCGATCCACTTTCGTTCTCGGACAAGAAAAAGTACTCAGAGCGATTGGTGGCAGAACAGGCCAGAACCGGTTTGACGGACGCGGCTTTGTGCGGAACAGGTATGATTCGCGCGCGGCGAGTCGCAATTGCAGTAACCGACTCTGCGTTCATCATGGGCAGTATGGGCTCAGTTGTCGGTGAACGTTTGACTCGCTTAATCGAAAGAGCAACCGAGCACTCGTTGCCTTTGATCATTGTGAGCGGTTCTGGTGGGGGTGCTCGAATGCACGAAGGCATTTTGTCCCTCATGCAAATGGCCAAGGTCTCGGCGGCACTCGCAAGATATCATGCGAATAGCGGACTTTTTATCAGCGTGCTCACCAACCCAACGATGGGCGGGGTAGCCGCCAGTTTTGCAAGCTTGGGCGATTTGGTGTTCGCAGAGCCGAAAGCACTTATCGGATTCGCAGGCCCTAGGACGATCAAGGCAACGCTGAAGATCGAACTGCCTGAAGGCTTTCAAACCAGCGAGTTTTTGCTTGAGCACGGCTACATCGATCGAATCATTGATCGATGGAGGCTCAAGACGGAAATTGCAGCGGCCATCGACTTTTGCGGCAAACTCTGAGGACCGTTGTTGGTCGACTTCCTAGGGATATTTTTGATGTTAGTGCTTGAGAAATACTCGTTCGGCATCGGAGATCGTTTTGGGCATCAGGCCAAAGCGCAGCTCCGTGCTTTCCAGCAGTTGGCGCTCGAAGGTGTTTCGGTCGTTCCCGTTTGGAATAAATCAAACCGCGAACACACCTTTATCGGTTCCAAACCACAAAGCGTCTACGACGCCGCCAAAATCGCTGTGGAGGAACTTGGATGGACGCAAGCTTGGTATGTCGATGCCGATCATATCCAAACGGCAACAGTCGAGCCTTTTCTTGCATGCTCCAATTTCTTTACGATCGATGTCGCCAACTCCATCGGCAAGTCGCCATCCCAAGCAGACATCGACGTTTTTATTAAGCGGCATCCAGAACTTATCGGATCTATCTTGATTCCAGGCATCGATAAACCAGTCGCTGTATCCCGTGACGATGTTTTCCGCGTCGCAAGCAAGTACTTGCTTGCCGTTCAAGAAGCAGGCAGTACTTATCGTTACATTGTCAAGCACAAGGGGAGTGAAACGTTTGTTCCGGAAGTATCGATGGATGAAACCGATTCGCCGCAGACACCGCCCGACCTCTTGATCATATTGGCCGCGTGCGCTGATGAACAATTGCCATTGCAAACGATTGCTCCCAAGTTCACCGGCCGGTTTAACAAAGGCGTTGACTACGTGGGCGATTTAGCCCAATTCAAGCAGGAGTTTCAAGATGACTTGGCCGTTATTGCCTATGCCATTGATCGATATAAGCTCCCAGCGAATCTTAAGTTGAGCGTCCATAGTGGCAGCGACAAGTTCAGTCTGTATCCTATCATCCGAGATGCCGTTCGCAGTACTGGAGCAGGTGTCCATATCAAAACGGCGGGTACTACGTGGCTAGAAGAAATGATTGGGCTCGCGGAAGCGGGTGGTGATGGCTTGGCTCTTGCGAAAGAGATTTATGCCTACGCGTTGCAACATGTGGACGAGTTATGCGCTCCGTATGCAAGTGTGATTGATATCGATCATACGAAGTTGCCATCGGCCGCTGTGGTCAATTCTTGGACCGGTCCTGAGTTTGCAAAATCCATACGGCACATTCCGGCCGAACCGCAGTTCAATCCGCACGTTCGGCAATTGTTGCATGTGTCATTCAAAGTTGCAGCCAAGAGTGGCAGCCGCTACACCGAATTGCTCAAGGCGAATGAGGCTATCGTTGCAAAGCAAGTGACCGAGAATCTCTACGACCGCCATCTTAAACCGTTGTTCGTATAGGCGAGCTCAACTAAGAAGAAGCAGAATCCAAAATGAAAAAAAGAAGCCTTGGGAAAACGGGACTGGAGTTGCCAATACTCAGTTTCGGCGCATCTTCATTGGGTGCCGAGTTCCGAAGCATTCAGCTTGACGAAGCGTTTGAGAGTGTGCGGGTAGCGCTTGAATGCGGTCTAAATTTCATTGACACGTCTCCGTTCTATGGAAGAGGGATGTCCGAAATTTTGTTAGGTATTGCCTTGGAGAACGTGCCTCGAGATTCGTACACTCTCTGTACCAAGCTCGGACGTTACGATCCTGTCCATTTCGATTTTTCAGCAAAGCGTGTTGTTGAAAGCGTAGATGTCAGTCTTCAACGTATGCGAACAGACTATTTGGATATCGTCTTGTGCCATGACATCGAGTTTGTTCCACTGCAACAGATCGTCGATGAAACGATTCCTGCATTGCGCAAGATTCAGAATTCGGGGAAGGTTCGATTCATTGGAATTAGCGGTTATCCGCTTAAGATATTTGATGTGATCAGCAATCAAGCCGAACTCGATTGTGTGATGTCCTACAATCAATACACCCTTCAGAACACACGCTATGTGGACGAGTGTGTTCCGGCACTCAAGGCAAAAGGGGTAGGAACCATGAACGCGGGGCCGTTTTCTGCTCGCTTGCTCACCAACGCTCCCCTCCCGATTTGGACGAGAGAGCCACAAGACGTTCAAGTCGCTGCACGCAAGGCGGCTGAGTTTTGCTCCAAACAGGGGGTCGATATCGCTCAGCTTGCACTGCAGTTCTCTTGCTCGCATCCAGATCTAGCTACGACCGTGGCTGGAAGTGCAAACCCAGCAAATGTTCGAAAGTGGTCTGAGTGGCTTGCAAGCCCCATGGACACGCAATTACTCAATGATGTTCAAGCGATTTTTGCCTCCGTTCGCAATGTCGGTCACCCCTCAGGACTTGCCGAGAATAATTAAGGAAGGCTGCCTTACCTACGGTCGTCTGGGCCTACGGTTGTCTGGGCCTACGGGCGTCTGGGCCTACGGGCGTCTGGGCTGCAGGGGGTTGTCGCGTGGTGACCGCAGCAAGTTGCTGTTGCTGCTGGGTTGTTGCGGAGGAGCGGCGACTGTTGGACGTTGTGGCATCGCTTGCCCTGGGGGTTGCATATTAAAGGGTAGGTTTCCCTCGAATTTACTGATGGTCATGTCGAACTCGCCCGTCTTCAAGTTCATGGCGGCGTGGCTAACCGCCAATTTCTCTGGCGTTGCACCATTGGCTTGAACTCGACTAATCACAGCGGATTGACGCGGGGAGCGTTCGACACCGACCATGTTGTTTGCTGCAGAATACCTTAGCCGATCGGCTTCGATGGTTATCTGTCCGTTGTCGGTATTGGAGGACATGACAACCCTGCTTTGCGCTTCGATCTCCCATGACGAGGTTGGTGGCTTAACCCGACTTGCGTTCTGGTTTTGGTTCCAACTCAAACCGGATGCATCAAAGATATTCAATTGATCGGAAATGAGATGGCTTTGGTTTTTGCCAAGTCGATCGAGTTTGTGAACGTTAACTTCGTCGTCCCAGTCCACAATCGGACCAATCAATGCCTCGATGCGATCAAAGAAAGATGCGTTTCGCTGCGCGAGAGCTCCCTGCATGCGTCCGATGAAACTTAAGTGAATGCACTGCAAATCACTATCGATGGCACTCGATGGAAAACGGTTTTGAGCTGGAGCGGTTGGAAATGTTCCTGAAAGCGGGTTGGAGTTGCCCAAGCGTCTACTCCACAACTCTCCGGGACCGTGGCCAACCCATGTCTGAGAGGGGACGTCAAAGTCTAGCTGAGGCAGTTTCATGTGTTCCAAGGAACGACGGCGCAGCTGATAGTCGGTCTGAACGGCACGGATATCGACGTTTCCATCGAGCCGAATCACGGAGACTTGAGCCTGAGCGGATGGCGTAGGGGCAGCGGTACCAAGCAGCGAAACGGGTTGGTCCATATCAACCACCATTTGGTCTGCAGTGGCCGAAATGTGCCAAAGTGTTGCTTCATCGGATTCAATTTTGCAGTCAATGGTGACTCCACCGCCGAACCTCGCGGACTTGCCATCGAATGTCATTCGTTTTCCCCATCTCAAGCGAGGGGGCTCCCGCCAACGAATATCATTACCCGTGCTTTTCGCAATCGACCGCGTGGGGTTAACGCTCCCTCTGGCATTTGGCAAACTAACGAGCGACGAGGGGGATTGCAGACTCGTATTTCGCAACGCTTCGACCGGAATCACCAATTCACCCGGATGATCGATCCAAAACTGATTCTCGCTTTGCATCAGTCGTAACTCTTGAGCAACGACGCGTCCACTGCCGATTTTGATTTCGGCATCGTGATCCGCCACTCCAGTAATGTGGATGTCGGTCGCGTTCTCCGTCTTCTGGCTCAATAGCAGCCGATCCCCTGTGGCAGTAAACGGCCACGGAGAACTATCGGAGACCTGGTCCTTTGTCAGGATAAAATTTCCTTCGAGGTTGAGATCGTCGACGAAAGTTCGATCACCTGAGTTTACAACTCTTGCTCGCATGGTTTTTGCGGTGACATTCAAAGGTGAAGCGGGAACCGCAGGCAATCGATTTTTGGGTGCGATGCTGGAATCGGCATAAATAGGTTGTAGAAGTGGGCTCGGTGGTAATCCCTTGGACGGAGCTAAATTGAATGGGGCTGCCGTTGCCAAGTTGTTCACTGAAGCGTTTTTTGCATTGTTTTGAGGAAGTGAGCCGGTTGCGTGGGCAGAGTTGACTTTGGAATCTGGTCGCTTGGCGGTGGTTGGATATGCAAACCAAACCTGCATACTCTCGACGCGAGCACGCAATTGAGGTGAGTCAACAACCACGTCTCCTTTGGCTTCCATTCGGTCCGGCAAGGCCTGGGGTACTTTGCCGTCGGGGTATTGAGCAACCAATTGCGAGGCCAGTTCCTTATTCATTGGCGTTAGCCATAGATGCAACTGCTCGGCCGTGAATCGACCTTGCGAGGGGTTGCTGACATTGGCGCTACCCTCGATGATCATTTGGTCTTTGTCACCCTGGGGGCGAATGTAAAGACTTTTGCCCCAGGATAGCTTCCATGATTCACCTTTACTATCCATTTGTCCCCAACCGGCACCGGAGGCAATCACCACGCCGAGTCGATTGCTTTTCGAAGAGGCACCGAGAGCGGCAGCCCCCTCGTTCGTATTAGCAATTGCTTCCGCGTTAATGTATTGAACTTCTGGGCACGAGACTTGGATCGAATCGTATTTCAAGTAAACTCTGGACGAATCTCTGGTAGCAGTGCCGGGCAATTTGTTGTTGAGTGTAATCGATCCATTGAGTATATCGATGACCAAGTGTTGCCCTTGAGCTTCGGCTTTCATTCCCGGCGCGAGCAATTTCAGCCAGCGCGAGTGGTCGTTTAGATCTCGTCCTGATGCGCCGAAAGCCACGATTCGTTCTACTTTCCAGTTCGATGAACTAATCGACTTGCTCGACGGGGGAGTGGCGGTCGGTGGTGCAGTATTTCGCTTTGGATCCCAACCAATTTGTAGCCGCAATTCGTCGCAATCAAACGTATCGATGGGGAGACCTTGGACGAGGTGTTCCATATGGACATCTCTGCGCAAAATAGCCTCGGATTGATGGAATTGAAACTCAAACGTACCTTTGCATTTCAAAGTGGCATATGCGGGACGCAATAGAGAGTCTGGAATATCCTTGCTCGGCCAAAGCCCACCAGGATTCAGCCCGATATGAACGCGGTCGACATAAAAAAGTTCGAGATAATTAAGGCCATTGAAAGGGGATTCTTTGTTGGCATTGGGTTGATCGGAAGACAGCAGATCTTTGTCGAGATAAATGTTGAGGTTTTGGCCATCGATACGCGAGTTGCCAAGCTGCATCGTGATCGATTGGTCGGTCCAGATGCGGCGCTTGTTGATACGAACATCGCGTGTTTCAATGAGCATTCCGTCTCTTTTGGAGACTTCGTCGGGTGGCGAATAAATACTGATCTCGCCGAGCAACTGGCCGCTTTCTACGGGAGGCAGTTCCTTGCTCCATTCAACTTCGGTTTTGAATTCAATTTCAGCTCCGCTAGGATTGTTGATTAAGATTGCCTTTTTACTCGCTCCCTCGCGCTGCGGGATCAAAATTGTCAACGGTTTGAATTGCCAACGCGTTTTGGATATTTGCGTTCGCGTCTGGAAAAGCAATATTGCATCGTCCGTGGTTACAATTTTCGGCGTATTGCGCTGCCAATCGCCTGGTAGAAAGAACGCCTCCCACCAATCCACACGGGTCGGAATGGCTGGCGACTTCCAGTGCCGAACCGTCTTTGTCACCTTGGCCGGTTCCAAGAAAGGAACCGCAAGAACTTGATATGCCGTGAAGGCGAACACAAGTGGCAATAAGGCTCTAAGATAGTCACGTAGAAACATTATGTCATTCGATTGGGTACGAAATCCTCCCAGCGACCCTTTGCTTTGAGAAGCCGTTCGATAAGCTCTCGGACCGCTCCGCGCCCACCTGGGGCGTTCATGGTCCATCGAGCGGCTTGCTTGACTTCGGTTGCACCGTCCGCAACGGTCGCGCTTAAGCCAACTTCGTACATCACTGCGAGATCGGGCAAATCGTCGCCAATGTAACACACCTCGTTCATTTCAAAGCCAGCTTGCTGAATCATTTCGCGAGCGGCAGGAAGCTTTTCTGCAAAACCTTGTCGAACCATGGTGATGCCAAGTTCGGCAGCCCGCAGTTTGACGATTTGTGAGTTGCGTGCGGTCAATAGCCCAAATTGGAAACCAGCTTTGCACCAAATTTTGATCGCATGTCCATCTCGCACATAGAAGGATTTGCTTTCGACGCCGGCGTTGTCTATGGTTATTTGCCCGTCCGTCAATACACCATCGACATCGGAAAGAATGAGTCGAATGGGTTTGGCAATTTCGGTGTCGCGAGGGGCCACTACGAATTCTCCCGGTAGTTATCTGGACCAAAAAGCCGAAGCGTTGTTGGTTCGTCGTTCCAATCGATGTTTTCAGCGTCGTCAGCGAACTCCAAATCGGGTTTCATTCGATGGTCACTTGCGTTATTGGCCGCAGCGTGTTCCAGGCCAAGAACGTCGGTGATATCGATCAGCCCAATTGGGCGATCCTCATCGTCTACCACGGGTAACTCGCTGATTTTTCTTCGCACCATCACATCGATCGCATCGGTCAGTTTTGCCCCGGACTGAATCGCTGAAAACGTTCGAGTCATTAATCCCGACACCAATCGATCCAAATCTTCATCGCGGCGTTGTTCCAACAATCGGGCTAAATCACTGTCGGTAAAGATCCCGACAAGACGATCGGATTCATCGACCAGCATCGTCGCCCCCGATCTTCGGCCTGGCTTCGAAACTTCTACCAACATCGTTCGAATGGTCATTTGGTTAAACGCAATGCGACAATCGCACTTTGGACGCATCACTTCATCCACGATGGCCAGTTTGCGTCCCAAAGATCCGCCTGGATGAAGTTCGGCAAAATCCTGAATGCTAAATCCTCGCGATTCGCTTGCGACCAAAGCGAGAGCATCGCCGATTGCCAGCATTGCGGTCGTGCTAGTGCTAGGAGCAAGATTGTGTTGGCAGGCTTCGCGGCATGGCGGCATTACGAGAACGATATCCGAGGCGCGAGCCAACGGGCTGTTGGCACCGCTCGTGATGGCGATCAAACCTGCGGCCTTTCGCGACACAAAGGGCAGGATGCGCACGATCTCTTCGGTGGCCCCACTGTTCGACAGAATCAGCACCACATCCGTTGGGCCCACTCTGCCCAGATCTCCGTGAACGGCCTCGGATGGATGAAGAAAATGGGCTCGCGTTCCCGTGGACGCAAACGTAGCAGCAATTTTTTT
The DNA here is from genome assembly GCA_021736575.1 of Pirellula sp. Taxonomy (GTDB): domain Bacteria; phylum Planctomycetota; class Planctomycetia; order Pirellulales; family Pirellulaceae; genus JBKCUI01. Next base: position 19,642 of record JAIPFP010000022.1, on the reverse strand, counting down.
CCCAATGAGACCGGCTTTGCCAATGCCGCAAACGATTAGGCTGCCTCGCATACTGAGGATCTTATCCACCGCCACAACAAAATCTTCATCGATGGATTCGGCGAGCGTTTGGATCGATTGGGCCGACTGTTGGAGTATTTCGACACCTCGCGAAAGCCGCTTTCGCTTTGAGGTGGCGCTTGCGCCGTTTCGACGCGATGGGAGTCGCATATTCATAGCCGCCCCTGGCTGCCATCCTAGCATTCGAGTTTCGATCTCGAGGCAAACTCATCGGCAAACCTCGTCCTGAGTTGCCTAGAGTAGCATAGCAGTGGCCAGCGAGACAACACCGTTGTGACACAGTCGACAAAGTCAAAGTAGTAGGCACATTCCATGTGCCGTCCACCTGGAATCCTGGCAAAAACTTGCCTGCGAACGGCACGGCGGAGCGTGCCTGCACCTTTTGTCGGCTGGGTCCGTGCAAGCAGGGAAATGGACAAAACAGGGCGTCGTTCGGAATTTAGGCTGGTCTTTTTGAAACTTTGGCGATCCCTCGCTACGGTTATCCATTGTGATTTGTTCGTTAAACCATCCTTTTCGGGTTCCGCATATGGCTCAGAATTATTAAAGTGTCTGGTCATAAGATTGCGAATCGACTGCGAAAGACAGCTTGATGTGTTCCGTTTCCCTAAAGCGCCCCCAAAATGGCGGAGCTTGTACTTCGATTTTGAACGAATGGCTAGCAAAGACCTCGATATTGATCAACTCGCACTCTATCTGCATTTGACGCCGACACAAGTCAACAAAATGGCGGTTCGTGGGAAGATTCCTGGACGAAGAGTCAATGGGGAGTGGAGATTCTCCGAATCGGAAATTCATCATTGGCTCGAAGACCAAATTGGGGTCGGCGATGCACAAGAGCTTGAGCGAATGGAAAAGGTTCTTGAGAAAAATATCGACGTGGGCTCCGATGATCGAGCAATGCTGTCCGATTTCCTGTCACCTCTCGCCATCCAAATCCCACTGCCCGCAAGAACACGTGGGTCTGTCATTCGAGAGATGTGCCAACTCGCCGCTTCGACTGGATTGCTGTGGGATTCTGCCGCTATGACCGAAGCCGTCGCGGCTCGCGAAGCGTTGCATCCAACTGCGCTTGAAAACGGAGTGGCATTGCTGCACCCTCGCCGACCTCAATCCTCGATACTTTCCGAACCGTTGGTTGCGTTGGGAATATCGACCCAACCTATTCCGTTCGGAAATGTCTCAGGCCATCTGACCGATGTCTTCTTTCTCATTTGCTCAACGGACGACCGAGTCCATTTGAGGATCTTAGCGAGGCTGGCCCGGTTGGTAACCGACGATGTTTTTCTCACCATGCTTCGATCTGCGGTCACACCGAATGAAGCCACGGACATCATCCGAACTGCCGAATTGGAACTTATTCAATCAACGGTAGGTGAATGACGACTCCTATTTCGATAGGCTGGTTTGGTCCCAAAGAAGAAGCGTGGGAATGGATTCTTAAACATTTCGAAGACCTGACGATCCTTCGAGAGCAAGATATTGAGTCCTGGCTATCCCAACGGCGAGTCGACAGTCTCGGCGAAATGAACAAACGTTGTGCGCTCATGCTCGCAAGCGACTTTCGTACGGATCGAATCGTAGAGCTTGTTCGACGCATCGAACAATGTGGTGCACCAGAGTCCAGCCCGATGGGATTCGTTCCGTGGTGCCTGTTGCTTGGCACGGATTGGTCCGGTCATCGCCGAACTCAGCCGTTACCAGAAACATGGCATACGTTTTATTGGTATGAGCTGGTCGATCGACTCTTCCCATGGTTAGCAGATATTGCCAACTCAGACTCCGGCTCAAAGCCTCCCGCTGCAGCAGCTCTGTCGGGCAATCGCAAAGTCAGTCCACGAGTACAGCGTTGGATCGATTCGGCACTTGCGATGAAGAACCGCCGGACGGTTGCCGATCGTTCCAGTAGCGAATCAAACTCGCTACCGCCATCGATCCGTTTGGCTTTGATTTTGGCCGAGAACGCAGATACCAGGGCGGTTTGGACGGATGGACTATCCCGACGAAATATCCACTGCGTATGCACTGTTCCAACGCAACTTGATATCTGGGTGCAGCCTGACATCATCATCGTCGACCTTGACAGGCCGCCGATGAAGATGGCAGCTCGAAACGGCGTCAGCGATAAATTCGACACAGCGCTTGAGTCAACTCTCGACCAACTGAATCGTCAATTCCCGAACGCTTGCCAGGTTGTTGCGGACCCATTTCCTCGCTGGCAAACATGGGAACGACTGCACGAATCGGGTGCGGATTTTTTGATAGGCAAGCCGTATTGCTTGGATGGAATCTTGGATTCGCTGCTGTTCCTATAGCGTGGACCCAAGACGTTCAATCTAGCGTGCCATCGCCCCGTTGCTAACGCTCGACCCGTCGGGCGGGAGGACAACATCACGGGCAATACGTCTATTCAACAATTCGAACCGCTGAACTCGTTCGTTCATCTCCGCCATGTCCGTTTCCCAACCCGTATGCGCTCTTGAGTGTTCGTCTCCCAATTGGTCCCATCGCTGTCCAATCGTAATCAACTCATTGCTGACTAGCTCCGTTCCAAGGATTTTTAATTCGGAATGGAGCTTAGTCGATTGCGTCTGCACAATCGCAGTTAGCACTGACTCAAGTGGAGCAAGGCATTCGGGTTCGATTTCGATCAACAGGTTTTGGCGTTGCATCTTCGGCGTTGGTGTTGTTCCTATGAGCTTGGCCTTCAAGACTTGATTGGCCCCCAAATTTAACTGAGCCTTTGCCAACTCTGCAGGCTCCAGGTAACTCGAATTCAGGCAAGCGATCAGAGGCAATGCGACCGTGGCTGACCACCCCAATTCTGCATGCTGTATTTTGGTTGTGCTGGCTGGTGAATCCCCAATCGATCGCTCAAGTAAAATCTGAACTTGGCTCGAAGCGGATTGAGCTAAAGCAATTCTCTCCGCAACGCAAACCACTTTGTGAGATTTACCAATCGTCGAAGATTCTTCCAAAGTCAGACTAACGTGCGGTTTGGGGTTTTGCGTGGTCGATTCGCTCGACAAATTGTGAAGATTCAACTCGAAGCTCGCAGGCGAATCTGCGTCGTTGATGGACACCATAGCGTCGCTACCATCGATTCTGAATTGCGATTGGCCTCGAATCCTTGCCGATACAACACGGGTAAAACGAATGGGAACATTGCTGAGGGGATGGAAATCTAAATCCCGATTGCTCGCTTGTTCCGAACTTGGTTCATCACACTCGTTCGATTGGAGTACGTTGATTGCATTCAATAAGGTGTGAACGATTGTGCGGTTGCGGTTCCAATCGATCGCAACCACCGATTCGGCAATTTGACGTGCCGTTTGCCGGCCGTCGATCGAGTTTGGCTGTATAACGCTATCGATTTTCTCTGCAAGCCTCTGAGTTGCAGACTGCTTTATTAAGGTAATCTGTTTGTCCGATTCTTTTCGACTGATTCTATTCTCCGCAATGGATTGACGAACGGCGGAAAGCCCCTTCTTGACATCGTCAATGACAGACTTGTGCCTAAGAACATTAAGTGTGCTCTCGTTCTGCACCGTTTCATCAAGTCGCTCTCGGATGGACGTCAACCGCGATGCAATGTCAGCGTGCAACCGATTCTGATTGGCCGCTTCCTCCGCGATGCGTCTATGTATCGGCATGACAATGGAATGGATGCAATCTGTATCAAGCTTAGTATTGACGACGGAGCTACTATCACGCTTCCAATTGGATTGGTTGTTTGAGTTTTCGGCGTATGGAACGTCATCCACGGTTGCCGCATTGACTTGCCATTTCATCCCAGAAGCAACAAGTTTGTCGATTTTTATGTTGCGATAAGCCGCACTATTCCAATCAAACTTCAAGGCGGATTTGGGAATCAGGGTTGGCTGACTCGCCGAAACGCCGTCCCTATCAAGCATTGTCAACTTCGGATGGACTTCGATGTTGTTAAACGCGATCACTCCGTCTAACAACGAAATCTCGAACGAGCCAACATGGACCGTTGCGTTAAATAGCGAGGACAACCGAGCTTCGATGCACCTGCGCACGATTAGCTGAAACGACCAAAAGCCGCAGCCCAACACGATTGTCGCAACTAGAACTTGTCGCCGAAATTTCATGCCGACTTCCCAGAAGGTTTTCGGTTCGATTCTCGTGCATGATTGATGTGAGAAAGGAGGTACTTGAGCGATTCTTCGCGGTTGGTTGGGTAAAAGTGCGAATGTCCCGAGTCAATAGTTATAGTGGCCATATGGCCCTTCACCGGTTTCGGCGATGGGTCGCTTTTGCCATTTTTTCCGTCGATGGATTGTGTTGGCGGCATGTTTGCAACAGCCATAGTGGTTCCTGTGTTTAGGGAAATAATACTTGGATCTGGACTTTTCGTCCTTTGTTTCTCGCCTCGGTTGACCGAAACGGGACGTCGGTAACGCACAACTTCGATCACGGTTTCACGCATGATCGTGTCGCTACCATGCAACTTGGCGATTTCGTCATTCTGCTTTGGTTGTACCTTGAATTTCGAAGTCGAGTCGTTGGACACACAAGCATCTGCTTGAATAGGAACGACGGAACCAACGGGTTTAAAATCGGTTGCCAATGTGGCTTTAGCGACAGGCCTCCCCGATGGCTCTTGTGACTCTGCGTGAACCAAATCTTCGTTCAAAACCAGCCTGAGTGCTTGCGTGGGTCTTTCTCGCCTTAGAGTAGACTGGTCTAGGATTGATTTTCTGTAGTGGTTCGCATCGTTTGCAATCTGAATCAAATCGTGGCTCTCAAGTTGATGCTTGGCTTGGATGTGCGACCACCAACAAGCCAAATACGTTGGCAGGAAGCTTGCTATCCCGAGCGCAAGTCCGCCGCAAACGAGCGTGTTGTCAATGCAGGTCCAAGGGAGGAAAGGGTATTCATACAACCGCTGAACCGTGGCTGCAACGATTGATTGCCTGAGCAACATCGAACCCAAAACATGGGAAATTGGTTCGAACCATCCACTAAAAAACCATAGTGAACAGGCTACGAACCAGCCTATGAGTTGGTTGACTCGCAGCGAGGTGATCAACACAACGAGCGATAGAAATACGATGTTATCCTTGGGGATTATTCCAAGAACGACGCCCATTGCCACGCCGGATGCGATTTGAGTAGGTGTGCGATACTGTGAAAGGATCGCAGCGATTCGCTTTGAATTTTTGCTGATCCGTTGGAGCATTTTCCTACTGAAATCTTGGAAGCGTTAGGAACCTACCAAAGAAAGTCCACATGGTGAACGCCATGTCGTAGCAAACTCGTTGAACACCATGCTAGAAAGATCGGAATGCGGCGGCAGAAAATAGAGTCGAATGTGCAGGCTTCTCCGAATTTGCGGACAAGCGGCAACGCTAGCTAAGGCTGAATGACACACCATTACTTGAATTTCGCATTTCTGTCATGCGTTCTCCAAAACATTAAGCCATTGGGCGATAGCCCCGGTTGTTAGTAAAACGCGAAGCGTTGGCGGAAACCGGGGCTATCGCCCGCCGGCTCATTGAGCAATTCTAAGTTGCTCGTAAGTACCAAAATAGACCATGCTGCTTGATAATCGCTCAGCTTCGGACCCCAACCGCTATTCACGGATCGGCTTCGTCGCGATTCACAAAGAAGGGCACGCCATTTGCTTCGCAACCTTCTTTAGTCATCTGATCGTCCTGGCTTTCAGGAACGAGAACCGAGTCATCGAATGTTGGAGTCAATTATGCTTAGCTGGGCACTTACCTTTCTTGTTTTAGCTCTCATCGCGGCGATGTTTGGATTTGGCGGAATCGCTGCCGGTGCAGCCTCGATCGCCAAAATACTATTCTTTCTGTTCCTAGTGCTGTTTATCGTCAGTCTTGTAGGCAACGCAATGCGTGGCCGAAACGGCATTTAGACACAGCCGACAAAAGGTGCAGGCACGCTCAGCCGTGCCGTCAACAATCAAGCTGTTGCTAGGACTCCAGGTGGACGGCACATGGAATGTGCCTACTACTTTGACTTTTATCGGCTCTGTCCACTTAGCTCTAGTAAATGACAAATGAAAAGTTGCACTAAGCTGCTGATAGTCGTTTTGTTGGTTGGCTGCAAGTCAAAGGGGCGTTCGTCGACCTTGCAGCCTCCTCCGCCGACGGAAGTCGCAGGCTGCTCCTGGCGTCAGTTCCGGTGAGGCGTTGATTGGTGTGGTGTTGATCATTGCTTTGGCAAGTAAGAATGCCATTTTGATCAACGAGTTCGCTCGTGATTTGCGGACGCAGGGCCAGTCGATCCACGGGGCTGCGATTGCTGCGGCGAAGATGCGATTTCGACCGATCTTGATGACTTCGTTTGCGTTCATCCTTGGCGTATTGCCTTTGGTCTTCGCAACGGGAGCCGCTGCTGCCAGTCGTCGCTCGCTGGGTACGGCAGTTTGTGGTGGCATGCTCACGTCGACTGTTCTAGCGGTCTTTTTCACGCCCGTTTTCTACGTCGTGTTCCAAAGGATCAGCGAGCTCAGGCAAGACCGGCCTGAACATCCGTAAGTCCTGCATTGCTGATGTAGACCGCTAGACTTCGATGCTTCCCGACGAAGCCGCGCGTCCACAATTGTTTGCCTTCCTTCGATCGACTCATTAAGCGGAACTGCTGATTTGTAATTTCTATTGGGGCACATTTTAAAGAATTCGGCACATTTTCCAGGGTGAATTTCCCATGGTGAATTGGTATGCTGCTTTCCAAAGAGTTTTCGCAAGGAAAGTATCGAAATTATGAGTCGAAGTCCAGTTATGAACACACTCAGCTTCTTGTTGGCTCGATTCGGTCTAGTCCTTTTAATCCCTGCTCTAAATGTGGGGAACTCTTTTGCTGAGGAACGTGTTCTCACATTGCCAATGGAAAGCGTTGGCGTTGTAACGTTGAGCAACATGCCACGTGAGAATGGACCAGATCTGCGTTTCGACGAGAACTGCATTGAAGTGCGACAAGCTCAAGGTAATGTCACTTTTACCGATGAGGGTTTGATCGGTTTAGAAGTCGCTACCAAAGCGTCATCCGATTTGTCGTTTCTGGATGAGTTACCAATCAATATTCTCGGAGCGCTCAAGATAACGTCAGCGCGTCTCGGCAAGATCCAATTGCAGCAAATCGTCCGATTGAAGTCGCTCATTAAACTCGAATTGAAGGATTGCGAGTTTGCCCCAGATGCGTTCGACGGAATTGGAGCCATGCCCGAGTTATTGCATTTAGAAATCTCGCAGCGGGCCAACCTAGTTGAGCAGGGACTCGCGGTCTCAGGCTGGATCCTGAGTCATCCGAAATTGCGTTATGCGTATGCCACCCCAAGTTTTAGTTTGGCTGATTTGCGAATCGTTTCCGAACAAAAGACGTTGAGGTTTATCTTCGTTAGTCTTGGCAGCGATGCGAAAGAAGTTTTTGAGTGTTTAGCCAAACTGCCACAGCTGCAACATCTTTCCTTTCGAATCAATGACGACGTAGATCAAGATGCGCTGAAAGAGATTGCTAATCTAAGTCAGCTAAGGAGTCTGCGTTGGTTCAATGGTCGCGTCGATGGAGAGGTCTTAAAGCATATTGCCAAAAACGATCGACTTGAACAACTAACGCTATTCCAAATCGAACCTGGCAAAGGATTTGGACCTGCGCTCGAGTCTTTAACGCGACTAAAGGAACTCACACTACATTTGTCCGACGAATCAAAATTGAAGGGGCTCGCGAATCACTTGCTGCGAATGCCGCACCTTAGCCATTGGCCTAAATTGGAAAAAGTGAATGCAGAAACTTTGGAGCGAATTACCTCCTCGAAACATATCGAAAGTCTGACAATCCAAAATGTCGCAAACGACGTTACACCTGAACACTTGAAGCGATTAGGTAAAATGCGATCTCTCAAGCGTTTGGATTTGCAGGGCATTCCCGTCGGGGACGAATGGCTGTGTAGCCTAGCAGAGCTGACGCAGCTTGAGAGCCTAAAGCTGTGGCATACAAGTGTCACGGGGCGTGGCTTCACTGGACTTAAGCTACCGGCACTTAGTGAAGTGCACGTCTGGTTTGGTGCCGGTGATGATGCGTGGATTCGGCCGGAATTGTCCGCCCTGAAACTGATGACAGCGCTGAAAAGTGTTCACATCGGCGGAAGTCATTTCCGGCCAAAGGACCTAGAGCCTTTGAGAGACTGCCATTCGCTTACCGACTTACGGCTTTGGGGTGGTGGCTTTGCAGATGATTCGACAGCAGACTTGATTGCTGAGTTACCCAATCTCCAGCGACTGTCGCTCGAAGACAACTGCATTGTTACCGATAAAGGCGCAGTAGCGTTGTCGAGTCATGGAAAACTTCAGCGTATTTGGGTAGGTGGATTTATTAATTATGATAGTGCTGCTGCACTTGTTCGAATGCCATCTTTGAGGAGCATTGTTATTTCTAGCTCCAAACTTTCGCAGGAATATGAGAAAGAGTTGCGACAACTCTCGAACGTCCCAAGTATCTTTTTCAGTCCTTTTGACGGAAGCGTGGTCATTGGTGCTGATGGGCGCGTTCGCAAGGAAGAGCCGGGCGAGAGACTATCTGTCAAAGGGAAAGATGGGCTGCAGCGACTAAAGTCTGACGAAAGCACTTTGCGTAATCGCATGGACCAGCTTGAAGGCAAATTTGCTGCAACGCTTGATCCGTTACTTGAAAACACGGACTTTGCGAACCAGCTTACGAGGCTACGTGGTAAGGTTGTCATTCTTGATTTTTGGGGGACATGGTGTGGACCATGCCGAATGCAAATTGGTGAACTGAAGCAGCTTCATACCAAGTACCATGAGCAAGGACTTGAGATCATAGGAGTCCATACTGAGAGTGGCGCTAAGGAATTAGAAGAGTTCGTCAAAAAGAGAAGCGTACCATGGCTGAACATCGTGGACTCAGACGACGAAATTGGGAAAGTATTTCAAGTCCCACATTACCCGTCATTGTATATTGTCGACCGCGCAGGAATCTTGAGAGTCGCATTGGTTCATCCCCTCGGCTTGGAACAAGCAATCGTTTCTTTGCTGGAACAGTCGGAAGACAAAAAGTAGTTCATCTGACGAACGAGTTCCAGATAATCACCGCGTTGCTGGTTGTCTGAAAGTTCGGTTACGATGCTCGGGGACTCAGCTCTTTGAAGCAGATTTTGTTTTGCGTGATTCCCTGGACTTGTTTCTCTGCCGCACTGACTTGTTCAAATCAAAAGTGCTGTGTCCCCATTTACTTTCCCTGTGTCCCCATTTACTTTCATCCTGCAAGTATCCCTTGCAGGATGCCGACAAGCATGGGATAGGCAGGCTGACGGTTCGCACCGCAAGGTTCCATTGGGCAATGCAACCTCGCCAAAATCAGCCATGGGAACGCAGGCCTACCTGGTGCAACAAGCCAAAGAAGCCTGCGTCGTGTGTAGTTTAACTCGGAATTAACGCTTTTCACACACAGTCCCGAGAGGATTGGCTTAGACTCTTCGGTTTTGCATCACGGGATGACTGTGTCCCTTGCACTATTTAACAGGAAGACTCGAAATGAAAACGCGCGGGTTCACTTTGGTTGAACTTTTGGTGGTAATTTCGATCATAGGAATTCTCGTGGGTCTGTTGTTACCTGCAGTTCAATCAGCTCGTGGGGCCGCACGGCGTATGCAGTGTCAAAACAACTTGAAACAGATAGGCTTGGCTCTCCACAATCATGAAAGTGCTCTCAAATGCGTTCCACCCCTGGGCGACTACCGATCCGCAGGAAGTTCCGTTTACTGGAGTGTACAAGTGCGTCTCTTGCCCTACTTGGAGCAAAGCAATTTGCATAGTTCCGTCGACTTTACAAAACCGATTAGCCTCCAGCCTGCAGTGGCTCGGATTCGAATGCCGCATTTACTTTGCCCGAGTGAGTTGAACGATCGAGAACGACCGGACTCTCCTACGTTTACACACTATCCACTCAACTATGGAGCGAATGCGGGCCTGTGGCAAATTGCACAACCACCGAGCGATCGCGGTAGTGGAGTCTTTCTTTTCAATCGAAGTACAAAAATCGCTGAGATAACCGATGGATTGAGCAACACTTTGGGCATGGCGGAAGTAAAAGCGTTTACACCTTACTTGCGAGACGGTGGAAATCCGAGCGGCGTGGCTCCGGTCCCATCGGCCCCCTCAGATGTATCCGCTTTTGGCGGTGAATTTAAACTTGAATCAGGGCACACCGAGTGGGTGGATGCTAGAACGCACCAAACTGGATTTACGACCACCTTCACGCCGAATACCAAAGTTCCTCACGTCGATGGTGGAAAATTGTACGACATTGATTTCAATTCGATGCGAGAAGGTCGGTCGGCAACGTTGCCGACCTATGCTGTTGTTACCAGTCGCAGTTATCACACTGGTGGAGTCAACGTACTCTTGATGGACGGCTCTGCACGCACAGTGTCCGATTCCGTTGTGCTTGAGGTGTGGCGAGGTTTAGGTAGCCGAGCTGGCGGTGAAGTTGCGATACAGATTGAATGAAATTTGTTTCGCAAATGATCGATAAACGCGTCTCTCCGATAGGCTTTTGAGGCGAGTGTGGCTGGGGACTGCGAGTTGGGGACTTCGAGTCTCAGAGAGACTCGCCCATGAGTGTAGCCGATCCCAAAAAAGTAAAGCGATTGTCTCAATCGCTTGGCGGGCACTTTAGGCTCATTTTCGCCAAGCGGCTTTGAACCGCGTTTTGGTTTGAAATGAGTTTCGATGGTGAGTTGTTCGATGGTGGTTTGGCAGTACCGAAACGATTGAGGACAATCGTTTTACACTGTCCAAGCGGCTAGGAATGTCGATTCGTTGTTTACGCTTGGCGCCGAGTTTGCTCGTGTCGAAGTGTTCGCGTCCGATGAAGTTGCGCTTAGCCACATCTTGTGGTGGATGCGGTTTATCCTAGTGGTGCTCTAGGCCAAGCCCATTCGTTCTTTAGGGTCCTTGAGAGCGTGCTGAAGTCGAGCGAGAGCTTCCGTTTCGATTTGGCGAACGCGTTCGCGTGTTAGCCCGAGGGCGACACCGATCTCTTTGAGCGTGTGGGGCTGAGTATCGGAAAGCCCGAACCTCATTTTCAAAACCGTCGCTTCGCGAACATCCAGCGTACTCAGAAGCTCGATGGCCGTTTTCAGGACATCGTGATCCACCATGACTTCATCAGGGCTTTTGAGTCGCTCGTCCATAACCATTTCGCCCAATGACCAGCCTGAGTCCGATTGATCACTTTGCGGAGTTGCGTTGTAGACCTGAATTGCTTTTTTGATGATCGGCAATTTTTTCTTGGGCAATCCTAGAATCCTTGCGATCTCCTCTTGCGTTGGCGTCCGACCCAACTCGTCGCTCAGCCGGGCTGTGGCGCGTCTCCACTTGCTGAGCAATTCAACCATGTATGCCGGAATGCGAATCGTCTTCGACGAATTGATTAGTGCGCGTTTGATCGACTGCTTGATCCAATAGCTTGCGTAGGTGCTGAACCGCGTTCCCATATCGGGGTCGAATCCTTCAACGGCCCGAAGCAGTCCAAGGTTCCCTTCCTCGATCAGATCTTGGAGCGCAAGCCCTTTGCTGACGTAACTTCGGGCGATGTTCACCACGAGGCGCAGGTTCGCCCGAACCATTCGGTCGCGAGCTTGAGCGTCACCGAGAGCAATCTGTCGAGCGAGCATTTGCTCGTCCTCGGCAGTCAGCAGTTTAGTTTCGTTGATCTCTCGCAGGTATGTTTCCAGCGGAGATTGGGGCTGAGCTCCATCCTTGGGACTTTTGCGACGCGAGATCAGCTTGAGATCTTCGTCTTGTGGATGTTCCACATCGTCTAAGTATGGGCTTGAATGAGCCATGAAGTCTCTTTGCAACGAGGGGAGTTGTTGTTGACGACTGCAACCAGGCATCCGCCGAAAAGATCACGAGTCCTTTTGCTATCGTCGGAGAAAAGCATGCAAATCAAAGAAAATCGTCCAGATGCAGCGCGTAGCGGTTATTCCGTTAGCTGCAAACCCTTTAGCAGAATAGCTTTTCGGCGTACAATCCGCACGCATCGATTCGTTGGAGCAAAAGGATTGCAGTTATCCGTCAAACGAACTGTGGGCTTAGTTAGGAAGGGCAATATTCTGCAGGTAGGCCAAGATTCTGCCGAGCAAAATCCGTTAGAATCGAATCAATCACAACTTCATTCCACCCAATAATTCCATATGATCTCACCGGCAATCGAACTTAACCCTGATTTGTGCTCCGGCTCGGATTGGCAAAATTTGGCCAACCGTGTCCTAGGAGGGCAACCCATCACGCATGAACAAGCGATTGCGTTACTTCGGTCGACGGACGACCAACTGCTGGATTTGGTCTCGAGCGCATACCGGATTCGTCACAAATACTTTGGCAAAACGGTACAGCTCTATTTTTTGATGAATGCCAAGAGCGGCTTGTGTCCTGAAGATTGCAACTACTGCAGTCAATCCAAAATCTCGGATGCACCGATTCCAAAGTACAACATTCTGAGTCGCGACAAATTATTAGACGGTGCCAGACTCGCAGCAGAGCGACAAAGCAAGACCTATTGCATCGTGATCAGCGGTCGTGCACCCAACGAGCGAGAAATGAAAGCGGTCGAGACCATTGTTCCGCAAATCAAGGAACAGTATGGTCTCAACATCTGCGCTTGTCTTGGACTGCTCAACGAGGACCAAGCCAAAAGACTTAAGGCCGCTGGCGTGGACAAGGTGAACCATAATCTGAACACGAGCCGCGAGTATTATTCTCAGATTTGCACGACGCATACCTTCGACGATCGTGTCGAAACGCTCAAGAATGTTCGCAAAGCTGGTATGGAACTTTGTAGCGGTGGTATCATCGGGATGGGTGAAAAACACGAAGACATCGTGGCCATGGCGTTCGAACTCAGTGATCTGGCAGTCGAATCCATACCGCTCAACTTTTTGCATTCGATCGACGGTACCCCGTTGGAACGCAAAGAGTATTTGAACCCTCGCGACTGCCTGCGAGCGTTGTGCATGTTTCGGTTTGTAAATCCCAAAAGCGAATTGCGAATCGCAGGCGGACGCGAACGGCATCTGCGCTCGATGCAACCGCTGGGTTTATACATTGCGAATAGTATTTTTGTTGGGGATTACTTGACGACCGAGGGGCAACCGCCCCAAGAGGACTACGAAATGATTAACGATATGGGTTTCGAAATTACAGGAAGCTGCATTTAATGCTATTTGACATGCTAGCCCAGGCAGATTTTTCATCGATCTTCACTCGGGAAGCCCTGTATGTGGTCGCGGCCTTAGTGGTAATCGAGGGACTCTTGTCGGTCGATAATGCGTTGGCCATCGCTGCCTTGGCATCGCAACTGGATGAGAAAAATCGCAAGCTTGCCGTCACCATCGGTTACGCGGGTGCCTACGGCTTTCGAATCCTTGCGCTGCTGCTTGCCTCGTATATCATCCACAACCATTGGCTCATGGCGTTTGGAGCTGGGTATCTTATTTGGTTGATGTGCAATCACTTTTCGGAGAACTTAGAGGATGAGGCGTATGAGGGTACCGAACCGAGAGCACCGCAGAGTTTTGCAAAAACGATCGCCATGATCGCGCTCCTTGACTTGAGCTTGAGCTTTGACAATGTTGTCGCGGCAGTCGCGTTTGCGAGGACCAATATTTATCTCGTGTACCTGGGAGTTACGATCGGTATTATCACGCTGCGATTGGTTGCAGGTTATTGCATCAAGTTGCTTGCAAAGCATCCTTGGCTTGAGCATACGGCTTTTTTGCTGGTGGGCTTTGTTGGGACTCTACTCTGCGTGGAACTCTACTGGGACTTGGTCGTACAACAGGAGCTCTCCGTTTTCAATTACAAGATCATTCATGAAGACAGCCATTCATTCCATATACAAAAGCCGCTCAAATTTGGGGGGATTTTCCTGATCCTATTGGGTCATTTGGCATACGAAAAATTCCCTGTCGTCCAAACGGTTTTTCGCCCAATCGCCATGTTCTTTCGGTACATGTTCGCGTTGTTTGCAAGAACCATCAATTCGCTCTTGTATGTATTAATTTGGCCGATTCGCATGCTGATCCAATCCAAACGAAAGACGGAATGATCCATCCAATAGGTTCGATCAGCGAAATCACAGTCGATGCTGCCGAGGCCTTGATGGAGCCAACCTTATCGGAGCCATAAAGTAGCCTACCCCTGACTGTGGTTGAATTTTAACAGCCATTAAACCCGCCCAACGGTTTGCATGCTCGATGCGCCCCATGCCCGGCACTCAAAACCAAGGCAGGGCAACATGCATGCAACCGTTGGGCATGAAACAGCCCCCTCCTCTCCCCGTTCCCCGTCCCGTCAATGGCACCACCCGCGAAAAGCAAATTCGTTTCAGATTAAACAATCCATCAACTATGTGATAAGTGAGAAAACTGTGATACCTACCAAACCCTTGAATCCTTATACGATATCCATCCATGTAGGAGTAAACACTTCCGCCTTTGCAGGCACAGAAGGAACAAAACTGACCAGCCGAATGATAAGAGAGCGGCTTAACGACGAGGCTAATGCAAATACCGCCATTAAGGTCAAGGATACAGACAGTTCCGAAACTTTTGAAGTATATGGCTATTCTGAATTGCATTTAGGTGTTTTGGTTGAAAACATGAGACGTGAAGGTTTTGAACTGACCGTTTCAAAGGTACAAATTCTTTTTAGACGCAGTAAAGACAATCCCGAGAGATTGCTTGAACCTTATTATGAGGTTGTTGTTGATGCGCCAACGGATTTCAGTGGGGAAATAATTGAAGCCTTGAATCGGAGAAAAGGAGTGATGATTGAGATGTCTGAATCTGAGGCGGATACCACAAGAATAGTTTATCATGTAGCCTTGCGATTCTTAACTGGTTTTAGCCAGGAATTGACTCAAACGACAAGAGGATTTGGCGTGTTGAATCAGGAGTTTTTAAAGTATGACGAAGTAATCAACAGTGATTTAGAAAAAAACAGAAAAGGTGCTTTGGTATCAAGTGAAACGGGAGAGGCCGTAGGCTACGCCTTGGCAAAACTACAAGACAGAGGCATTATGTATATACAGCCAAAACAAAAAGTGTATAGCGGAATGATTGTTGGCGAAAACACCCGAAACGAGGACATGGAAATAAATGTAAATAAGGGCAAAGCCTTATCAAACATGCGTGCTTCGGGTTCTGAGGAAGCCTACAACTTAACGCCACCTAAAATCATGCTCCTACCAGAGATGTTGGCTTATATTAATTCTGATGAGTGTATTGAAGTTACACCTGTGAGTTTGCGTATGCGGAAGATTGTCTTAGATGCGACACAAAGGAAGTCGAAAATGGGGACAATCACCCGTAATTCATATGAAATTGTGGAAGATTAAGCCATTTCGCTGCCAATGACGCCACCGGCCAAAAGCAAATTCCTTTCAGACAGGCAGGCAGGAAAGCCAAGGCGGGGCAGCATCCATGCAACCGTTTGGCACAATCAAAAACAAAAAGGGGCATCACCCGAACACCCCTCCGCTTTGGGAAACTAGTAGGGCGCAGCACTGCCAAGCGAAGCGTTATTTGTGGGCAATGGAAGCAACATGACAGCACAAGAATTATTGGCTGCATACGCCAAAGGTGAAAGAGACTTTAGCGGAGCCGACCTTATCGGAGTTCACCTTAGCGCAGCCCACCTTATCGGAGTCGACCTTAGCGGAGCCGACCTTCGCAGAGCGAAGCTTAGCAGAACGAAGCTTAGTGAAGCCAAGTTTGGCGGAGCCGACCTTCGCGAAGCCGACCTTAGCGCAGCCAACCTTAGCGCAGCCAACCTTAGCGGAGCCAACCTTAGCCTAGCCAACCTTAGCCGAGCCGACCTTAGAGAAGCCGACCTTTGCGGAGCCCACCTTGAAGGAGCCGACCTTCGCGAAGCCAACCTTGACGGAGTCCACCTTGGCGGAGTCAACCTTAACGGAGCGGCCCTTAGCGACGCCGGCCTTATGAATGCCAACCTTAGCGGAGCCGACCTTAGCGGAGCCAACCTTAGCGGAGCCGACCTTAGCGGAGCCAACCTTAGCGGAGCCGACCTTAGCGGAGCCGACCTTAGCGGAGCCGACCTTAGCGGAGCCGTCCTTAGCGGAGCCAACCTTAGCGGAGCCGTCCTTAGCGAAGCCAACCTTAGCGGAGCCAAGCTTAGCGGAGCCAACCTTGAAGGAGTCATAAGGTAGCCTACCCCCCGTCTATGGGTGTATTTGAACAGCCATTAAACCCGCCCAACGGTTTGCATGCTCGATTACACGGCCCATGCCCGGTGCTCAAAGCCAAGGCAGGGCAGCATCCATGCAACCGTTGGGCACAAGCAAAAACAAAAAGGGGCATCACCCGAACACCCCTCCGCTTTGGGAAACGAGTAGGGCGCAGCACTGCGAAGCGAAATGTATGGGTATGTATATTATGGAAACGTTAATCAAAATGCCTCAAGTAAGTCCTACTATGACCTCAGGCACCATCGTCAGATGGCACAAAACAATTGGAGATAAGGTTCGCGCTGGTGATATATTACTGGAATTAGAAACCGACGAGTTTAGTATGGACTTCGAAATCCCGGAGCAGGGGTATCTTGTTGAAATACTGGTAAGTGAGGGAATATCAGTCGATATCGATACTGTTATTTGTGTTCTTAGCGATACACCAATGCGACGCGGCGTGTAAACCGGTCCCCGCTCGCAAAGGGTGTTCATCAATAAAAAATGTATTCGCGGGTTCGGGTGAGAGACAAGCCCCGATTCATTCGGGCGACCGCAGAACTTGGTGCCGTGTGTCAAGGCCGTGTGTCAAGGCCGTGTGTCAAGGCCGTGTGTCAAGGCCGTGTGTCAATGCCGTGTGTCAATGCCGCGTGTCAATGCCGTGTGTCAATGTACGGGGCCAAAAGATCGGTTCGACCCAAGGCGCGACTTGGGGCAAAGAACCATTTCAATCGAATAATCTGCTAGAATTTCGAACCTGTGACCAAAGGTGTCACGCCCTCCCGTACTTTCAAAACGTTGGATAGGTAAGCAAACGTTGCTTAGCTCCGTTTTGCCCATGCTTGGATGCACGGTAGATTTCCCGCACGATTCGGATTTTTGGTTCAGATGGCCCACGATCTAGAGAAATGGAAAGCAATCAGCGTTCGGCAGCCGTGGGCTGAACAAATCATGACAGGCGAAAAAACGATTGAATATCGTTCGATTCCCTGCCGTTTTCGTGGGCGAGTGTACATCTATGCGAGTGCAACCAAAAGCGGACTAACGGATCAACAACTTGAATCCGAAATCGGCTTCACTTGGAAAGATGTACCCAAGGGCGTTGTTGTCGGTAGTGTTGAAATCGTCGACTGCACGGGGGAGGACGGGGAATTCGAATGGCATCTCGCCGACCCGATTCGTTTCGACTCACCGGTTCCTCCGAATCCAGAACAGCAACCCGGGCAGGTTTGGTTCTATCCCTTTGGACACCCGACGCCATCACCCGACAAGTCCCAAAATCAGCAGAATAACAGTGCGAAATCTTCTGCAAGTTCCACCCCCGTTTCCAAATCATTGGAAATGCGCTTGAACCGTTCCATGCTTCCTGCCGCTGAAATTCCTACCACACCGTATCACGCAAAATACTTGGCATACGAGCTAACGCGACGATTCGCATCAAACGACCTTGGGAAGTTGACCGCTGTCTTGTCCGATGCACAAGTGGATTTGAATCCACATCAAATTGAGGCTGCACTTTTTGCGTTTCGAAATCCACTGTCCAAGGGAGCAATACTTGCCGACGAAGTGGGGCTCGGAAAGACGATCGAAGCTGGACTGCTACTTGCTCAACTGTGGGCCGAGAGAAAGCACCGGCTCGCCATTTTTCAGAGGACCACGACTATGTAGTTGTTTATGCTCTTAACGCTGAAACGTGGCGTCCAACGCTTCTACCTCGGAGTGAAGAGGCAAATGCAAGATACGGCAACTCAGACAGTGACCACAGAGGCGAATGGAAAGCCGGTGATATGACAGCGAGAAATTCTTATGCAGATGGCCAATATGAAGTGGTTAGCCCAAGCGGAAACTCATTCACTCCACCAAGGGGACGATATTGGGTTGTGAATAAATCGCGTTTTGATGAGCTGAATGCTGACAATCGAATTTGGTGGGGTGAAAATGGAACAAACATGCCTTCGCTAAAACGCTTCCTTACGGAAGTTAAGCAAGGAATGGTCCCTCAGACGTTATGGTTCTATTCTGACGTAGGTCACACACAGGAAGCAAAAAAAGAACTACTCGAGTTTGTCAAATACGAAAACACCGAGAACGTCCTAGATACCGTCAAACCAACTCGCTTAATCAGGCGAATTCTACAGCTTGCAACTTCACCAGAATCAAACGACATTGTCTTAGATTTCTTCGGTGGATCGTGTACTACTGGTCACGCAGTGATGTCTCAAAACAGAGAAGATGGTGGCAATCGTAAATTTATCTGTGTTCAACTTCCCGAGCCACTTCCAAAGCCCGAGCCAAAGCTAAAGTTTCTGACAGATATCGGGAAGCAGAGACTTCGAAATGTGATTCAGTCATTTGCCGATGATGCGGAAGGTAAGCTCGCCTTGGATAGAAAGAGCGAGGATAACGGCTTCCGAGTTTTCAAGCTGGACCAATCCAATTTCAATGCTTGGAATTCTTCAGTTGAACATGACTCAGCAAAGGTCGAGCGACAGCTCGATTTGCACATTGACCACATTCGCGATAACCGAACGCCCGAAGACATTCTCTACGAACTGCTTCTCAAAAGCGGCTTCCCTCTGACGACACCCGTTGAGCAACAGACCATCGAAGGCAAAACCGTCTACAGCATCGCAGGCGGCGCATTGATGATCTGCTTGGATGGCAACCTGACGCTGGGGCTGATTCGTTCGATCGCCGAACTCAAGCCTGAGAGAGTTGTGTTCCTCGACGAAGGCTTTGCAGGGAACGACCAACTCAAGGCAAACGCCGTTCAGACGTTCAAGACCAAAGGCGTTGCAAGCTTTAGGACGGTGTAGGTGAGTTTTCAGTGTTCAGGAAAGGAGTTGAGCTATGAGTGAGGCAGACTTTGAAGAAGGGGATTTGATCCTCTATCGAACCCCAAAAGGGACTTCGAAAATCTCCGTCCTCTATCAAGGAGAGACATTTTGGCTGAATCAGAAGAAAATCGCTGAGTTGTTCGGCGTCGACTTACGAACCATAAGCTACCACCTCGGCGAGATTTACGCCTCTGGCGAGTTGAAACCTGAGGCAACTCTCCAAAAAATTAGGAGAGTTCAAACCGAAGGAAATCGGGAGGTTACGCGGGAAATCGAGTTTTACAACCTGGACGCCATTATTTCGGTCGGCTATCGCGTTAATAGCGTTCAAGCGACTGCTTTTCGTATCTGGGCCACCCAGACTCTCAACGAGTTTATCGTCAAAGGCTTTGTCCTTGATGATGAGCGACTCAAACTGAACACGCGTTTCGGAAAAGACTACTTCGACGAACTTCTCGAACGTATCCGCGAAATCCGGGCAAGCGAAC
>JAIPFP010000021.1 GCA_021736575.1 Pirellula sp. | reverse complement strand
TATCTGCGCCACCTTGTTGCAAACGAAATCCCGTTTCCTCAGGTTGATACGTCTGAACTTGGACATCCTGTAGCGTTCTAGAACTAAAAGGAAATTGGCCAAGGAACAAGCTGAGCGTTGAAGCGGTTGCGAACGCGCCCAACGCAGCGGCTCCGCCGCTCCAGCTCGGTAAACGCCATCGGGATTTGGCGTTGTTTGCTACCAAAGGTTCTGGCGATTGAGAACCAAGCATCGTCGATAGCCATATAACTGGGAGCAAGATACTCGAATATTGAAAGGCTAGACTTTGTGCAGGCCGATGTTCCCAAACCAACAACACACCCAGCGGCAAGACCACCGCTAACAAGTACCGCCACCCGCGAACCATCGAAGGCAAGAAGCAAGGCAAGCACAATCCAAGCAGGAAGGTACCGTTCTTCACGCTGAGCAGTTGGCCCCAAAAAATGCCTGGACGAAGCACAGGAGAAAATAGTACTTGGATCGGAGTTTGACCCAAGGAAGCAAACCTTGCCGTCTGAAATTCCGCAAGTCCACTGAAACGAAAAACCACAACGAAGCCAACTGCAAATGCAAGGAAAAGCACCGTCCACGTTTGCCAGGGCATGGCGTTGTGAATCTGCGTCTCAGGTGTTCGCGCACGATCGAAGCAACCATAACGGAGTGCAGCGTTTAGTCCGCAAAATAAGGCCGCGATGACGAAAACACCCTCTTCCATCGACAACGCAAGCAGGATGGATGCGAAAGCCAAACCAACTCGACGCTTCTGAAGGCAGAGTACCGACATCAGCAGCAACGGGATAGCAAGACTGATAGGATGCCATCCATAAGTATACGCCAAGTTCATTTGACCGAGCACTGGTTGAAAAAGCCATGCGGTGGACCAAATCACGGCACTCAACACCCTGTGCCCCGCCGCACGAGCTACCTGCCAAACGAGAATGGCGCTCCCCGCTAACGAAATGGACTGCAAGTAGAATGCAACGGTCACGTCCGGAAACAACTTCCAAAGCGGAACCAACATCAATAGGCCTGGATTGAAGTGATCCCAAAAGGCTGGCAAGACAGGAGTTTCTAGCAAGATGCTTCGACCGTCAGCCGTATTCGCGACGCGCTGCATGAAATGACCAAAGTCATTGAAGCCGAGCATAAAACTATTGTAGAAGTCGTAGGACTGATATGTCCACCATATTCCACAAGTCAAGCTCAGTAAACATACCATTGCAAAGCCGATCCACGATTGCGTGGCGTTATGCTCGACGGAAGTTGCGTATGGCTCGATCGCTCCAAGGTTACAGGCTCGTCCTAGCTCCGCGAAACTAAGTCCGGTCCAAGCGGACATCCAAAACACACTCCAGATGCTTTCTATTGCGACACTCTCTGCGGACCATTGTGTGATCCATGCGGAGGCCGGCAAAAGCGAAATGGCTAGAAAGATCGTTGCAAGCATGATGGAACGTCGACCATCATTCGACCTTAAACCAAGTTGACGCAAAACAAGCCAAACGATCATCGCGACGATCGCAAACGCGTTTGCGAACAACGTCGACCGAAAAGGCGCGAGCATCGGGTCGACGCTGCGCAACGCACCGTAGTTGAGCAAGAAGTAATCGCGGCTACTCAATGCGATTGCAAGCAACCACCAAAGGAATGCCAATGCGAACGCTGGCAAATGCGACCATAAACCTCCAGGTAGTTTGCTTCTGAACGGCTTCATACTACGGGGTTACAGTACCGAGAGGCATCGGCGATTCCGGTTCATTTGACTCGGAATCGCTACTCGTTCCGGTCCCTTTCACCTTGCGAATGAGGCCGCTGAGCGACTTAGGATCGGTTGCCAAACCAGAATTTTCGGTAGCGGAGTCCTCCGACTTTCTAAAGTGCGTTAGCTCCGTTCTCAAGATGCCGAGCAATGTCTGGAGAAGAACCACCACCATCGGTCCTACCAAGATTCCGATCGGGCCAAGTGACTGTATTCCACCGAGTACACTCAGCAATGCGAGCAAAGGATGAAGCTGGCTTTGGCCATGCAAAACAAACATCTTTACGACGTTGTCGACCGTTCCAACAATGAACATGCCCCATAATGCCAACAACCCGGCGGCCCAAAAGTTCTCTTGGTATATAGCAAGGTAGACACATACCGGTGCCCAAACGATCGCTGGCCCAACAAATGGAACGAGCGCGCATGTAGCTGTCAACGCAGTCAATAGAATGAGCGACGGCATGCCAGCAAAGTAGTATCCAATCCCGGCAACAAGACCTTGAAGCAGAGCGGACAAGACGGTTGCCAAGACAATGGCTCGAGAAATTCGATCAAACTCGGCCAGCAGTTCGAGTTCATACCGATCGTCCAACGGACTCAATTCCATCAGCGTGCGAACCATCCCTGGGCCATCGTAGAGAAAGAAATAAAGCGATAGCAATAGAATGCTGCTGGCTATAACGAAGCGAAGCAAGAACGTCGCTAGATCTCCAGAGAAACCAACTAGCCTCGGTCCAATGTAATCAAAAAAACTTTGGTTTAGCTTCTCGAGATCATCGACGGACGGATTGGCGAGTTCTTTCAGGGCTCTCAACCATGCACCACCCGAAATAATGTCACGAGTCCTTTGCCATTGCGAACCCAGTTCGACGGCCGCTCGTTGCACTTGCGATACGTTTTGATCTGGTCCTGGAGTGAAGGCATCCAGGCACGTCTCCATCTCCGATAGCGTTTGATCCCATGCCAATCCCTTCTTAAAAAGATCTTCGCGGGCATGCGAAATGATCGCTCCCTCGTCGCTCGAGAAACCCGTCAACGGAACGCCGGGCCCGTAAAGGATTCTAGCTAGCTCTTCTTGCGACGCATCGGCGGATTCTTCGCGGTTTGTTCCAAGCAGTGCGGCTAAGTCTTTTTCAACCTGCTCAAAGTATTTTGCAATTTCAACTTCAATTTTCTCTCGCGGGATTGGTTCTTTCACGCTTTTGCGGCGGGTCTTTCCAATCTGCGTCACAAGTTCCTTCTTGGTTGAAACGACAAGCTGCGGGATGAACTTCGTGAGCTCCATGCGGATTGCTGAGACGTCTCCTTGCAATGCACCTTTGTTGTCCATCAGGTTCATGAGAGCGTCATAGCTCTGCTGTTTCGACACCAAGTCCTGGATATTATCTATATTCTTCTGAATATCTTGAACTTGGTTTGCGTAGGGAAATTCCAGTGGTAGTAGGCTATTCGACCGAAGTTTTGCAAGTGTCAACGTAACACTGGTCGACCGAACCAGATTCGTTCCTTGTACGGCGGCCATCGATACAACCAATGCAGCCGGAATGAGAACGATTAGCACAATAAGCATGGTTGTAATTCCGGCTGCCACGTGCTCGCGACCACCGAACTTAACCAAAACCCATCGATGCAAAGGCCGAAACACGACGACCAGCACAACCGCGAGAAACACGGGAACAAAGAAGCCAATCATTACTTTGTAGAACAGAGCGCCGATAACGACGATGATCGCAAGCAAAACGGCAAACGAAATATAACGGGCCATCTAGGCGAATGCTTTACGGAAAAGGGGGTTGAACTGACCTAGACAAATAAGCCGTCCATGCCAGGATTTCTGCCACTGATTTTATCGCAAAAACAAATTAGACTCTACCACTCTGGCTTATCTTATCCCATTGTTAAGACTTCCAATTTTTATGCAGAACGTCGAGAAAACCCTGGCCGTCCCGGGAGCCACGCCCAATCGGCCACCGGACAAAACGGAGAGTTCCGGCTGGATTGGCCGCGCGAAGCCGATTTTGAAATGGGTTATTGTGATCGTAGTGTTGGTCTTTTTGGGTCTGACGATTCAACGCGCATACCAAGATATTCAGCGACACCGAGAGCACCTCGACTTTTCAAGAATGGATTGGAAATGGCTGCTGGCTGGCGTCCTTGTGTATGCAATCGGGATGATTCCTGCCGGACTCGCTTGGCTGCAAACGCTTAAGGCGTTCGGTGAAACGGTCCCTTTTTGGACGGGTCTGTATGCGTACTTTCTTGGTCACCTTGGCAAATATGTTCCTGGCAAAGCCATGGTGATTGTGCTTCGGGCCGGCAAACTGCACCCGCTAGGGGTCGCGATCAAACCAACGGTGGTAAGCATATTTGTAGAGACATTAACAAGTATTTGCACCGGGGCGATTCTTGGCTGCATTTTTTTGTTAACGCAATCACCCCCGAAATGGATGCTACTGGGGGCCTTGGTCTGCATACCCTGCGCCTTCTTAATGCTGCTGCCGCATACGTTTCGGGCCGTGCTAGCCGTACTAGCCAAGAGCAAAATCGGACGCATGCCACGTTCTGTCAATGATGCGTTTACCGGAACCTTGATGCTTCGAACGTGTGCTTGGATGTTGCTCGGATGGATACTACACGGTTCGGCTGCTTGGCTGGTGCTAGGGGGCATACAACCGTCAGCCGGCCTATGGACCCTGCATGGATGGTCGGCATGCGTTGCAGCCGTTTCGCTTGGCGCGGTGGCGGGCTTTGCCTCGATGCTGCCCAGTGGAGCGATAGTGCGTGAGTTGGTCATCACTTGGCTGCTGAGCAGTCTTGTACCGCAGCCCATCGCCCTTTTCGCTGCCATCGCGTTTCGAATCGCGAATTTGATTGCCGAGTTCGTGATGATCGGACTGTTGACGGCCGCAAAACGCAATGAAAATACAAAAGAACTGAGTGTTCACTGAGTTGGCCCTGGTCTCGGGAAGAGCGGGGAGAGGAGAACAATGTCAAAAGATGCTATTTAAATGATGCTATCTAACTGCGCAGACTTCCGAGCAAGTGAATTCCCTCAATCGCGGCTTCGACATCCGCTTCCACTGTTGTGTGCCCCAGACTAAGTCGCAATGTTCCACCCGTCGATTGTGTTCCAAGGAACGGGTGAATCAAGGCAGCACAGTGAAAGCCGGACCTCGCTTCAACTTGGCAGGCGGAATCCAGAATCATAGCCATTTCATGACAGGATGAATGCTCATGGATCAAACTGATAACCGGTAGGCGGTTTTCTAACGGACCGATCAGTTTCAAAGTTGGCTCCTCCAAGATAGCTTCGATCATTTGTTGAGCCCATCGGTCCGTCTGAGCCGTTAACGGCCGCGTCTCAAGCCACTCGATGCCCGCTTTGAGCGATGCGATGCCTGGCAAGTTGCTGTTTCCCGATTCAACCGCCGAAAGCCAATCGAACGGTCCTGAAATCGAATCGCTTTGGGACCCTGTCCCGCCAATCCATATCGGTTCGATCAAGTGCTGTACTTCTTCATGAACATATAGAATTCCAGTACCAAGCATCCCACCTGCTCCTTTATGACCGGGTGCGGCCAAAACTTGGATTCCGCAGTCGAGCACATTGATGGGTAGGTAGCCGAGCGATTGAGCCGCGTCGACAAGGAGGATCGCGTTCTTCGACTTTGCGATTCCCGCCAATGTTCGAACGTCTTGGATCGAACCGGTGACGTTCGATGCATGATTCACCACAATCAATCGGGTGTCTGGTGTCATGGCCTCCACAACGCAGTTTGGATCTACGAAGCCGGTTTCGTCGCATTGCACAGCGGTCCAAGTCGTTCCGTTCGTTTTGTGTGCGAGCTCTAACGGTCGCAATACGCTGTTGTGTTCGGTAGCAGTGGTGACAACATGGCAGCCTCGAAGAGTTGGTGAATGTAGCAAACCCAAGATCGCTGCGTTGAGCGCATGGGTTCCATTGTTGCAAAAGGCGATGTGGCGTTCGCTCGGTGCATTGATCAGGCGAGCGACGGCTTGCCTGGCGGAATGCACGAGTCGCGACGAGGCTTCCGCCGAATGATAGATGCCTCGACCTGATGAAGCCCCATTGTTGATCTGAAAATCGATGCACGCTTCCAAGGATCCCGGCGGCTTGGGCCACGAAGTTGCCGCATGATCCAAATAATAACGGTGACGTGATTCCAAATCAGATTGGCCTAATTACGGGGTAAGGTATCGCACGAAATTACGAACCGGCTGCCCATCTTTGTAGAGTTTCGGCTGACCGACAATACCCCGACTGGCATAGGAATTGTCTAGCGTTTGCCCAAATCCAATGATTGGACGGTGATATGACTTACGGACCGTTGCCGCCATGGAAGTCGGGGGCACATAAGAAAACGGCGACGCGCCTGAACGCATATCATCCGCGGACGAGGTCACCGCACAGGGATCCAACGATTGACGGTAAACATCCGACGAGACCATAAAATCCGCGTCGAACTGACACGGAGGTTGGCTCACAAACGGAGGACCGTTGATGGTGTTCGAACGCGGCTGGGAACGAGGCATTATATCGCTTGGACTTCGCATCGGAGCCCCGCCAGTTGCGAGGTTCGTTGGGTTCGTTGGGTAATACGGGGGTGGGGCCACGAACGTCGTGCCTGGATTTGTGAGTACTCTTCCAGACGGTCCCATGCCCCCGATCGGCATGGAAGTAATCGGCGGTGGGTTAACTTGCGAAAAACCCTGCGGAATGCTCGTTTGCGGAAAGGACTGAGGAACGAAGGTCGTTGGCGGAGCAACAAACGTTGCCGGAGGTGGAACGAACGTCGTGGGTGGAGCAACAAACGTTGTAGGAGGTTGAACGAACGTCGTGGGTGGAGCAACAAACGTTGCAGGAGGTTGAACGAACGTCGTAGGTGGAGCAACAAACGTCGTAGGAGGCGGGACGAACATCGTAGGAGGTGGTGGAGCAAACGTCGTAGGGGCAGGAGCAAACGTCGGAGCGGCAGTCGCTAGAGGCACTGCATTCGGCACTGAGGGGCGCGGCGCAGGCCCTCCATTGCCACCCGGCAATACAGGTCCTAGTTGATAGTATGCAGCAACCGGTATGGTTTTTCCAAGGACCGGAACATCGGCCGACGCGAACGAAACTGGAGCTTGAAGCGTGGGGCGACTGGTAGCTTCCAAGTCGGAAACAAATTTTGCGGGTCGAAAGGTATCTAACGCAGCGTAGCTCGCTTGAGATGGACTCGCTTGTTGAATAATGGTGAATTTGGGGCCGGGCAGCAAAACGACTCCCTTGGATCGTTTTGGATCTGGTGTTGACTCGGACGATCGAAAATCATCAGGACTGTTTCTCAGTGCGGGTCTTTGTTCCGATTCCGTGTCGCGGCCGAATTCGTTTTGGAGCGGCTGCGAGTTTCGTTGGAGAAAATCCCCCAGCGGATTGATAGGCCCTCGCGAGTCCTTCATCTTGTTAAGTTGTTCGCGGAGAGCTTGGGTGTCACGAGTCGCACCAGAATCACTTCGGGGGCGAAAAGCTGGGTCTTTGTTCTCCGTTTGGGCTAGCGAATAGTTGCCTATTCCGAACGACAAAAAAACAGTGGTTATCGAAAACAACCTGCGTATGGACGAATTCATTGATGCTACTCTTGGATTTGGAGCTGCTTGCTCCTGACACGTTACTTGTTCGCTGGATTGATACGCACGCCGACGCTGCGCAAGCGTTCCGCGGCGGCGGAAGGGTTGGGTTCCTTGAGAAATGCTTCATCCAAATACAATCTGAGGAAAGGCGCAAAGCGACGATCCGACTTGGAGTCCGCTTCGCAGGATTCGGCCAACGGTCCCAGGTCCGCGATGGGGTTGCCGTTGAGCATTAGGAAATTCGGAGTCAAGGTGCGAATGAATTCAACGCTCTTGATTCCGCACCCCTTGAGGTTTATCGAATCGAGGCCTTTGAGCTGCGCGATGGGAGCGGGGTCCTCGATTGGATTACCTGCAATATTGAGGGTCCACATTTTTTTAAGCCCGACGAGTGGTTCGAGCGATTTGATTTTGTTATCCGAGACGTAAAGCGATCGCAAGTTGCTCATTTCTCGCAGCGGGGCCAAGTCGACAATTGCATTTTTGGACAGTTCCAAATACTGAGACTGAATAAGCTTCGAGATGGGCTCGATCGATTCGATTTTGTTCGAGGATAAATCGATCGATTGCAGCAGTTTCAGTTCTCTGAGGGGCCCCAGGTCGACGATTTCGTTTTTCTCTAGATCGAGCTTCATGAGGGCTTTGCAGTTTTGTAGCCCTTCGAGGCTTTTGATCCCCTTGCCTTTACCTACCACTTGTGAAATATTTTTGACGTCGTCGGCCGACAACGCTTCGGTGTTGTACCGTTTTTCAAATACCTCGCGTCGGACCGCCGCTTCAAGGTTTTTATCTGGAAAAAGGTCGTCTGCCCAAATCGTTAGGGACTGAACCGCAAAGGAAGCAATTGCCATAGTCGTAGCCAAGCCACAACGGAGAGAATTATCCAAACGAATCATCCAAAAAGCGCCTTCCAAAAGTGTTCACGGGTGGGAGTGACTTCACATATCACCCATCCACTTTATCTCAACGAACTACGTAATTCCAGGCTTGTTGGCATGCGGAGGGATGTACAACCAAGTTTTTTGACTACAAAAGAGGTATAAATAGTTCGCGAATTGTCAGTTTCGCGGCAAACCATCAAAATAAGAGATCCGAATTGCGAGTCCTGCTGACAGCCTTTGAACCATACGATACCTGGGAACAAAATTCCAGTTGGGAAGCTCTCGTGACCTACTTGCACGATCGAGGCATAACGCAAGGGGTGACCACGCGGCGATACCCCGTCGATCTGCCAAAACTGCAAACTAGGCTTGAAAAGGATCTCGAATTGGGCTTCGACGCGATTTTGCATTTGGGCCAAGCCCCTGGAATCAGCCGGGTTCAATTGGAGGCGATCGCTTTA
Organism: Pirellula sp.; assembly: GCA_021736575.1. GTDB lineage: Bacteria > Planctomycetota > Planctomycetia > Pirellulales > Pirellulaceae > JBKCUI01. Next base: position 35,767 of record JAIPFP010000021.1, on the reverse strand, counting down.
AATGTAGCAGGCATGACGGAAGCTGCCGGCGACTTTTTTGGACCTTTGGTGGCGGATGGGCCGGTCGCTTATCGAACACAATTCCCACTCGATGATTGGAATATTCACTTGAGATCGGCTGGAATTCCATGTTCTGTCTCATTCCATGCGGGGACTTATCTATGCAATGCAGTCATGTATCTTTCGCATCGCTGGCACGAAATACGGCGTCGAAAATGTTCCATCGGTTTCTTGCATCTGCCTCTAACACCAGAGCAAGTTCTGCACAGTCGACGCGATTTTCCGTCGATGCCCCGCGAACAATCGGCCGAAGCCATCGGGAGCATTCTTGACTTGATTCACGAGTCCGAACACCACAACTCGATCGCATAACTGTAGCACCGATGCAAAACGAAAACGAAGAAATCGCGATCCTTTGGTCGGAGTTTCAATCCGGAAAACTGTCTGCCATTGAAATGGGGCAGCGGATTTTGCATGCAGCCGTGCAGTCGAAAGGGGCGGTCACGCCGGACTTGGATCGCACGCGGCGATGCGGCTACCCAGAGGTGATTTATGGTGCTGGGAAATCTCCTGATTCTATCAGGACGGTAGCGGAAGCTCTGCTCAAAGCAAACGCGGAATTGCTGGTGACACGGGTTACGGCGGAACAAGTGCGAACGCTATCTGAAATGTTCACTCATACTCGTTGGAATCATGTCGCACGAACCCTGCGCATCGGTCGAGAGAGAACTCCACTCGCACCAGAGCACATCGAAGCCACAGCGAGCGAAAATGGTTTTAAAGGCAACGATTTGCCAGGCATGGTAGCAGTGGTAAGCGCTGGAACGACCGATGAGCCTGTTGCGCTGGAAGCACTGGAGACTCTGGCCTGGATGGGGTTGCCAACCAAGCTCATCCAAGACATCGGAGTAGCCGGCCCATATCGTTTGATGGCTCAGGTGCCGAAACTCCAGCAGATGTCGGCAATCGTTTGCGTTGCAGGCATGGAAGGGGCATTGCCAAGCGTACTGGCAGGTCACGTGCGATGTCCAGTTATCGCAGTTCCTACAAGCGTTGGTTACGGAGCCAATTTTGCAGGCCTATCCGCCTTGCTGAGTATGCTCAATAGTTGTGCGGCGAATATCGCTGTCGTCAACATCGACGCAGGTTTCAAGGGAGGCTACATGGCTGGACTCATCGCAGCCAAGAAGCACTAGAGTCCAATTGCGACGGTTGTTTCTCGAACGGTCCTGCGTTATGGTTAATCAACGATGTATTCCATTTCCCTATTCTCCGCCGAGCGAACTTGAACATGTCCACTGTTCCCAAATTCCGACCGCATTACACGGTCGCCGACTACCAGCATTGGGAAGGAGACTGGGAGCTATGGTACGGCACTGCCATCGCAATGAGTCCATCGCCATTTGGACCACACGAACGAGCGGTGGCCAAGTTTGTGGCTCAAATCGACTCGTCGCTAACAAACGGCAAATGCGATTGTGCTGTCTACGCAGGGCTTGATTGGATTGTTCAGCACGATACGGTCGTTCGACCCGACGTTATGATCGTTTGCGGCGATCAACCCACCCGCCATCTCGAAAAACCGCCTGTTTTAGCCATCGAAGTTCTCAGCGAATCTACCGCAACCAAAGACAGCGGTGCCAAAAGAGAACTCTACGAGAACCAACGAGTCGAACACTACCTAATCGCGGATACTGCCGAACGTTTCATTCGGTGGTTTGCTTTGCAATCCAGCGGGAAATACAGAGATACTTCAGATTCAATCCCGGATGACGGATTATTCTCGGTTTCTCTGAGTGACGGTTGCGTCATTCGTTTCGATCGAAATGGGGCGTTTGCCTAATCGCTTTATTCGCTTGCACGCCCCAATTCTCGCAGCTCCAACCATTCGATTGCTCGATCTTGCCAAGTACCGATGGCTGACTTGGGCCTGGATCGAACGCCGTAACCGTGACCTCCGTTTTGGTACACATGCAGCTCCGACGAGATGTTCTGTTTCTTAAGATGCGCATAGAACATGACCGCGCCTAACGCAGTGGACTGATCATCATGTGTGTGCACCAGGAAGGTCGGTGGCGTTTCCTTGCCTACTTTGATCGGCGAAATGAGATCGTCCGTGGCTCCGTCGTAGATTCGCCATGGGTAGATGAGCATTGCAAAGTCTGGTCGAAAACTCGACTTGTCGATTTCGTCGATGGACGTGTAGGCAGGTTCCGATTGAGTGAGATGGATTGCGGCGACTTGCCCACCCGCAGAAAAACCAAGAAGTCCGATTTTTTGTGGATCCAGATTCCATTTCTTGGCTTGCGAACGCATGGTGCGGATGACGCGTTGGCTGTCTTGCAAGGGACGAGCCCAAGGTTTGTCCGCCGCATCCGGAGTCGTTCGATAGCGAAGAACGAAGACGCTGATTCCAATGCGATTCAGTGCCGCCGCCGCCTCTGAGCCTTCGAGATCGGGAACGACGTACTTGAACCCACCGCCCGGTAGGATGACGATGCCTGTTCCGTTGGGCTTTTCCGCCAAAAAGACATCCATCGTCGGTTGAGTAATGTTTTCGACGCGAGTAATGATGGGCTGGTCTGTCGCCCTGAGCGGCAAAGCGGTCCCTGGCTCGCGACTTGATTCGCCGGGTGCCAGATCAGGCCAAATCGGTAAAGTCAGTCCGGTGGACTGCGCAAAAGTCGTGGGAACAAACAACGACGTAAGGACGAATAGGATCACTGTTTGGGAGAGGATTTTCATGTGAATACAAGTCTGCGAATCATCGCGATTTAGATTTGTTGGTCTCTTTTTTCTCGGGTTGGCTTCGCGCGTTGGCCAATGCCACCAAAGCATTCTCGCGTCGATCCAAGGGAAGGCTTTCCCATGCAAGTTTGTAATAGAGCTCGACTGCGTGCCAGTGTCCTTTTTGTCGGGCACCTTGAGCTAGCGACAGGTAATAACGCGTGTCTTCGCTCACACGTGATGGTGCTGCCTTAGCATCGTTGCTCAATGCAGCCAAGTACTCGTATTGGGCATTTGGAGCAGGAAAGGCTTTGTCGCCATGAACATACTTCGGTGGCGGGGTATCCTTGTTTTCCAATTCGGGTATCGCTGGTTTGGTTCCTGCTTGTGAGCGAATCATTCGATCCAGTTCGCCCAAATCGATGATGGTCGCACGTACGGATGCAGATGCAGAAGACGTCTGCGAGCCGTATGCAGACCTTCCAAGCGGTCCCTGAGACTGACTGCCGATTGCCCCCGATCGGTAGCCTCCCGCGTATGCGGACCCTGAATCCGGAACACTCACGCCGGATTGAATCGAAAACGAACCGGTGGTCGGCAGTTGGACGACCTGAGCATCGGCCGGATAAACGAACAGGACGGTGGTGATCGCGAATACGAAACTCTGGATGCACCTGCTGCGCGATTGTTTTGGATTCGATTTGTTTTGCATGATGGTATCGAGTACGCCTTGGGATGACTGTTAAACAAACAACGGCACGTTGGATGGACCACTTCTTGGCGGCAGTTTGGTAACCCGTGCCCGTAAGCGAGGAGCGGCTGCAATCCCACGCACACGGGCTCGGGTTACTATCTGTAATCTGTGTCGATATTATATTCTCGGTAACGAGTAGCCAAGCAAACAAATAGCAAGGATCTGAGTCACCCAAAAAATCATAACAGTTCCAAACAGTCGCTTCGATGATATCCTTGAAAACATGTAGTAAATTACATAAAAGGGAACGAAAAAGCAGAGCAAGCCTTGCTTTGCCGATTCGAAGAAAGCGGTGAAAAGAATTGCAAGGGAGGCAAAGGAAGCAATCAAAGCGCACGCCGTTCCAGCAGAAAAACTCATTACACTCAACCAGTCTGCCTGCTGAATGCGTGCGATAGCGTCGATAGTCGACTTCTTTCCGCTCGTCGTTGCATCCATTTTGACGAGAGCGCCGCCAATAAAGACAACCAGCCCCATCAAGCCCGCAAACATGAACCACCACGGGCTGCCTGTATTGAGCAGGCGTTTTTCGGTTTCTAGCTCCCGCGACATCATGTCCGCAGCTTCGTTGAGCCGTTTGTTTCCGAACCTCTTTTTCTCGGTGGATTGAAATCCTTCGAGCTTGGTCCCTTCGGTGAAGTTCAAACCGCACTTAACGCAGATTACCGCCGTGTTTGCGGCGGGAGCGTCGCATGCAGGGCAAAATCTACCGGTACGCTGTGTTAATCCAGCCGCATCGAGCAGACCGCCTAAACCGGCGGGTGCAATTGCGGGAGCAACGGCTGACGCTTGCGTGCCCTTTGCGTTCGCAGGAGCGCCCGTGGTTTTCGCAGGAGCTGCGGGGGTGCCCGCCTTGGCAGTGGTCGGAGAGCTGGGAGCGGACTGCCCCGATTTAGCAGGCGTAACAGCAACCGGAACCTTAATGATCTGCTGGCACTTGGGGCACTTGCCTGACTTTCCCGCCATACTGTCGGGAACGCTTAGGTTGTGTCCACATTGGCAGGTAACACGGATAGGCATACTAACTACTTTCTGAATTGCGAATTTCAACGCGAGTGCAAACGTTATTCTGGACCGAGTGGCGGCGTGAAACAACGTCATTCCGTTGTTTTTCTGACAACGAGTTGATTTGTGCGTAAATGTGCGTAAATGGAAACCGCTTAGCACGAGTATTTGCTCCATCCTCCGCAGTGCCCCCTTAGGTTATTGGCCAATGGCCATATTCAACGTAGCCTAAGGCAACGCCCTAGGAACGGGTTAAATTTAGGTTTATTTTGGCGAAAGGCACGCCAATTGCTCTTTGGGCGGTCTCACCACGTGATGTGCCGTTTTGGCGTAATTGCACGAACCAACTAAAAACTTAATCACCACCCTTATCAACTGGAGTTCCGTCACATGGCTGCCGCCACCAAAGAAAAGACCAAGGTCAAGCTCGTTCCTCTTGGGGACCGAATCGTTGTTCAACGAGAAGAATCAAAGGAAAAGACAAGCGGCGGGATCTTTTTGCCTGACTCCGCCAAGGATCGCCCGACCCGCGGCAAGGTCATAAGCGTTGGCGATGGCCGCGTTTTGGACAATGGCAGCCGTTCGACATTGCAGCTCAAATCCGGTGACCACGTGCTTTTCACAAGCTACGCTGGCGAAAACATCGAAGTCGATGGAGAAGAATACCTTTTGATGAGCGAAAACGAAGTTTTGGCAGTGATCGGCTAGGTTGCCAACTATTTCTCGCCACTATTTCTCGCCACTACACTGAACCACATTAGCAACACAGTTTTACGGAGTTTTTTCAATGCCAAAGATTATTGCTTTCGATCAAGAAGCACGCGAAGCGATTCGCCGCGGTGTCAGCAAGCTTGCCCGCGCCGTTAAGGTGACTCTCGGTCCTCGAGGGCGAAACGTTATTCTTCAAAAGAGTTTCGGCAGTCCTACCGTCACGAAAGACGGTGTGACGGTTGCCAAGGAAATCGACTTGGAAGACGTTTACGAAAACATGGGAGCACGCATGGTGCGTGAAGTCGCGTCCAAAACCAGCGACGTGGCTGGTGACGGAACAACCACCGCGACCGTGATGGCCGAAGCGATTTTCAACGAAGGCCTCAAGGCCGTCGTCGCCGGAGTCAATCCAATTCAGATGAAAAGCGGTATCGAAGCCGCTGTGACCGACATCACTGAAAAACTTCGCAAGATGTCCATCAAAATCAAAGATAAAACCGAAATGGCCAACGTTGCGAGCATCGCTGCAAACAACGACCGAGCCATCGGAAACTTGCTAGCCGACGCAATGGAACGCGTAGGCAAAGACGGTGTGGTTACGGTTGACGAAGGCAAGAGTCTTCACGACGAACTCGAATTCGTTGAAGGCATGCAATTCGATCGCGGTTACCTGTCGCCTTACTTCGTTTCCGATCCAGCAACCATGGAAGCGGTTCTCGAAGATCCGTATATCTTGGTCTACGAAAAGAAAGTGTCGAACATCAAGGACTTGGTCCCTGTGCTCGAACAAGTTGTTCAACAAGGCAAGCCTCTGTTGATCATCGCCGAAGACGTCGAAGGTGAAGCACTTGCAACTTTGGTTATCAATCGATTGCGTGGAACCCTTCAAATCGCAGCAGTTAAGGCTCCTGGCTACGGCGATCGCCGCAAGGCCATGATGGAAGACATTGGAATCTTGACACATGCAACACCTGTTTTCGAGGCCCTCGGCAAGAAACTCGAAGCGTTGACACTGGCAGACCTTGGTCGCGCCAAAAAGGTCATCATCGATAAAGACAACACGACCATTATCGAAGGTGCTGGCAAAGCGAGCGATATCAAGGCTCGAATCGATCAAATCCGACGCGAAATCGACAACACTTCGAGCGATTACGATCGCGAGAAGCTTGAAGAACGACTGGCCAAATTGGCTGGCGGTGTTGCCAAGGTCAACGTCGGGGCAGCAACCGAAAGCGAAATGAAAGAAAAGAAAGCTCGTGTCGAAGATGCACTCCATGCAACTCGGGCTGCGATCGAAGAAGGCATTCTACCGGGCGGTGGAGTCGCTTTGATTCGCGCAGCAAGCCAAGTATCGCCTGCTGAGACTTTGACAATAGACGAAGTCACCGGGTACAACATTGTCTTGCGTGCTTGCCGTGCTCCGTTAACCATGATCGCAGCCAATGCCGGCCAAGATGGTGGCATTGTTTGCGCTAAGGTATCGGAATCCAAGGGGAATAACGGATACAATGCACTGACCAACGTCTACGAGGACATGGTTAAGGCTGGCGTTATCGACCCAACCAAGGTAACGCGAACAGCGCTTGCGAATGCCGCTTCGGTTTCGGTCCTGTTGTTGACCAGCGACGCGTTGATTGCCGAAAAGCCAAAGGATGACCATGGACATGGCAAAAAGTCCGGCGGTGGCCATGGCGGCGACTACGACATGTACTAGGTCTTCATGCCTTAGGTACGCTCCTTTCGGTGTGCGACGCTCCGCGTCGCAATAATCACGACGGCGGAGCGTCGTGCAACTTAAAAGCGAAGAATGAAACTGCAAAAACCTCGGCTTTCAAGCCGAGGTTTTTTGTTGGCCGTTGCGTAGCACAGGCTGCTAGCCTGTGACGGTTTAAAAAGCACAGGCTAGCAGCCTGTGCTACGGGTATACTCATTCTGCCGCTCGCGTTGGCAGGTAGAATCGTGGTCCGCGTCTATTTGTCCCCTTCGAATCCCGCAGAAATATGAGAGAATTAGATGTTGCTCAGAGACCTTCGGCTCGGTTACCACCTATCTCCTTAAGCATGAGTCACCGCGATTTCGGCAGTAATCGGCAGTAATTTGAAATGTTTTTCGATTTTCAACACAGCTATAACCGCTACCTCCACGCCCACCTTTGGCTTTTTCCCGTAGTCCTGGGATTGGTGCTTTGTGGCTGCAGTTCGGAAAAGATAGAGTTTCGCAGCAACGAGCTTCATGCTGCGAGCCTTTCAATGGAGTCGACTCCACTTGAGATAAGGCGTTTGGCGGATCGAGCCAAGGATGCGACCGAAGTGCTGCTGGGGACCGCAGATTTGCCTACGTGGCCAGCGTCTGTGTTGCCTCCGCTCGATATCGAGAAAGTGGTGCGGTCGTCCGGGCCAGTCGGGCGGGATAAGTCGAAAGTCGAGAGCGGGCTGTTTCGAAAACATTGTGTTCAATGCCACGGTATCTCAGGCGATGGGCGGGGACCGGCTGCCGCTTTGCTTGCCCCATACCCGCGAGATTTTCGTCGCGGTTCGTTCAAATTCAAATCGACTCCAATTGGGAAGAAACCAACTCATTCCGATATCGTGCGGACTCTCGAACAGGGGCTACCGGGAACCGCGATGCCAGCGTTCGGAACCCTCAGTGATTCCGAAGAATTTGCAGACGACGTGGATGCACTCGCCCACTATGTTCGCTTTCTGGCTATTCGAGGAGAGGTTGAGCGGAGACTATTGGTGGCACTGTCGGAACAAGATATCGACGAGTCGGCTTCTTTGGAAATATTGACCCGAGTTGCAAACGATTGGATGGCCGCCGAATCCCATTGCGTCAAACGGCCGGAGTTGGTCGCAAATCCAAATCATGACGAGCGAATGAAGTCGGTTTCGAAGGGCAAGGCCCTTTTCGAAAGCGAATTGACGGCGTGTGTGAAATGCCACGGCGGAGACGGATCGGGCACAGGGACATCGCAAGATTTCGATGATTGGACCAAGGACTGGACGATTCGAGCGGGAATCGATCCTGCTAACAAATCCGAGTGGAAGGCTATGAAGAAGTACGGCGCGCTGAAGCCTGTTATCGATCGCCCGCGAAATTTGACACTGGGTGCGCTCCGTGGCGGGACCTCCAGGGGGGATATCTACTTGAGATTGGTTTTAGGGATCGAGGGAAGCCCAATGCTGGCTGTGGCCAAAAAAGAGAACGGCAACCCTGGTTTAACGGACGACGATATCCGTGACCTCGTTGAGTATGTTCACTCTCTATCGGACGGTGCGAGAAACACCTCTTCGAGGCAGGAGGTTGATCATGCTGCAAGTGAATAAGGATTCGTCGCGATGGGTTTATCGATGGGCAATGTTGGTCACGTTGCTGACGTTTCCGCTCATATGGTTGGGGGGGCTAGTTACAACGCATGATGCTGGCATGGCTGTGCCGGATTGGCCCGGCACGTTTGGATACAACCTATTCCTTTACCCGTGGTCGGCTTGGCTCTACGGACCATTTGATTTGTTCGTAGAGCATGGTCATAGGCTATTGGCATCGCTGGTTGGTTTATTGGCGATATGTCTTTGCGTCGTTGCCTATCGCAACGAAAAGCGAACTTGGGTGAGAAACTTGTGCTTTGGCTTTTTAGCAGCCATCATTTCTCAAGGTGTTTTGGGGGGTGTCAGGGTACTCCTCGACGCACGGACGGCGGCCATGATCCACGGTTGCACGGGGCCACTCGTGTTCGCCATGGGCAGTTTCATCGTGATGGCCTGCTCGACGGATTGGCGGAGAGCGACTCAGAGCGCGAGTACGAAACCGGTTTCCCGTGGACTTCAGCGCATTTCGTATTTGCTTGTGCTTATGTCTATTGTGCAGTTGTTTGTAGGCGCTCAACTGCGACATGCGCAGCCAACATGGCTCCCTCCCTTTTTCACTTCAATCGTACACACCCATTTGTTGATGGCAACTTTGATCACTTTGAGCATTTTTGGGATATTCGTCTTGGTCCGCGCAGATCACAATCGACGAGTATTGGAATTGAGACTGCCAGCGAACATGCTATTGCTAATCGTGGTTGCGCAAGTTGCCTTGGGGCTTGCGACTTGGATTGCGAACTACGCCACACCTTGGGTGGAACTGACACCCTGGTTGGCTAAATACACACTGCAGGGCAAGGGCTTTTGGGAATCGATGATTGTCACGGGCCACCAAGCGACCGGTTCGTTGCTCATTGTATTTTCACTGTGGATGGTTTGCCGAGTCGCCACGCGAACGAATAAAGCTGAGAATGCCCAACCCATGATCAATGACACATCGATTCCACAAGAGAAGGCAACTGAGTTCGTTGCTGTTGGTGGTACAGTATGACATCCACGGTTTCCACACCAAGGTTAGCAATCGAAGAGTCCTCCGAACTGGCGGTCACGAACGCCTCCGTGGCATGGTGGAACGATTACGTGGCGCTGACCAAACCACGTATCATGATGATGATACTCTTGACCGTGGGCGTCGCAATGTTAGCTGCCACGCGAATCAATGGAACGATTGTTTCTTGGCTGGTCTGCTTGAACACGCTGATTGCTACGGGAATGATTGCGGCAAGCGCCAGTACACTTAACCAATGGTTTGAGCGGGACCGAGACGCACTTATGCCACGAACTCAAAAACGCCCTCTGCCGAGTGGTCGATTGACATCGATTGAGGCTGCGGTGTTTGGCTGGCTGCTGATGATCATCGGCTCCGTTTATCTTTGGTTCGGAGCGAATTTTCACGCTATGCTTTGCGGACTCGCGACGTGGGCAATTTATTGCTGGGTGTATACCCCGATGAAAACGTACTCGTGGTGGAATACTGCTGTAGGAACTTTGCCCGGCGCGTTGCCGGTCATGATCGGCTGGACCGCTGCTGGGGGCAGTATTTTCGATACAAATGGATGGGCCTTAACTGCCATCGTAATCCTATGGCAATTCCCACACTTCATGGCGATTGCTTGGCTGTATCGAGATCAATACGAACAAGCAGGGTTTCGCATGCTCACGAAAGAGGAGCCAACTGGCATTGCGGCTGGCTGGCACGCGATCATTCCAGCTGTTTTGCTCGTTCCCCTTTCGATTTACGTTCTGCAACCGATATCTGTGGTCACCTGGATTGTTGCTGGCTTAGGTGCAGCATCGTGTTTAGGCCAAGCGGCCGCATCACTTCGATTCCTGAGAGACCGCAATAATCTAACGGCAAGAAAACTCTTGCACAGTTCGTTGATCTACCTACCGGCAATCATGCTATTAGTCGTAGTCCGCTGGGGCATCCAGTGAGTTCAAACAGCCAAGCATTCGAACTGCCACTTGCCCGATGATCGCCAATTTACGAAAAGATTTGCCGGAAGTCCTGTCGACTGCTTGGCCGCTCATGCTGTCGACTGGCTTGTTTTCCGTGACGCTCTTTGTAGACCGATGGATGCTCTACGGATTCTCCGATTCGGCGGCAGCGGCGGCTCTCGGCGCAGGAACGATCCTGTGGTCCATCAATTGTCTGCCCATAGGCATTTGCGGCTACACGAATACCTTTGTTGCTCAGTACTTATCCGCCAATCGCCCAAGTCGGGCATTGCAGGTCGTTTGGCAGGGAGTCTTGCTAGGCTTACTGTGCGGACCGTTTCTTTTTACGCTTGGACTGTTTTCCGAGCCGCTCTTTTCGCTGGTCGGGCACGAGCGGCATTTGGCCGAGCAGGGAGGGGAGTACTTTGTGTGGCTCATTCCTGGTACGGGGGCAACGATCATCGCATCCTCGCTGACGGGGCTCTTTTCGGGAAGCGGTCGGTCGATGATTTTGCTTTACACCGATATGGTTGTCACTGTCGTCAATGGATTTTTGGACTACGTTTTGATCTTTGGGGTGTTCGGCTTTCCTGCGATGGGTGTTCGAGGTGCGGCACTGGCAAGCAGTATTGCGTTGATACTGAAGTTAGTCGTATTGGCATGGATGGCAAGCCGCGATTTCCGGCGAAAAAGCGGGATCATGCATGCGAACCAAGATGTAGAAACGGTCGAAGAGCGAGGCACTCGAGTGCGAGACTTGCTCAAGCGTGACTGGCCGCTGATGCAGCGACTTGTTCATTTCGGCTGGCCTGCGGGTGTGTCGGTTGTGGCAGAAGCATGGTGCTTCACCGCGATCATGGTGTTTGTAGGGCGATTAGGAGATCAAGCGGCCGCTGCCACAACCCTTGCGCTCAATGTTAACTTACTGGCGTTCATTCCTTTGGTTGGACTTGGTACTGCGATCGGAGTGTTGGTTGGCAAGTATTTGGTACAGGAGCAGGTCGAAAAAGCCAAACGCATGGTGTTCAGTGGCTTATTGATTGGGATCGCCTATAGCTTGATCTTCGTGATCCTTTACGGTTTCTTTCCGGAGTGGGTAATGACAATCTACTCCTTTGATTCCGACCCAGAACGTTTCGAAAAGATGCGTCCAGTTCTGAAACCCCTTCTCTACTTTATTGCATGTTACTGTGTATTTGACGCGTTTCAAATGGTTTTCGTAGGGGCATTGAAGGGAGCCGGGGATACTCGCTTTGTGTTGGGCGGTCACCTCTTTGCTGGGAGCGCAACACTGATCGGCGGTATTGCTTTTAGCACGTTGGACGGCATGGGCGGGCTGTACTATTGGTGGTCTGTCATCACCGTTTGGATAATTCTCCTAGCCGTCATCTTCACGCTTCGTTATTTGCAAGGGGGCTGGCAAACGAAGCGAGTCATCGAGGCTCAGATCGTCGAGTAAACTCAGTGTTTTACTCGGGTAGGTGAAGACTTTAAGTATCGAACGCCAAGCATGTTGTAGAACCATTTTGATGAAGAAGTTTGACTTCGAATGAAAATGATATTCAGGCTTTTCCTGGCATGTCGAGCTTTTTCGTCACCGCAATTCGCTTTCGAGGCAGGTCGATTTCGAGCACTTTTACCTTGACGACATTTCCAACCGCAACCACTTCGTTCGGATCTTTGATAAACGTGTTGGATAATTGCGAAATATGAATCAATGCATCGTGGTGGACACCCAAATCTACGAATGCCCCAAAGTGTGTCACATTCGTGATTACCCCTTCCAAAATCATTCCAATCTTGAGGTCCTCGATTTTTTTTACTTCGTCCGAAAACCGCACCACTCGAAACTCGCTGCGAGGGTCGCGGCCCGGCTTGGACAACTCGTGAACAATGTCGACGATCGTCGGCAAACCAAAACGCTCGTCCACAAACTCCTCTGGTTTGAGCTTTTGCGAAAGTCCACCATTTCCGACGAGGGACTCCGCCTGAACATTTAGTTTCTTTGCCATTCGTTCAACGAGCCGATAGCATTCCGGATGAACCGCAGAATTGTCCAAAGGCTGATTGCCGTTTCGAATGCGAAGAAAACCGGCCGCTTGCTCAAACGCCTTGGCACCGAGTTTTGGCACTTCGGTCAATTGTTGTCGGTTATGGAATCGACCGTTCGCATCTCGATAGGAGACGATGTTTTCGGCAAGCTTAGGGCCGATCCCAGAAACATACGACAGAAGAGACGAGCTTGCCAAGTTCAAATCCACTCCGACGCTATTGACACACGACTGCACTTCCCGCTCGAGGCACTTGCGCAACTGGTTTTGATTTACGTCATGCTGATATTGTCCGACTCCGATCGATTTGGGATCCGCCTTGACGAGCTCGGCCAACGGGTCTTGCAAGCGATGAGCGATGCTGATGGCCCCACGAACGGTAACGTCTAAGTTGGGGTACTCCTGCGCAGCCAGTTCGCTAGCGGAGTAGATCGAAGCACCTGATTCACTCACCACTGCTTTGGTTATTTGCAACGAGTGGTTGCGAATTAAGTCGGTGATAAATTCTTCGGCTTCACGTGAAGCGGTCCCATTTCCGATCGCAATCAATTCGATTTTGTGTTTGGTAATCAAGTCGAGAATGGTTTTGCTGGCAGATTGGAGGTCGTTGGTTGGGGGTGTTGGAAAGATGGTGGTATGTGCAAGATACTTGCCGGTTCCGTCAACAACCGCCAGCTTGCAACCGGTACGAAAGCCCGGGTCCAACCCCAACGTGACTTTCGGTCCAGCAGGGGGGGCGAGCAATAGTTCTCGAAGGTTTTTGCCAAAGACAGTAATCGCTTCGGCGTCCGCACGTTCCTTCAACGTTTGAGATACCGTTGATTCGGTTGCGGGCATCAGCAGTCGATCGAAGCAGTCTTCTACCGTACTGAGTAGGTCACGATAAAACTCGAATTGAGGATTCTTGACAAAGTGTGATTGGATTTGGCTGACGATGCGTACCTTGTCTAATTCGACACCGACGCGAAGTATCCCCTCGGCTTCACCACGCTTCATCGCCAAAAAACGGTGCGAGGGTAAGCGTGCTACCGATTCCTGGTGGTCAACGTACATTTCGAACTTGCTGGCTTCTTCTTTCTTGCCGCGTTTGACATTCGAGACGATGCGGCCGTGCATCATCGTTTGTTCGGTCAACCAAATTCTGGTTTCAGCGTCGTCGGACCACTGTTCCGCGACGATGTCCAACGCACCTTGAAGGGCCGCATCTTCGTCAGGCACCTCGGCATCGGGCTTGACAAATGGTTTCAAAACATCCCGTTTAGATCGGCCGAGCGTTGTTTGTTTGAGCAAGATATCGGCGAGGGGTTGCAAGCCACGTTCGCGTGCAATGGTCGCGCAGGTTCGCCGTTTGGGCTTGAACGGCAGGTAAATCGCCTCCAACATTTGCATGTCCTGGCACTCGACGATTTGTTGACGGAGTGGTTCGGTGAGAAGTCCTTGTTCGTCAATGGTTTTCAGGATGGTGGTTTTCCTTGAGAACAAATCGCGTGCTTTTTCGATCGCATCTTCGATGGTTCGCAACTGGATTTCGTCGAGACCACGCGTCAATTCTTTGCGATAACGGGCAATGAACGGAATGGTGTTGCCTGCTTCCAACAGTTGGATCGCAGCCTCAACTTGTTTGTCGTTGACGTTGAGATGTTTGGCAATGCTGTGAACAGCGTCAGCTAAATCGAAGTCGATTATGGAATGGCGTGACATTATGTTTGATTTCTATCGTCAGGTACGTTCGAACAATGAGTGGCGACTTTCGCTCAGCGAATGTGGCGATCTTTCGCAGAGCACTGATTTTATACTATTAGACGCATCGGACGTCTTTCCGCCCTATTTGACGCACCGGTTGCCCGAATCCCGCAGTAGGTGGCACCGCACGAGGTGCTAATCCCTGTGCAGCAATCCGAATCGTACATTCATTGCACAAGAAAAGTCGCTTGGTCTCTAGCCTTCGATGCCAAAGTGGAGTGTCCCCTTCTGCCTCCTCTTCTGCCTCCTTTCGCGAGTCTCGGAAAGACTCGACTACTGATGGAACTCAAAAAATGCTAAGTGGATTGAGTTACAACCGCGATCGGTCCGCAGGTGGTATAGTATCATTCGAGACTTCAGTGGGCTCGGGCCAATCAGGTCTGTAGATTGTTTGTATACCTGCGGAAGCTCGAATCGTGCGACAAAGTATAGGCAATCATGGGTGCAGTCTACGACGAATTTGAGCGTGAACTTGCTGTCATCCGCAAGAAGTGCTTCGACAATCCACGGCGTGAATTGATACAACTATTCATGTTGGCGTTGGAACGAGAGGAGCTCGTGTCGATTGGCTATCGCGAGTCTCTAATGCAGCAGCGAATAGCCGCAATGCCAGTCGCTGAAGAAGTCAAGGATCTCTTGAAACACTCGCTCATCTGGATTTGGAAGGATGAGGAAATGCACACTATTTACATCCGAGGCGCGATTCTCAAACTGGGGGGGTGGAGATTGCGGGTTCAAGCCTTCATGACTCAAGCCGCCGGAGGCGTTGGGGGATGGGCAGGATCGGTGCTTCAACACACTCGATGGAGCCGAGCACCCTTTTCGCGATTCGCCGCAACAATCATCACTGCCATTGGCGGGTTTGTGGGAAAAGTCCCGCGTGACGTGAAAAAGCATTTGCAGCTTGGTCCGTTCCGAAACTTCTGCGTTTTCAACATTGATGCCGAGCAAACGGCAGCTGTCTGTTGGTATCGAATCGCGGAATTGGCGGCGTCTCAACCGGACCTTGACGCTCAGCTTGCTCGCGACTTTGTTCGAGTTGCTATGGACGAAGATCGACACTGCAAGGTGTTTCAAATCTTGGCAGACGCTTTGACAGAGCACGACACGTTGGACACGAAACACTCGTTCGAATCGATCGTCGAGCAGATTCGAATGGTTGGTGAAGAGTTCCTGCCGCGCGAGCAAAGGCGTCATTCGGTTGTCGAAAAACCGATCGGCAGCGGTAGCCTAGTGCATGTACTTAGTACCACGGTTCGTAGCGAGAAACGGGAGCTATTCCGACGACTGTTGGATGAATGCGGCCTAGTTGACACGATTCGGATGCGTTCTGAGTTCTTAAAGGTACCAATGGAGCAAATGAAGATTGCCGTCAAGCCGACGTTCATGCTTGGTTACCATCGAAACGACTTGTCACCGTTGACATCTCCTGAACTAGTTGACGATCTTGCTACCTTTTTAGGTGAATGCGGCTGCTCTGACATCGTTGTCATCGAAGGACGCAATATCTACGATCGCTTCTTTCTAAACCGCTCGGTCCATGCAGTCGCAGACTACTTTGGCTTCCGATCCAGGAATTACCGAATCATCGATACTGAAGAAGATCAGATTCGGCACCAATATTCGCGGGGAATGGCTCAGTACACGATCGCCGAAACATGGTGCAATGCGGACTTTCGGATTTCGTTCCCTAAACTGAGGAGTCATCCGATTGAAATGGCATTGCTGTGCGTCGGCAATATCGAGTGGGTTGGAGGCCGTTGCGACGAATACTTGTTTCTTGAAAGACAGGCCGATCGCTCTACCGCAGTTATGATGCTACTCAACGATTTCCCACCTCACTTTGGAATCGTCGATGCTTATGAAGACGTACCAGATGGCCTTGTGGGTGTGATGGGTAGCAAAAGTCCAATTCACCCGATGCGATTTTATGCAGGCGCCGATGCATTCGCTGTCGATAAGATAACGCTACGGCACATAGGGGTCGAACAGTACGAATCATCTAGCATGTTGCGAAGCACTTCTCAGTGGTTCGGAGGTACAGAAAACAAAGTCGAAGTTGTCGGCGATGATTCGGTGATCAAGAACTGGCGAGGTCCGTACCATAATGAACTTCGGGCACTCTTAAGTATCATGGCCTATCCAGTTTATGTTATGGGAAGTGGTCGAGGGTCGCTTTTCGTGCCTAACATGGACAAGCATGCCTTTCCATTGATTCATCGCGAAGGATTTGTTTTGAAGATGACTCGTCGGGCCGTCCGTTGGTTGCTTGGGATGAACGTGGCGGAGTTAGACTCATGAGGCCGAAATGACTCGACGGGTTGTTGTAATTGGAGCAGGGATCGGTGGGCTATGTTCGGCGATTCGATTGGCTCAAGACGGTTGGAAGGTAACTATAGTTGAAGCACGCTCGTCCGTCGGAGGTTTGGCGTCGGGTTTTGAACTGGAGGGTTTTCGATTTGACACTGGGCCGTATGTCTTGCTCGATCGCCCTGGGCTTGAATGGGCATTCGGGCGATTGGGAATCGATCCGAATCTTCATCTGCAGCTGGAACGGATTTCGCATGTCTATCAGGTTGATGACGGTTCCGCACTTCCAGTTTCAATACACGATTCGTTTGAGAAAACCGCTGCGGAGCTGGACGCCCGTTGGCCGGGCTGCGGAATACACTACCGACGTTTTATCGAACGGACGAGTTCGACCTATGGAAGGCTACAACCGTTGCAATGGAAATCGCGACCGGGGATTCTAGATGTGGTTCGGAGCGGTGCGGTTCAAGACATTCCGTTTGTTTTGCAATCGCTAGGTTCTGTTTTTCGATCTTCGCGGCTGCCTGAATCGGTTGTGCAAGCGCTCGGGATATGGACGCACGTGGCTGGTCAACTGGCGGATAAAGCACCATCACCTTTAGCTCTCGTCACATCGGTGATTCATCAAGTGGGAGCGTGCTATCCAAAAGGTGGCATTGGGACGATTCCCGAGGTTTTGTTCGAAAAAGCGGTAGAGGAAGGTGTCGAGTTTCGTTTTAGCACAAAGGTTAGTCGCATTCGTTGCGTCAAAAACAAAGTGATCGGAGTCGCGATAGAGGCCGAAACATTATCTGCGGATGCAATAGTATCCAATGTAGGACTTGCTTCATATCTGTCCCTGCTGGACGAAAACGGTCAAGCTGCCTTGCCCAATCGAACTAGGAACTACTTCAATCGATTGCCACTGCAATCACCTGGCATATGTGCATACCTTGCTGTGAAAGGGAAGCCGAATCCTCCCTATCTGAGATTCCGGCTTCGAAATGAGCTCGATGGGTGCAGACTGTTAGTCACTCCAGGTGTGATCGATCCGTCGCTCGAAAAGAACGGTTGGTTTCCCGCTAGATTGATCGCTCCTATGGGGCACGCACGTGCTGAGACAGGCGGAGAGCTAGGGCAACGTGATTTCCTTCACCGAGTCGTCGAGACCGAAAGCTGGTGGCGCGAATTGTTCGACGAAGTACGTGTATTGCGCACTCGCATCCCGAACGAGTGGGGAGGCCAATTCAACCTCTACCATCAGAGCATGAATCCCGTGATGACTTCAAGGTTTATGTTGTCGGGGAGAATTGCACACAGAAGTCCATGGATTCGGAACCTGTACCATTCAGGAAGTGCAACCCATCCTGGGCAATGGGTTAGCTTTTGTGCCGTGAGTGGAATCCTTGCAGCAGATCAACTCTTGAAGGATGCGAGGGACGGGAGATGAAAGCTACGTCGCTTCTGTCAACGGAACAAATTCCATTAAGCAACGGAAGGCTTCTACGTATCGCGCGTCTTGGCCAAGGCCAACCGATCGTATTCTTGCATGGTTATCCAGAAACGTTGCAGATCTGGAGTAGACTTGGGCCGTTGCTAGCGGAACAGTTTGAGGTCATTGCCTTCGACTGGCCAGGAATGGGTTACAGCGAACAGTGGCCCGGAGGTGCAACTCCTCAGTTATTGGCAAAACGCCTATTAACGATTTTGGATGACTTGCATTTGGCACGTCCCACTGTGGTCGGAATGGACATGGGAGGGCAACCTGCACTGGCTTTTGCTTCGATGTTTCCGGAACGCATCAAACAATTGGTTGTGATGAATTCGCTTGTCTTTGGCGACGAAAGTACATCCTGGGAGATCCGATTGCTGCGCCATTTCGGCTTTAACCGGTTTGCCCTGCGAACGTTGCCAGGCTTGATCTTTCGACGGGCTCAAAAAACGTTTTTGAAGAAGAGCGAGCGTATCGACGAGCCATTGCGGCAAGATTTCTGGAACGCTTTTTCATCACCCGAAGTCCGTCGATTCATCAGCAAGATGTGTTCGGGTTATCAAGGAACCTTGGACCAGTTGCCCAGGCTGTATGCTCCCATCCGCTGCCCAACTTTAATTCTTTGGGCAGAGAATGACAAGCACTTTCCGATCATTCAAGCAACGCGACTGCATCAAACCATTCCTGGCTCGACACTTGAAATCGTCGTGGACGGAACTCATTGGATGCCGATTTCAAGTCCCGAGCAGCTGGCTGAATCGATTGCAAGATTTCATTGCTTGATCATGTAAGGCAACCGATAAAAAGTGGTCCATCCAAAAAATCACAGCCTATCCGCGAAAGATACGTCGTCAACGCTGCTTTCGCGGAGCGAAAGGCGACTATGTTTTGGACTTCTAAGGCAGTTGCACAACTTCGCCTCCCGCGCTTGTCATCATTGCCTTCAAGACAACCGGATCGATCGAGGGTGCAATCGCTCGGACACTGCCATCAAACATCCCGACGTTGGAAGCGCCGAAACGGAAAAAATCGAAAATGTCATCTTGGTCCAAATCGATATCGTCCGGTTTCGACCAAGGAACGGCATGCTCATCGTTGGTTTCAAAGCATGCAATCGTGTTCGACGTACCGTCCGTGATGTTTCTTATTTGAGGTTTCGCCGAAGTCCAAACATTCCCTTTTTGATAGGGCACCAAGTAGACCGTGTGGCCTTCTGGCCCAACATAGCTAGGATGCTTATAAACAGCGGGCATCCTCTCAAGTAGCTTGATGTTGTGCTCGCTGTCCCATGGTTCGTCCTGATGGAATTCTTGATAAAGACCGTTTTCCTCTAGGAACGGCAGGATCTTGACTCTCCAACTTAGCAGCGGCTTGCCATCGGCGTCGCGGGTTGCTCGAGCTGGGAATTGCTTGAAGGCAGATTCGTGGTTAAGCATTGCAAGCATGATCTGCTTCATGTTGTTCTGCGAACTCATCCGCCGCGCAGCTTCCCGAGCCGCTTGCACAGCAGGCAGAAGCAAGCCGACCAAAACACCTATGGTCGGAACGGAATAGGCGACTCTCCCGTCCATAACAATCTCGTCCCCGACGACGTTCCACAGATCCGCTGTTGCCAGGAATCCTTTCATTCGCTGGACGTATTGCAAGGCTGCCGTTTTCACTTCTGGCGTCATTTGACGGTCGTTCTGAATTTGTTGTTTGACCATCGCTTCGGCGAATACAAGGCCGTTCTTTCGTAGCCGTTCAAGGGAGATCACGAGTCTCTCGATGGAGTCCTTGTCTCTGGCACCTAATTTGAGAACGACTTCGGCGGATAAGCCGACGCTGCTCTCGGTTTGAATGTACGACAGTTCGTCCGCGACCACTTGAAGGTCAGACAAGAACTGGGGAGGGATCGCGCCGCTCGCATCCGCCAGGGCTCCTTCGATGATTGGTCGCAATGGTTCGATGGCTGTGATCGATCGGAATGGGTATTTCGACTTGCCAATCAACTCAATCGTCTTGCTCGTCTGGACTTTGCCGGCAAGCATGCGTCGCAGCGTTCCCTCCGAGCCAACCATAACCGTTAGCGGCTCTAACTGGACGACCTTGGCAGGCGCGTCGTTAAGGCTTCGTACTTTCATGTTTTGGTTCTTAGGCGCGCGCGTCATATCCGAAAAAAGACGACCGTTGAGCTGCGCGATATCAACAGGCGCTTTCGTTCTAATAACAATCCCAAATTCAAGACCGTTGAGACTGGGTAGGCCACTCGTGAAATCTATGGTTGAGATCAACATCGGGTCGATTCCCAATTCCTGCTTGCCAAATGCAGCAAGAATCTCCCAAGGCACCATTTCCAGTTCTTTGAGGTTTCGAATCGTTTCGAAATCGATGGACGTGATACTCAACGAGTCCCCAGGGATTTGAGCGTATCGATCCGAGACCTGTTGGGAAAGTAATGACGTGTTGCCCACAATGAAGAATAAAACAATTACGACCACGAATCGTAGTCTCGCTACAACTCCGCTGACTTTGCATCGTCGGGATCGATCGTCCAACCGAATCGCCCCGCAATGCTGAGAAAAAGAATCAAGGTCGATGCCACGCATAAACTTGGGTACTTTGCTGCAAGAGTAATGTGTTGAGTTTGTCGAATGGTCCTACCAACGTGAATTGTACACAAAGCATACGAGTCAAATTGTGGGTATGGCTCGAATTGCTACAAAGTGAGTGACTCGCTCTTCCGGATTACTAAGTCGGCAACCTTGAGGCCGCTTTGGATTGCTCCTTCGATGCTTCCCGATTCGCAATAGTCGCCACATCGATAAACTCGTTCGCTCAATCTCGAATGAACGGAACGCGTTGCGAGATTCTCGGGGGACTGGTTTGGCAATGCATATGGAACTCGATAGGTCCGTAAGTGTTGCCACGTTCTCGCAGATGGTCCAAACCAGTCCGCAAGCTGGTTCATGACGGAATCCAATAAAGCCTCTCCAGTTGGCTCGATGTGACCGATTGTACTCACGCTCAATAGAGCTCGCCCAACAGGTGCGTAAGTTGGCTGGGCAAAGCTTGGGAAACAGAGATTATTAATGATGCCTTCGCCGTCTCCGTTCAGCACCAACGTGGCTTCACGAATCGGTGGGTTTTCAACTGAAAAGTAAAGGCAGCTTGTCGAAGCGCACGCTACCTGCGCAGCTTCTTGTTTCATCGATCCAGTATTAGAGTTCAGCAGTCGCCTTGCGGTAGGCTCTTCGGTAGCGATGATAATGCAATCCGCTGTACGAAGCTCGCCAGTGGAAAGGACTAGATGATCCGCTTCAACGCTTGCCACCGTCGTATTGAGCTGAATCGTTTCCGATGGTAGCGAGGAAGCGATCTGATCAGGTATGGCTTGCATACCGTTTCCAGGCAACGCTGCGAATCCTTGGCTAAATGTCCGGAACACGAATTCCATCAAGCCTGCGGACACACTCAGGGATTTGTCCAGAAAAATCCCGCCAAAGAAAGGACGGAAGAATTTCTCGATGATGAGGTTGGAAAAACCCATTTGCTCAAGCCGGGCGCGAGCCGTCACTTGTTGTACGCCAAGCATTTGAACTTCATCTGCACTGCAAACGCGTTGGCGGAATTTGGCGATATTCCATTTATCCGCAAACGAACCAACCGGTGCAAGCATCGTTTCGATGGCATGCTTGGGAGCCATATACCAAGGCGATCGTAGCGGATCGCAGACTCGATAGCGTTTGCCGTTGGTTTGAATGAGCGCTCCAGCCGGAAATGCACCCAGTTTCAACGAAGGCAAATCGAGCTCTTGCCCAGCCATTTTGTAACCAGTCAAATAGACTTGAAAACCGTGGTCAAGCATGAAGCCATCCACCGCATCTGTCTGGATTCTGCCACCGATTCGATCGCGAGTCTCAAGCAGACGGACGGACCAATTGGATCGATGCAACTTGCGAGCAGCGGTCAATCCTGAAAGACCCGCTCCAATGATGATGGCGCTCGGCATCTATTCGGGTTCTGCTCCGGTCGAAGCGATTGCAATGGGCTTATGTCGCGCCAGCTTTGGGTTTTCGATATAGGCCAACACCAAGGAGATATCGGCTGGCGTAATACCGCTGATTCGCCCTGCCTGATCCAAGTTAATCGGACGAATCTTGCCAAGTTTTTGTTTGGCCTCGGCTCGCATGCTGATGATGGAATCGTAATTGAAGTGTTTGGGTATAACTTTGTCCGCCATTCGATTTTGACGGTCCACTTGAATTTGTTGACGGGCGATGTAACCGGAATACTTGGAATCGTATTCGACTTGTTGAGCGATCTCCGGCGAAATCGATCCTAGCGTTTCCGGAAACATCTGGACCAATTCCGCCCACGTGATTTCTGGACGGCGAAGGTACTTGTCGGCTGGCACCCCTTCGACTCGCAATTGGTTCAGAGCCTTGGTTGCAGAATCGATGGCGATTAACTTGGAAGTGAAGCGGTCAAAGCGAGCTTGATCGACAAGTCCGAGCGAGAATCCGAGTTGCGTAAGCCTGCGGTCTGCGTTGTCTTGACGGAGCATCATGCGATACTCGGCTCGGCTGGTAAACATGCGATAGGGTTCATCGACGCCACATGTCACAAGATCGTCGGCGAGTACTCCCATGTATGCCGACTCGCGACCCAAAACAAGTCCATCCTTGTTTTGCAATCGGAGGGCGGCACTTGCGCCTGCTATCAAGCCTTGAGCGGCCGCTTCTTCGTAGCCGGTTGTGCCATTGATTTGACCGGCAAAGAAGAGCCCTTGGACGGATTTGGTTTCGAACCATGGCTGAAGCTGGTCGGGTGGGCAAAAATCGTATTCGACGGCATAGCCATAACGCATGATTTGGGCGTTTTCCAAACCTGGAATCATGCGCATCATTTGATCTTGAACGTCGCGGGGCAGGGAGGTCGAAATGCCGTTTACGTAGATCTCAAGGGTGTTGCGTCCCTCGGGTTCGAGGAACAACTGATGACGGTCCTTGTCCGCGAAACGAACCACTTTGTCCTCGATCGAAGGACAATAGCGTGGGCCGGTCGACTTGATTTGGCCCGTGTACATCGGTGCACGATGCAAATTGGCGCGGATCAAGGCGTGAACGGACTCATTGGTATAAGTGATCCAGCAAGGCACTTGCGGACCGGGCAACGCGTCCGACATGAATGAAAAGGGTTGCGGCGATTCGTCACCGGGTTGAATTTCCGTTTTCGAATAATCGATTGTTCGCCCGTTCAGTCGCGCTGGAGTACCTGTTTTGAATCGTTGCACTCGAAACCCGAGACGCAAAAGGGCATGGCTAATACCGGAGGTGGTTCCCTCGCCTGCTCGACCGCCCGCTGTCTTGGCCTCGCCTGTATGCATGATGGCTTGCAGGAATGTGCCTGTTGTCAGAACAACGGCTCGGGCATAATAGAACGCATCTCCGCGAACCTTTACGCCAAGAATGCGTTCTTCGCCATCGATCGTCTCGCTGATCAAGTCTTCGACTAACTCTTGTCGAAGATCGAGTTGGGGTGTTTCCTCAATACGTCGTTTTATCTCGAATTGATATGCTTTTTTGTCCGCTTGAGCCCGAGGCGAATGCATCGCCGGACCTTTGCGGCTATTGAGCAAACGGAACTGAATTCCCGTGCGATCGATGGTTTCTCCCATCAATCCGCCAAGTGCATCAATCTCACGAACAATCTGACCTTTGGCAACTCCACCGATGGCAGGATTGCAACTCATTTGGCCGACAGTATCAAGATTGCCTGTAAGCAAAGCCACACGGGCGCCAAGTCGAGCCGCAGCCGCAGCAGCCTCCGTTCCGGCATGGCCTGCTCCGACGACAATCACGTCGTACTCGTATCGATTCATTTCCTAAGTGTACAATCCCGTTAAGTTCTTTTTCAACCTGAACTCGCCCCGAGTTCAGGCCTCCAACAATTACCACTATGGTATCAGCAGAACGGGCGATTGGCGAGGAATGATCGGTAAAACGCAGTACCGTTCCGTTGTTTGTTTAACCGTTAGCCTGTTTGTTTAACCGTCAGCCTAAGGCGTACTCACTACCATGAACGTACGCCTACGGCTAACGGTTAAACGCAATTTGCGAAATTGGGCTTTGTTGTACGTTCAACCATTATTTCTGGCGATCGATCTCTGCGATTAATTGATCCAGCCCAATGCCATAACGCTCGAGCACGGTAGCCAACATCCCGCCCACATGTTCGCATCGACCGCGGCGAGCCGAGGAATTGGTTCGAAATGTCGGAACGGTGATGGCTGGCCGGGATGACGGGCGAATGGTTGAATTGCGAGTCGTTTCGGAATCAGCGACCGTGGTGGCTCGTCCGTTGGAGGAAAACGAGGATGCCGATTCAGCATCATCCCATTGGAATGCTTGCTGGACAAATACAGGCGCGGTTTGAGTTGCTACTGCCATGATCCAATTCTCGTCATTTCGTTCGGTGTTTCGGATGGCTTGGTGAGCACCAAGACCGTTGCGACACACTGAATGATCGGGAAGAGCTGGACACCTTTGGTCACAGCGAATTGGATTGGCAAAGTTTTGGAAAGAAAGTTTGCGAGCCGATTGTGCACAAACGAAAATAGCCACCTCGGAGAAGTGGCTTGCAGCGGAACAGCGCAAGCTGTCCGGTGAGGATTCGCAAATACCTTCGAAATTCAACGGTCGGCTCGCGCCGATCCGCTTTAGGCGAAAGATACCAGTCGTAGTTTGGGACCATTGTCCCGAACCAATCAACGGACGGGACATTGGTCCCATCCTACGGCTCTCCTTAGATTGCGACGGGTCGATCGATTTCTAACAAATCGCATACGCGATCGAGCAGCCGGTCGGTCGTAAAAGGTTTTTGCATGAAATCGTTGGCTCCCGATGCGCGGAGCTCGGTGACTTTGTCTTGTTCGACCATTCCCGAGATACAGAGAATTTTGACCGAATCCATGGTTCGATCGCCTCGGACACGCTGGCAAACCTCCCGGCCATTAATGTCGGGGAGCATCACATCCAAGACGACGACGTCTGGACGGAATTCTTTGACCTGCATGCCTGCATCGAATCCGTTGTTGGCCGTTCGGATGTCGAATCGACCATCTCGCTCAAAAGTGTCGTACATGAGATCGACCAAATCCTGATCGTCATCGACGATAAGCAATTTTTTCTTTCCGCTTTCGAGAGCATCCGTTGGGATGCCATTGTCCTTCATAAAGACAAAGAGTTGATCGCGGGGAATGCGGCGAAATCGGCTGCCTGGCACGCGAAAGCCCTTCAACGATCCATTGTCGAAACAACGAATAATTGTTTGTTGGCTAACCTTGCAAATCTTGGCGGCCTCGCCGGTCGTAAAAACAGTTTTTGTGCTGGACATTGGGGGAATCATCCTTCCTGAATGTTCGTTGCAATGTTGACGACGGGTCGCCAAACTCACACGCTCGGTTTATCCTGTGACAGCATCCGCGTCTGCCGAAGTTACCAAACCTACCTTGGTTGGGCGGAGGATAGCCATGCGGCGCAATTCAGGTCAAGGTGGATTTCAATTCAAGCAGTTCACAGCGTCTCAGTAATTTGCGTAACCAGGGGCTAGCGGGCGGCTTGAAGCGTCCCTGGCAAGCCTGGGCAACCCACCGAAATCAACTCGAACGTTCAGAAAGTCAATGAAATGTCGGAATCCGCGTTATGCCGATGGGGAATCCTCTCTACCGCAACCATTGCGAAAAAAAATTGGCGGGCTATTTCGAAAACAAGCTCAGGGACCGTGGTTGCTGTCGCCAGTCGTCGACTAGAAGCCGCCAGCGCATTCATCGACGAATGCCAATCGAGTTGCCCGCAACGTCAAAAGCCAAATGCTTTCGGCAGCTACGAAGCCTTGCTAGACCGTCCTGATATCGATGCGGTTTACATCCCACTTCCGACCGGTTTGCGTAAGGAATGGATTATTGCGGCCGCAAAACGAGGCAAGCACGTGCTGGCTGAGAAGCCTTCCGCCCTTTCCGCCAGGGACCTAGAAGAAGTTCTTTCGGTCTGCAAACAAAACGGCGTTCAGTATATGGACGGCGTAATGTTTATGCACAGCGCCCGAATGGGGATGCTCCGTCAATCGCTCGACGATGGCGAATCCATCGGCGATATTCGAAGGATCGCATGCCACTTTTCCTTCTTTGGAGGAGACGATTTTTCAAAGAGCAATATTCGTGTCGATAGCGAACTAGAACCATTTGGCTGTCTCGGTGATTTAGGTTGGTACTGCGTCCGATTCTTGCTGTGGGCCAACAAGTGGCAGATGCCAACCAAGATTGCTGCCAATTGCATCCAAAGTTTGAAACGGAACGACAGCGAAACGACCGTACCTGCAGACTTCTCTGCCGAGCTTGCTTTCGCGAACGGGTCGACCGGCAGTTTCTACTGTTCGTTTCTGACTGGGAATCAGCAATGGGCGCACATCAGTGGCACCCATGGAAATATTTTTCTAAAAGACTTCGTCCTGCCAAACTTCGGTAGCGAAGTTTCATTTGATTTAGAGAATCCTCGGTTTGAGATCCATGGGTGTGACTTTCACATGCAAGAGCATACGCGACGAATCCGAGTCGAAGAGTACGCCAGCGGGTATGCGCCCTCTCAAGAAATCAATATGTTTGAGAGATTTAATCAAATCGTTCTATCGAAGAAGCTCGAACCGCATTGGGGCGAAATCGCCATGGCGACACAAGTGGTCATCGATCAGCTATTTATGGAAAAACAGCAGTGAAGTTGTGCTGTCGCAGTTTTTCGTGTGACTAGGCATGGCACGATTACCGAAGATAGCCGGGTTGTACCTAAGAAAGTACCCTACCAATTCATTTGGGATTTCATGTCAAACCCATGAATTTTGACGAATTGAATGCCCGAAAGCCTGGGAATTGATGCGCCAAATGGACTTTTACAAATCTTTGACACATCGACAACCAATCTCGGACATACACAAACCGAAAACGGCGTTAATGTATGTATCAGCAAGCGACTAAAGCAGAACGCCCGCAAGGGTTTTGACCACCCATTATCGTTTCAAATTATCATTAACACCTAGGAATATTGGTATGTTAGGCAAAGATGCAAATGTGGATACGCTCAATCAGCAATATCACCAGCATCACGCAGGCACGATGATAGCCCCGCCGCAACCCCAACTCGAAGAGGTCTTGCTTGCGGGTATTCCATCTGCTGGCGGAACCGCGAAACAATCCCCAGTACCAACGGTTTGGAACATTCAGTGGGGTGCTACCATCTGGCTGATCGCCTTGCATATCGGCGCTCTCTATGCTCCTTGGTCCTTTACTTGGAGCGCACTCGGCTTGGCGGTTTTGCTTCACTGGATGACAGGAAGTCTTGGCATTTGCCTTGGATTTCATCGATTGTTGACACATACTGGATTGGTTTTGCCAAAATGGTTGTGCAATGTGTTTGCAACGATCGGTACTTTGGCAGGCGAGGGTGGACCCATTAGTTGGACCGCAAACCATCGCAAGCATCATGCGTACAGTGATCTGCCTGGTGATCCACACTCGCCTCACGACGGCCCCTGGTGGGCTCACGCCCAATGGCTAGCTTTCAGTACGGATAATGGCGATCCAGAGGGATTTGCTCGCAAGTGGGTCCCGGATTTGATCAAAGATAAGTACTTGATGTTTTTGGAAAAGTGGTTCCTCGGAATCCACATTGCCTTTGCCACGGCAATTACCGCGACCGGATATTGGATGGGTGGCTCGTCCTTGGCTATTTCATGGCTGGTTTGGGTTGTTTGCGTGCGAATGGTGGCGGTGCTCCATACGACATGGTTTGTCAATTCGGCCTCGCACATTTGGGGATACAAGAACTACGAAACACGCGACGATAGCCGAAACCTTTGGTGGGTTGCTGTCATCGCTTACGGCGAAGGCTGGCACAATAATCATCATGCTCACCCACGATTGGCTCAGCACGGTCACAAATGGTGGGAATTCGACATGACTTTCTTGGCCATCCGAGTCCTGCGGGCACTTGGACTAGCCAAAGACGTTGTTGACTTGCAGAGCATGACGGACAAAAAGCGAAAGAACGCCGATCGTTTGGCCGCCTAAACTTGGCCGATGAAACGGGCAACCCTTTTTGTCTCAGGCCACGTTCAAGGCGTTGGTTTTCGCTATCGGACCACCGAGATAGCCCGATCGTTTGTTGTCTCTGGAACAGTCGAGAATCTTGACGATGGACGAGTCAAGATTGTTGTCGAAGGAGAGCGCGACGAAATCCAGCGGTTCGTCGACGAAATACAAACCTCCGTATCCGGAAGGATCAAATCCATCGATCGATTCGATTCCGAGCCCAGCGGAGAGTTCGATGGGTTCGCAATCAAAAGATAAAGCCTAAGATTCAACGCGAAGATGCTTTACCGATTCGCCGGAATCGCGTAATTCGATCAATGCGACGATCCTAATGGCCAAGAGGTAGCTTGCAAAGTCCGCAAGTTCTCGTCCCGTGTAGCGAGGCAACCAGTCGCGAACGCTATCCGATTTTCTTTGCTGTTATCGCTCGGTTTTCAAGTCAATCGCACCCAATCTTTGGCGAAGTGGGCTTTGGGGGGCGCTATTTTGGCAACAGCCAAATGTGGCAAGCAAAGCACTTTTTCTACCAAGTCCAAAAACACGTCTGGATCAAAAGGCTTTGGCAGACAATAGACACCACCCGCCAAGTTCAGTGGCTCAATCCAGGCGTTTTCGAATGCGTCCGCTACAAACAAAACCGGAAGTTCACGCGAGGCTGCATCCCCCCGCAATTCGCAGGCATTTTTTGCAGCCTCTAAAGCGTCTCGCTCAAACGACAAAACGATCAAATCAAATGGCATCGCTTGGGTTGCTTTGAGACCCGTTGCCACGTTCCTTGCCAAAAAACATCGGTATCCCCGTTGATCCAAAATCGCTGACATCCCGGTCAGTAGCAAGGGATCACTTTCAACAATTAGCACCATTGGTGCTTTGACAGCTTGGTTTTCCATCACATTTTCCTACAATCTGCACTTCGGTCCGGGCGAAACGAATCTATTCGGACCGGAACAGCCCGAATCAATTCAAAACCCATTCATTTGCTCAAACATGGCCGATTCTCTCGAACAAGACAACACCGGTTTAGGTGTCCATCAAGCAGCAAGGCTTGAAAAACTCAAGAAAATCGAAGCACTTGGCCTAGATCCTTGGGGAGCACGATTCGACGATCGGACGTTTATCGGCCCGGTTCGTGAACTGGCGGCACAAATTCATTTCCGCAAAGAAGACGGTTCCTTAATTCCTTTACCTAACTTTCCGCCTTCGGAAAAAGGGCAAAATGACACTTCGGAGGTTCGTGCAAGCTTTGATTACAAGGGCTGGAAAGCCAGTCAAGGCCCGGGCGAGGAAGTTGGGCCAATCGTTCGCGTCGCAGGCCGGATCATGCTGCTCCGGACCGCAGGCAAGCTTTTCTTCTTGAACATTCGCGACTGGACTGGCGACATCCAAATCATGATCGCCAAGGGACATGTCTCCGACGAAGACTTCGATCTCGCCAAACTCCTCGACTTTGGTGACCTTGTCGGTATTGATGGCCGATTAGGACGAACTAACACGGGCGAACTGACCGTGTTCGCGAGCAAACTGCATTTCATGACCAAGACACTTGAGCCGCCACCCGAAAAACACGCGGGGCTCCAAGATGCCGAACTTCGTCAGCGAATGCGGTACGTCGATTTGACTTACAATACCGACTCACTGCATACGTTTTTGAATCGGACGAAGATCGTTCACTCGATCCGAGCGACGTTGGCCAAACATCAGTTCGTCGAAGTCGAGGGCCCGACATTGCACACGATCGCGGGTGGTGCGGCCGCCCGTCCGTTCGTCACACACCACAACGCGCTCGACATGAAATTGTTCCTGCGAATCGCGCTCGAACTTCACCTCAAGCGATTGTTGGTGGGGGGTATCGAGCGAGTGTATGAAATGGGACGGGTCTATCGAAACGAAGGGATTAGTCCAAAACATAATCCAGAGTTCACGATGATCGAACTCTATTGGGCGTATGCCAATTACGAAACCATGATGGACCTGACGCAACAAATCATCGTCGAAGCGATCGAGGCGACGGGCCAAGGCTACAAGCTAAAATGGGGTGACCTCGATATCGACTTTACTCCGCCATTCCAACGCAGAACGTACAGCGATCTATTCGAAGAACACACGGGTTTGAAGACCTCCGACAGCGAAGGAATCGCTCAACTCGCTCGGAAACTCGGCATCGTCACAACGGGCAAGCACCCTGACGTTATCAAGAGCGAAGTCTTCGAAGAAAAAGTCGAGGACTCGCTCATCGGTCCGATCTTTGTCATCGACTACCCGGCCAGCATTTGCCCATTGACCAAGCGAAAGGCGGGCAATCCGGATATTGCAGAACGGTTTGAACTGTTTATTCATGGGATGGAATTGGCCAACGCGTACACCGAACTCAATGACCCGATCCTTCAGGAAGAGTTGTTTAAGACCCAGCTCGACGGCATGGCGGAAGAAGATTCAATGGCCAAAATGGATACCGATTTCGTTCGTGCGCTCAGGTACGGTATGCCTCCCGCAGGAGGTCTCGGAATTGGTATCGATCGACTTATTATGTTGCTAACAAACTCGCGCAGCATTCGCGACGTTGTACTGTTCCCACTCATGCGCCACGAAAGCTAGGACGTTCGCCCCAAAATGGAAGCTGGAATTGTTGGCCTACCCAATGTAGGCAAAAGTACGTTGTTCAATGCGCTGACCGGTTCGCAATCGGCTCAAGCCGCAAATTATCCGTTCTGCACCATCGACCCTAACGAAGGGATCATCAGTGTCCCCGACAATCGTTTAGATCGAATTGCTAAGCTGGTTGGCCCTCAAAAGGTCATACCAGCCATGCTCAAGCTGGTGGATATCGCCGGCATTGTCAAAGGTGCGAGTGAAGGTCAAGGGCTTGGCAACAAGTTCTTGAGTCACATCCGCGAAGTCGACGCTATCCTCCAAGTCGTGCGTTGCTTCATCGATCCCGACGTAACCCACGTTGGCGGGAAAGTCGATCCGTTGGCGGATATTGAAACCATTGAAATGGAGTTGATGTTCTCCGACATTCAAACGTTGGAAAACGCGCTGCCCAAGGCAGAACGCGCAGGTCGTGGCGGCGACAAAGAAGCCAAACTGCGAGTTAGCGGCATCCAAACCTGTCTCGAGCAATTGAACAAGTATCTGCCCCTGAGAAAACTCAAGATGGACGAATCGGAAGCCAAAGCCATCGCCAGCTTTGGTTTGATGACCGCAAAACCCATCCTTTTCATCGCCAATGTCGACGAGAATGATTTGCAAGGTACCAGCGAATTGGTTTCCAAAATCCGCGTCTACGCTGAGAAAGTGGGTGCACAAGTTGTCCCGGTATGCGCCAAGCTTGAGGCCGAAATCGCTGAACTCGACGACCCCGACCGTAGCGAAATGCTCGCAGCCGTTGGGCTTGAACAACCGGCTCTGCAAGTTGTCGCGCAACGAGCCTATCAAACGCTCGGACTACAAAGCTACTTCACTGCAGGCGAAAAGGAAGTTCGAGCTTGGACGGTTCCTGTCGGTGCGACGGCTCCGCAAGGGGCTGGCGTAATCCATAGCGATTTCGAACGCGGTTTTATTCGCTGCGAAGTCTTTTCGTTGGACGACCTGGAAAAATACGGGAGCGAAAAGGAGATTCGGTTAGCTGGCAAGCTGAGAACCGAAGGAAAAACGTACGTTATGCAAGATGGCGACATCTGTCACTTCTTATTCAACGTTTGATGGAGTCGGCGACACATTGCATAGACTGCAAGAAAGACAACACATTCTATGCTTAACCGGAGACTGATTTCAGCGGCCTGTTTGATATGCGTCGCGCTCTTGTCCATTGGCTTAGATCTGAAATGGCCCGTCGGTGGCCAAGCGGGTATGTGGTTGATTCCACTGTTCATCGCATTTACGCTGGGGACGGGTTGGGAGGCAAGTCAGCTTCTCGCACGCAAGTGGTATGTTTCGCCGAAG
Source organism: Pirellula sp. (assembly GCA_021736575.1). GTDB lineage: Bacteria > Planctomycetota > Planctomycetia > Pirellulales > Pirellulaceae > JBKCUI01. The sequence continues at coordinate 3,624 of JAIPFP010000021.1, read as the reverse complement.
AGCTTGCTCGTTCACAGCGCGATCGCATGTGTGGTTTGCATGTTTCCTTTGTGGTATAGCTTCGTGATGAGCGTTTCTTACCCTGCGGATTGCCCCGTCGGTCGAGCGGGTTGGATTCTGATCGGCGTTTTGACTGGGGTTGGTAGCAGCGGCGTTCATGCTCTCTATTCGTTCCAGCGAACTCAACAAACGATGCCGCTCGAAACGTCGCATGGCGAGCGAACAACTCTAGCGTGGATCTTGTCCTGCTTCGTGATCGTGTATATCGTTGGTTGTATGAGCGTCTGGTTTCTTGTTCGAATGCAAGGGAGCTCGTTGCAAGGTATCCTCAACTTGATCTCGATGTTGGCGATCGTGAAGTTCGCAGATACCGGTGCGTATTTTGCAGGGAAATCCATGGGCCGACACAAATTGATATCCGCCATAAGTCCCGGCAAAACGGTCGAGGGACTCATCGGCGGAATGCTCATGAGTGTCGTCATCGCTTACGTCTTCCTCCGATTGTTGTTGCCGATGTGCGGTGGCACAGCCGGGACAACGTGGTGGGGACCCGCTCTGCTTGGTTGCCTTTTGACGCTGGTAGGTCTTGTAGGGGATTTGCTGGAATCGATGATTAAGCGAGCAGTTGGGGCAAAGGATAGCGGAACACTGCTACCTGGCTTAGGAGGTGTGTGGGATGTTACAGATTCCTTGTTGCCGACAGCAATTGTCGGCTATCTTGGTATAATCGCCAAACTCACTTGAACGAATTGTTCTACTGCATGTCCGAATCGACTCTTACTCTTTCCGATCCCCAACTTGCTCTGCAACTGTTTGGTCCGCAGGACAACAATTTGAGATTGGTCCGCAACCAATTGGCCGTTGCTATCACACATCGCAATGGGCAGATTCGAATTTCAGGTCCTGCGGAATCCGTCAGACTGGCCACTGAAATCCTGGAAAGACTTAAAGACAAAGTCGTTCGCCATGGGGCGATTGGGCAGGATGAAGTAGCTGAAGCACTCACCCAAGCCACAGTCGCACGCGGCTCTCCAGCAATCGAACGAATCGAACTTGCGATTGGAAACGCCGGTCGACGCATTCGCCCTCGAACCGAAGGGCAAGCGACGTATGTAGAAGCCATCCGACAACACGACATGACCTTTTGCATCGGGCCGGCAGGTTGTGGCAAAACGTATCTTGCTGTCGCGACAGCCGTTGAGGCTCTCAAAAGCAAATCGATCAAGAAAATTGTATTGGTTCGCCCGGCGGTGGAAGCGGGCGAAAGCTTGGGTTATTTGCCAGGAGATCTGCACGAAAAACTGAACCCCTATTTGCGACCGCTTCTTGACGCGATCAACGAAATGGTTGACTTTGATCAGGTGAAATTCTTGAGAGAGCAAGACTTGATCGAGGTGATTCCGTTGGCTTACATGCGAGGGCGCACACTCAATCAGGCGTTTGTTATATTGGATGAAGCACAAAATGCGACGGTCGCACAGATGAAGATGTTTTTGACCAGAATGGGTGAGGGATCCAAAATCGTGGTGTCGGGCGATATTACGCAAGTGGATCTGCCATCGGGCGTGACCAGTGGCTTGCGCGATGCCGTCCAACGATTGCATGGAATCCCAGGAATCAGCTTCATCCGTTTGGATGAGAGCGATATCGTCCGCCATCCATTGGTTCGAAAAATCGTTGCAGCTTATGACGGCACAAGGCATGAAGGCTTACAGGGAAGTCGTACTTCCCCCGCCGGCGAGCGCTAGATTCGATTAGATACATATGTCCTCGACGCAAAACGCGAAAACACGCAGCGAAAGAGCTGCAAACCTGCGAGTCGATCGCTATCCATGGCGACAACAGTTGGATCGTTTCACGTCCTTGGATGCACTTTCCAGATTGGGCATCGCAGTCGCTGCCGCTGTATTGATAACGGTGTTTGTTCGAGGTTGGGAACCGCCGTTTGGATATCGCAAGGGCTTCATCCCTCAACGCGCCATACTGGCTCGAGTGCCTTTTAAAGTAGTCGATGAAGTCAAGACGGACGCGTTGCGCATGCAAGCGGCTCGCGAAGTGCTCTGCATATACCAAAACAATCGAGAGCCGCTCATTCAGCTTCGTACGGCAGTCAAGGACGCTTTGCGTTCTGTCCTTGATGCGGCGGACGCAACCGCGTTAACCAAAGTGCAACAGCAGACTCTCGACTCCTTTGGAGCCACCGTGCTCAACCCGGATGAGAAACCGCTCACATATGAACAAGCATTATCAGCCGTTCAGACCATATTCGCAACCGACACGGACGTCTCGCGATTTGATTTTGCACTCCATGAGGTCTTTCGGCCGTTCGAAGAGCTTGGGCTGCTCAAATCACTGGACCACGACATCGAAAAGGGGAATCGACGTTACATACTCGTTTTCCAAATAGGTGACGAATCCAAGAAAATCGAAGCGGAAGTCCAACGCATTCGAATTGCCGAAGTCGCCGCAACGTTGCGAAGCGCATTGGAACGGGAGTTCAGGAATCAATTAGGAACACCCGAAGCATTGCTTGTCGCCCGAATGGCAAGCAACTACCTAACGGTAAGGCTTCCGCAGACACTTACGTTCCGCGAAGATCTCAGCAGTCAAGCGAGACTGGATGCGGTTTCGAGCGTCAAGCAAGCCACCGTATCCTACGATCCGATCTTTGGTGCATTGGTTCCGATTGGACGCACGCTAGACCAAAAAGAGCTTTCTTTACTCAAAGCCGAACATGTCGCTTACACACAACAATTAAGTCTGGGTGAACGCACACAGCGGCTTGCCGCGTTTGTTGGATTGATCACTGCTTTGTATATGCTTTGCGGTTTCTTTATCTATCAGTCGCTCGACAATTCTCTTATCAAAAACACGTGGAGACTGCTGCGACTTTTGGCCCTCTCGTCGTCTTGTATTATCTTTGCCGTGGTCGCATCGAATGATCCATTCCGGGCTGAAGTCATTCCGGTAACCCTGACGGCCATCATTGCGACCATTGCGTTTGGTCGCCCTACTGCACTCATGCTGATGGCCGCTTTGTCGCTGATAATCGCCTTTAGCACTCGTGTTGACTTGTCCGAATTCATTGTGCTTTCAAGCGCAGGGGCTGGGGCCATTCTGTTGTGTGGCCGCATTAGAACAAGAACGCGACTGATCTACGTAGGAGCTGGAGTTGCGATCATAGTGTTTATGACCGTGATAGGACTGGGGGTGTTGACAGGCCAGACGGGCGGAGTTTCGACCGACGGCCCGGGTGTAAGTAGCTTGCAATCATCAAGCTTGTCGTTGTTCCCAATTCAACTCGTGTCTGAGGCGTCATGGCAAGCAATTTGCATACTGCTGTGCGGACCATTGATGACCGGCTTGTTGCCGTTTGCAGAAAAGTTGTTTGACGTGCAAACGGATTTAAGTCTTTTGGAATTGAGCGACATGAGTCATCCGCTGTTGCGGCAGCTTGCACAGCGTGCCCCAGGAACATACAACCACAGCATTTCGGTAGCAGCCTTGGCGGAATCCGCAGCGGACAGTATCGGGGCGAACGGATTGCTCGTTCGAGTTGGCGCTTGCTTTCATGACATCGGGAAAATGTTCAAGCCGAATTACTTCGTGGAAAACCAATCGCCT
>JAIPFP010000239.1 GCA_021736575.1 Pirellula sp. | reverse complement strand
TGAGTCGGGCTTCAAGCTGTTCGGAGTTTTCGGTGTTTCCGATGTCGGTTGCCGATTGATGGAGGATCGGGCCACCGTCGAGTGTCGGAGTCATGTGGATGATCGAAACACCGGTTCGAGCATCACCTGCGAGGATCGACCATTGAACGGGTGCCGCCCCGCGATGTCTGGGCAACAAGGAACCATGCAAATTAATTCCTCCGAGTCTGGTAGTTTCCAACGCGGCTTTCGACAGAATTTGCCCGTAGTCGCACACGACCATCAAATCCGCATGCAGGGAAGCCAGCCACTGGTTGGTGGCCGGATCGTTGATCGAAATGGGGTCGACGATCGACAAATCATGGTTGCTGGCCCATTGCCGGACCGGACTCACAGGCGGATCTTTTTTCCCTGACGAAGCAACCGAAGGGCGTGTGACAACGCAGATGATTTCGTGACCTTGGGCCCTGATCGCATGAAAGCTCGGAACCGCGAAGGGGCCTGTTCCCATCAATATCAACCGCACGTTATCCTCGCAGCTATCATGCTCATCCTCGCAGCCATCATCCTCTCAGCCATCGTGTCCAAAACGAAAATGGGCAAGCCTATTCGCTTGCCCAAGTCGTTTCGATGTTTTTCAAACTTGGTCTATAGATTAGACCATGTCTTTGAGTTTCTTTAGAGGGCGAACTTTAACAGCGGTGGATGCTGGTTTAGGATCGGCCCATTTCATTTCACCCGTTTGTGGGTTTCGAACTTGGCGCTTCGGAAGGGCCTTCTTTTGAATGCGAACGATTTTGCAAAGGTCTGGAATGACGAACGAGCCTACTCCCTTTTTGCCAACCGAGTTTGAAATTTCTACCTTGAGCGCTTCGAAAACTTCAGCAATTTGCTTTTTGGAGAGTCCAGTTGCTTCAGCAATATTGGTGAAGATCTGGACTTTGGTCAGTGGCTTTTCTGTTTTGGCAGCTGCTTTCGCCATGCGATGAATCCCTTTCAACAAACGTCAAATCATGAGTCATGTCCAACCTAGGACAAAATGGTTTCGCTGAATTAAAGATTGCCTGGGGTAAAAAGCAACCGGGAAACGGGGTTTTCAGCATAAAAACATTGGATTTTCGATGGATTTGTGCAAAAAACATTGAGAAAAGTGTTTGTTTCATCTGGAAATTGAAATTTGCGGGTGGGGAATTCAAGGGTATTCCGCTCGCTTACCAAGTCGACCGATCAAGAAGTCGACCGATCAGAGTCGACCGATCAGAGTCGACCGATCAGAGTCGACCGATCAGAGTCGACCGATCAGAGTCGACCGATCAGAGTCGACCGATCAAGAATAGGGTGGCGATGAACCCTTTGGGACAAACTCCAAGCCAATGGGATACTTGATTCGGTTGAGTTCCATTTTCCTTTCCAAAGCTTGGCTGAGATCCACTCCAAGGACATGAGCCAGTCTTAACGTATAGGCAAACACGTCCGCTATTTCCTGAGCTACGGGAGATTCGTCCCCAATGGGACTGAGCGGTTGCTCGGGATTCGTCCATTGGAAATGCTCCATCAATTCTGCTGATTCAATTGCGATAGACATCGCTAAATTCTTCGGCAAATGGAATTTCTCCCAGGAACGCTCCTGCACAAACTCATTCATGACGGCTTTCAGTTGAGCGATGGTGACGTTTGCATCGGATCGATTTTCATCTCGGGAGTTGCGCATGGATCGGTAGCCTTGACGATTGGCGGACAATGGAGAGGATGGTCGGTAGTGTTAGTGACGCTTGCTAGCAACCAACTTTATCGCATATTTTCACCGGAGAGCATCGACATGTCAGTCCTCGTGACAAAACCCGCACCGAATTTCAAGGCCAACGCTGTTTTAAAAGATGGTTCTGTGGCGGAAATTTCCCTAAGCCAGTTCAAAGGCAAATACGTCCTTTTGTTCTTTTACCCACTGGATTTCACGTTCGTTTGCCCAACCGAGATTATATCGTTCTCCGACCGAGTAAAAGAGTTCACTGATTTGGAAGTCGAGGTCATCGGAGTCTCGGTCGACAGCGAATACTCCCATTTGGCTTGGCGAAACACGGCTCGCAAAGACGGCGGTATCGGTCATGTCGAGTATCCACTCGTCGCGGACTTGAACAAGCAGATCGCTCGCGATTACGATGTGTTGGTGGGGGATTCCGTTGCTTTGCGTGGACTTTTCCTGATCGACAAAGATGGGGTCGTCCGGCATCAAGTTGTCAATGATTTCCCGCTTGGCCGCAGTGTGGATGAAGCCCTGCGAATGGTCAAAGCCCTCCAATTTGTCGAAAAGAACGGCGAAGTCTGCCCGGCGAACTGGCAAGAAGGCAAACGCACGATCAAAGCAACCGTAAAGGAAAGCAAAGAGTTTTTCGGTGCCGAGTACGCCGACAAGGCCTAGTTGCTGTTACATGTTTCGTCGGAATGCGGGAGTTCAAGAGGTTAGCTTTACTATGTCAACTCCCGGGGAACCCCATACAGGCAATCAAGAGGAACAATCCACAAACGCCGCTTTGACCCACGTAAACGATCTGGGCGAAGCGAAAATGGTAAATGTTGGTGGCAAAGAGAAGACAAATCGAACTGCAACAGCTTGCAGCTCGATTTCAATGTCGAAGTCAGCAGGAGAGGCGATCCGCTCGAATACCCTAAAGAAAGGGGATTGCGTGTCGGTCGCCAGAATTGCCGCAATCCAAGCCGCTAAACAAACCAGTGCATTAATTCCTCTTTGTCACTTGATTCTGATCGATTCCGTTGAGGTTGCTCACTCTTGGGTTTCCGAGACAGAACTGAAATGGGTCGTGACGGTGACGTCGACTGGGTCGACTGGAGTTGAGATGGAGGCGCTGACCGCAGCCAGTGTTGCAGCACTAGCTGTTTATGACATGTGCAAAGCCATCGATCGATCCATGATAATTTCCCAAGTGATGCTTCTCGCGAAATCCGGTGGCTCACGCGGAGATTTCCAAAGAAGCGAGTAATTGAAATGGAATCCGTTGAGACAGTCACTCTTCCAGGGACTCTTGCGAACGCATCTTCTAACCCGCAGCTATATCGCCAGCAATTGAAGTCTGCGACCGCTCCGATTCAAGATAGATTGAACGCTGTCGAAGCGATGATTCGACGCGAGCTTCAGTCCAATAATCCTCAAATCTCCGAGATGTTGACCTATGTCTCGGATCTCGGCGGGAAAAGGCTTAGGCCTTGTCTGCTCTTGCTCGCAGCATCTGCCTCAGGTCAACCGACCGAGGAGTCAATTCGATTAGCCGTTGTAGTCGAACTAGTTCATACGGCAACTCTCATTCATGATGACGTGTTAGACGGGGCCCTTGAGCGGCGTCACAAACAAACGGTTCATCAACGTTGGTCTGTTCCCGCAAGCGTGCTCCTGGGAGATTGGCTTTTTGCACACGCATATGGTCTGGCGAACAGGGGGAATTCAACGATCCCAGGGAGATGGATTGCGGATGCAGCCAAACTCGTGTGCGAGGGTGAAATACTTCAAGGACAAAGCGTAAAGCATTTCGAGTTGAGTGTTTCCGATTATTTGGAATTGCTCGATGCTAAGACGGGTGCATTGTGCGCAGTAAGTTGTTCACTGGGAGCATGGAGTGGCGGTGGCGACGAATCGATGTGCTTCCGAATGCAACAGTATGGACGAAAGCTTGGAACAGCCTTTCAAGTTTTTGACGATTGGCTGGATGTTTGGGGAGCGTCGGAACAGGCAGGGAAAACGCTCGGGACAGATTTACTTTCGTTTAAACCTACTTTGCCCGCCATTCGAACGCTTGAGCAACTACCGGCAAATCGTCGCGACGTTCTGATCCGAAGGCTAAATGCTGGTGAGCTATCTGCGGCAAACGAACTCCGACAAGAGATGGATGCCTGCGATGCTTCGGAGTTCACGAAGCAATTCGCAAGAGATTTGGTCGCCGACGCGATCGAGTTCCTGAACGGATTGCCTGCGAGTACAGCGGTCGAAGCGATGAGGCAACTAGCGATCGCGGCAATCGAGCGCAATGGTTAGCCCGCAATGGTTAGCCCGCAATGGTTAAAACGTGCGGTCAACTTGTGGAGTGCTTCGCTGCGCGAAAGCTGAGTGGCGATCGTAGCTTTTGCTGAGCAAATGGGGGGACGCGTGGACACATAGGTCAACCAATTCTTGGTAGTGAGGGCCGTGGTCCCGATTTCGATAACAAAAAACGTCGACTTCGCGTTGTGTTGGCTACGCGAGGTCGACGTTTCGGGGCTTTTTGCAGTGCGACGTGCATCGGTTGATGCGACTTCAGCACGTTTTGAAATCAGCGAAGCTAGGCTGCGCGACGATTAGGACTTTGTTCCGGGACCGGTTTTAAATCATTTAAGTTTAATTCCAGTTCTGTACGTAAAATTTTGATGTGCGATGGTGCTTCGACGCCGATGCGCACTTTATCTCCGTTAACACGAACAACTGTCAGAACTATTTCGTCGCCCAGATAGATTCTCTCGGACTCTCTCCGTGACAATATCAACATAACTGAGATTCCATTCCCTAGGTTATTGCTGGTGGGTTTGGGGAGTCATCGACCACGGCAACCCAATTGGCTGTGGCAAAGCTACGGACGCAAAGCGGACTACGCTGCTGCAAGGACGACATCCTTAACGCAGCGCACCCCGGCTCTTTGGCCAGTAGAGTCATAAAACAGAACCCTTGAAGTTTCGATATCAAAGACCGCAGTCAATCGAATGCTACGAGGGCCATGTAAACAATAAAAAATTCCGCAGGGGCTACCCTGCTTGCGAAGTAGTTTTTCTGTCAGCGGGAAAGCTTTCGGAAGCAATTGATGCTTGTTGCAGATCTCTTCTTCAACGATTTCCCGAATGTTCTTAAAGTAAGGCAATTCGGACCACCCATGTTGCTGGAGAATCAATTCCAATGACCATGTGCGATGCCAAGCCGTCCTAAATTGCTCTCGCGAGTGACGCGTCGAGCAACCGTTTCGGTTGGGTAAAATATGCTATCGGCCGAGTCGCGGATTCAGTTGTGCTTCGAATGCTCGGACGTTCAACAATTTCGACGTGGCGGTGTTAGCGGAGGAACCTTTGCGCAAGGCCAATTTTACGGAATCGTAGGCGCTTCTCGGAACGATTCTGGTTATCTCATCTCTTTTGGCTCATGGCAGAGTCGGCCGGAATGGTGGGGGCGGTTTGCGTCTGGTCGTTTTCAATCGGGCTCTCGCCCTAAGTATTTGGGTTCCATTCGGGGAAGTTTTCCAGTTGTTGTTTCAATGCAAATCGTGCGCGATTCAACCTGGATCGCACGGTTCCAATCGAAATCTTAAGCACTTCGGCGATCTCTTCGTACGCCATATCTTCCATTTCACGCAGAACCAGAATCGCTCGATGGTCTTCCGAAAGTTCCGCGAGAGCGCGATGGACGAGCTGTACGTCTTCGCTGCGGCTCATGCGGTTGTCCGGCGACTCAGCCTTAGAGACCGGGTCCGTACCTGCGATTTCCCGCCCCTGTTCCAGCGACAGATGCCCCCGATTCCGCCGGCGCCGAGCGAGCGCGTAGTTGAAAGCGATGCGATATAACCATGTAAAGAAACGGCTGTTCTGTTGAAAGGTGTCTAGTTTCAGATAGGCCTGGATGAACGACTCTTGAACGACATCTTCCGCTTCGTCCGCACTGCCGACGACACTGATCATAGCTGTGTACAAACGATCTTGGTAACGAGTCACCAAGACTTCGAAGGATGAACTGTTGCCGGCAAGCGCGGACTGAATCAATGCGTCTTCGTCGTTCACTCTGGCCTACAAACGATCATTAAGAAAACTCCAACCACGAACCATGAATGGTGGCTTGATAAATCTGTTTTGTCAAACGTTACTCGTACCGAAGTGCGTCGATTGGGTCGAGTCTGCTGGCCCGCCAAGCAGGGTAAAATCCGAAGCCAATACCGACGGCAGCGGAAAAAACGAGGCTAACGATTGCAGCGGCTTGGCTGACCACGATCGGCCAGTCTCGGCCACTGGAAAGTGCGTTGATCCCCACGGTTAACGATACGGACCCCAAAACGCCCAGCAACACTCCGATTGCGCCTCCGATTAATGACAAAACCATCGATTCGACGAGGAATTGCATAAGGATGTCCCTGGGTCGAGCACCAACAGCCATTCGAATACCGATCTCGCGAGTTCTCTCCGTAACCGAAACGAGCATGATGTTCATAATTCCAACTCCACCCACCACCAGTGAAATGCCTGCGATCGAGGCTAGCATCGCAGTCATCGTACCGGTCACGATGCTGAATGCACCAGCTATTTCCGTCGTGTTGCGGACTTCAAAGTCGGGTTGTTGTCCGAGCGAGATTCGATGCCGATCCATCATCAGTGCTTTGATCTCCTGCTCGGCCTGTCCCATCAATTCCGAACTCCGAGCCGAAATCATGGCAACGTCCACGTTGTCAAAACTGCTTCCTTGGAGGCGTTTTCGCACAGTTGTATAGGGCATCAAGACAACATCATCTTGGTCATTTCCAACAATATCCGCTCCTTTGCTGGCCAAAACCCCAACGATTTCAAACGGGATGTTTTTGATCCGAACGGATTGACCGATCGGGTTGGCTGTTTGGAAGAGTTTCTTTACAACCGTGTCGCCGAGCACACAAACTTTGTTGGAATTGTTAATATCGCCTTCGCCGAAAAACGCTCCAACGCGCATTTGCCCGTTTCGGACCAGCATATAATCTGCACCTACCCCAAACAGCTCTTTGGGGCGCCAGTTGTTGTTTCCGGAGATAACTTGGGCCGAGGCACCAATGAGTGGAGTCGCTGCGAGTGCGCTAGGACATTCACGGCTAACCGCTTGCACATCGGCTGCAGTCAACGATGGAATCTGTGCACTTCTGGCACCGCGGCGATTACCAGGCGAGAGGATGATTACGTTGGTGCCGAGATTTCGGAATTCGCCTTGAACGAGCTCGCTGGCGGACAAACCGATCGAGACCATAGCGGTGACTGCAGCGATACCGATTACGACCCCCAGAATCGTCAACCCAGCCCGAAGTTTGTTTTTGGCAAGCGCCCTCAATGCGATTCGGATGGTATTGAGAAAAGTCATGTTGTTGGATTGCTTACCAGAAAATGGTTCAAGTCGAACTAGTTAGCTAGCACCCAGCGTTGCGAGTGCGCATTGAAATTCGATGGATGTCCGCCTACTTCTCGTGATTCTAACCCGGTTCCTGGCCCAATTGATGTTGCATTGGGGGAAAAAGGCGTTAACATTCGTTAATCCAAGGTAGAAATTTGGCCGACCGGGGTTTTCCTAAGGCCGCAGTAGCAAGCAGATGTGAGTTTGTCTTTACATGACCGTTACCAAAGAACGTAAGCAAGAAATCCTTAGTCAATTCCGTACCCACGAGGCCGATAACGGTTCTCCAGACGTCCAGATTGCGATGTTGACGGAACGAATCAATGGAATGACAGTGCACATGCGAGGTGCAGTTCGAGATTATTCCAGCCGCCGCGGTTTGCTGCGGATGGTGAGCAAAAGGCGCTCGTTGCTGGATTACGTGCGAAAGCATGATCCGCAACGTTATTTGAACCTCATCGGTAGGCTGAATATCCGCAAGTAAGAATGGTGATCACCTGGGCTGGCTCTTTGAGACCAGCCTTTGGCGTTTTAGTGGTTGAAGTTGAGCTCGTTCTCTGTCCGCCGTTCCGCCAGATGCTAAACGTCGTTGGCAGCAAGGTTCAGTTGTGCCCCACCGGGCAAAGATCGTCTTGGGAAGTGTTTTGTTGAATGGCTTGCTTGAAAGCTGGCCATGTTTGTTGGTTCTTTTTGTGTTGTTCTCTTACAGGTTCCCTGCGAATAGGCATTCGGGCGTCATGATAGGGACGGACTGCATTCTTTGCGTCCTCCGCGCGGAATCACTGACCGTTTGATCGCCTCGGAATCGTATTTTGAGTAGTTTTTCGAAGGAAGTAAAAGTAGTGAAAATTCGTGTAGAAAAGAAAATTGGCGATTCGATTTTGGCATTCGAAACCGGCCAACTTGCCAAGCAAGCCACCTCCTGTGTGCTTTGCCAGTATGGAGACACCGTTGTCATCAACGCGGTTTCGACTGGTCCATCCCGTCCGGGAACTGATTTCTTTCCATTGACCTGTGATTATCGTGAACGGTTCGCGGCAGCCGGTAAATTCCCCGGCGGTTTCTTGAAGCGTGAAACCCGCCCAACAACCAAAGAGACTCTGACCAGCCGTCTGATTGACAGGCCGATCCGTCCGCTGTTTCCCGAAGGATTCCGCGATGATGTTCAAGTGCAATCAATCGTACTCAGCAGCGACGTTCAGAATGACGCTGACGTTCTTGGGATGAACGGCGCCGCTTGTGCGCTGTTTATCAGCTCGCTTCCATTCACAGGACCGATCGCTTCCACGCGTGTTGGTCGTGTTGACGGTGCTTTTGTCGCGTTCCCAACTCACGCCCAGCTCGAAGAGAGCGATCTCGACATGATCGTTTCCGCCAACGAGCGTGAAGTTGTCATGATCGAAGGCTTTGCTCAAGAAATGCCCGAATCCGAAATGCTTGATGCAATTAAATTTGCTCACGGCATTTGTCGCGAAGTCATTTCATTGCAACGTGAACTTTTCGAAAAGATCCAACCCGTCAAGGTAAAGTACGACATTCCGGATGACACCGCTTTGGTTGGGCAGTTGCGATCAGCCTATTACGATCGATTTAAAGAAGCCAAGCAAACTGAGGGCAAGCAAGCACGCAACGATGCCTGCAACGCGCTTCGTAACATTGCTCTGGCTGAAATGATTCCGGATGCGACCGCCGAAGGCGCTATCACCAAAGATACGCTATATCGCGCCTGGCACACGCTTGAAAATCGAGTCGTTCGCGATTCCATTTTGGCAGGCATGCGAGCGGACGGACGAGATAGCAAGAGCCTTCGCAATATCCATTGCGAAACCGATTTGCTACCGCGAACCCACGGCACCGCCCTTTTTCAACGGGGCGAAACTCAGGCTTTTGTCACTGTCACACTCGGTACGCCTCGCGATGAACAACGTGTCGACGGCATGATGGATGAGTACTCCAAGAAATTCATGCTCGATTACAACTTCCCGTCGTTTTCGGTCGGTGAGTGCAAGCCTATTCGAGCTCCTGGTCGACGGGAAATTGGTCACGGAATGCTTGCGGAACGTTCCTTGGAACCGATTTTGCCTGATCCAGATGACTTCCCGTACACCATTCGACTCATCAGCGACATCCTTGAAAGCAATGGTTCATCGTCGATGGCCAGCGTTTGCGGCGGTTGCTTGGCGTTGATGGCGGCTGGCGTTCCGATTACCAACCCGGTGGCAGGTATCAGCATCGGCTTGGTTCGCGACCCGGACCAGTTCGTCTTGTTAACAGACATTCTTGGAGACGAAGATCACCATGGCGACATGGACTTCAAAATCTCAGGAACCCAAAATGGCATCACGGGCATTCAACTCGACTTGAAGATTGATGGCATAAGCGAAGAGATCATTCGCTCATCGTTAAAGCAAGCCAAAGAAGCCCGCATGGAAATACTTCGCAAGATGTTGACATGCATTCCACGTCCTCGCAGCGAAACGAGTCGGTACGCACCTCGATTGCTCCGAACGAAGATTGATTCGGAAAAGATCGGCGCGCTGATCGGTCCTGGCGGAAAGAACATTCGTTCGATCCAAGAGGACACTGGAGCAACTATCGATGTCGATGACGAAGGAAACGTCACTGTCGCAAGTGCCAATGCCGAATCTGCCAAGGCGGCAATGACGCGTGTCGAAGCATGCACGGCTACCGTTCAGATCGGGAAGATCTACGACGGCACGGTTTCCAGCGTTCGCGACTTTGGCGCATTCGTCGAAATCCTCCCTGGCAAAGACGGGTTGTGCCACATCAGCGAACTTTCAAGTGGATACGTTCCAAGCGTGGACTCAGTCTGCAAAGTCGGTGACACGATGAAAGTGATTGTTATCGACATTGATGACCACGATCGTGTCAAACTTTCACGCCGTCGCGCTCTCGAAGAACTCGGTATTGAAGACGAATTCGCCACAGCAGAAGATGCTGAGGGCGGAGAGCCTCGCGAAGAAGGTGAAGTGGATCCAGATCGACCTTTCGAGGAACGTTCTGGTGATCGACCTGAACGGACCAGCGGCGGCGGACGACCAAGATCGGATCGCGGCGGTGGCGGATTCCGCGGTCGCAGCGGCGGTGGAGGTGGCGGTGG
>JAIPFP010000020.1 GCA_021736575.1 Pirellula sp. | reverse complement strand
GCAGGCGGGAACCCAGCTCCACGTCATTCCCGCGCAGGCGGGAACCCAGCTCCACGTCATTCCCGCGCAGGCGGGAACCCAGCTCCACGTCATTCCCGCGCAGGCGGGACCCCAGTCATCGCGCGCACTCCACTGGGTTCCCGCCTTCGCGGGAATGACGAACGAGATAGCCGCTCGTCGAAGAGCGAGCAAATGATACTGCCTTAGGCTACAATGGATGGCCGATATGCCGTGGCCATAAAGTACATACTCTAGCCGCATGCAAGCCCAGAGACGGAATCGTCTTGGTGCAAGCAATGCGATGTGGATGGATGATGCAAATGCGTAGGAAACCCTTGATTCGACGCTTCTTTATTGCGATGACTTTGATCGCAAGCATGGGTCAGAAAGCAATGGCCGAAAACGATGCCGACGTCATTGTCTATGGGGCGACGCCCGGCGGATTCTGTGCCGCCATTGCCGCTGCTCGCGAAGGGGCTTCGGTGATTTTGCTAGAACCGAGCGATCACGTCGGCGCGATGAGTACTGGCGGGTTGAGCCATTGCGACTCCAACCAGATGGTCCGCAGTACGGTGATGGGGCTGTTCGATGAATGGCACACTCGCGTGGTCAAGGATTACACAAGTCGTGGGCTTAATGCTCCCTACCAGCCATCGGTGAAGGACCAGGCTCTATGGACCTTCGAGCCGCACGTCGCCACGCGGGTGACGAACCAAATGCTCGACGAGGCCGGTGTGAAGGTACTTACCAATTGTTATCTAAAATCGGTTACGAAAGACGGCCCACGGATCACGTCGTTGGTTACCAAGAACCGAGCTTTTGCTGCTAGGGTCTTTATTGACGGCACTTATGAAGGTGACCTCATGGCGGCCGCGGGTGTAGACTGGACGATCGGGCGTGAAGGCCGTGAGGAATACGGCGAGTCGCTGGCCGGAAAGCAGTACCCAAAAAAGAAGATGAAACTCAACGGCTTCGACAACCAAGGCGAACTGTTGCCCCTGCTCACAACCGATGATGCTGGGCCAGAGGAAGCCGGTGACAAGAACGTTATGACTTACAGCTTCCGGCTGTGTCTGACCGAGGCTGCCGACAACCGCGTGCCAATGCCCAAGCCGGCCAGTTATGATCCGGCCGTGTTCGAGATCGTCCGGCGCGCTTTGGCGGCGAACGAAAAAGGTATCGGCTTTGACCTTTACCCTTTGCCTGGCAACAAGTTTGATGGCAACAACTCGATCGGCGGGCAATTCTCAATGGGCCTGATCGGCGGCGGAAACGAGTGGCATTCAGCCGACGAAGAGGGACGAAAGAAAATCTGGGAAAAACATAAACAATACACGCTTGAGTTGATCCACTTCCTGACGACGGATCTGTCCGTCCCCGCAAGCATTCGCGACAGGTATTCCAAGCTTGGGTTGTGCAAAGACGAGTTCGCGAGTTACGACCACTTCTCGCCCGCGCTCTACGTCCGCGAGTCGCGAAGAATGAAAGGGATGGTTGTCATCAGCCAGAAGGACATACTCGAAACGCCGGAGAAGGATGACCCGATTGCAATCTCATCGTTCCCGATCGACTCCCATGACTGTCAGCGCATCGCTCTAAAAGGCGGGGGTGTTATCAATGAGGGGACGATCTTCCCGGTTAGGCGAGCCAATCCTAAGCAGGGCTACGCTTACCACGTCCCGTATCGCTCGATCGTGCCCAAACCTGAGCAGTGCGACAACCTGGTTGTGCCGGTGGCTCTCTCGTGCACGCACGTCGGCATTTCGTCGCTGCGGATCGAAGGAACCTGGATGATCATCGGGCAAAGCGCGGGGATCGCGGCAGCATTGGCATCCCGTAGCGATGCGCCTGTGCAGGGGCTGCCGTATCCAAAACTTCGCGAGCGATTACTTGCTCAGAAGCAGGTTCTGGAATTGCCAGACGTCTCCGAATTGGCAACAGCAAGCGGTTTCATTGACGCAAAGACGCTGCCGGGAATCGTGCTCGATGATGCAACTGCGAAGTTGACCGGCAAGTGGTCCCACTCGGCGAATTTCAAACCGCATGTCGGAAGCGGCTATGTCTTCAGCGGCGCGCCAAGCGATAAAACAGCAGGCGACGGTAGTGCGACCGCTACGTTTCAAATCAAGGTACCGAAATCAGGTGCCTATCATTTGTTGATGAGCTACTCGGCACACGAGACCCGCGCTACGAATGTTCCCGTGACCGTCACCAGCGGTTCTCACAAAAAGCATTTTGCCGTGGATCAAACTCAGCCACTGCCGTCGGGCCAGCATTTCAAATCGGTTGGCAGCGTGCAACTGGAAAGCGGAGTTGAGACGGCCATCACCATAAGCAACCATCAAACCGTAGGTTTTGTCATCGTCGACGCTCTGCAGTTGCTTTCGGATGAGCAGTAGACCTTTGCGATTGACGAACGCCCGCAGCTCAGCTGGGATCAAGCGTCATCCAAGAGTTAGTTCATGAGAACTGTGGGCGTTGGCGGGAACGGCCCTAAAGTCTCGTCTATGGGAGTCAAATCTGATATTATGGTCCGAATGCATACGATTCTCACTCTCGCGGCTTTGCTATTTGTACTTCCGATAGCGTCATTGCTCGCCACCGACGACAAACCGACCCGACCCAACATCGTCTTGATTATCTCAGACGACCAAGGTGCTGGCGACTACGGTTTCATGGGACATCCACACGTCCAAACGCCTCACTTAGACAAGCTGGCGTCGCAGAGCCTCACCTTTCCACGCGGATTCGTTCCGACGAGTGTCTGCTGCCCGAGCTTGGCCACGATCATCACCGGTATGTATCCGCATCAACACAAGATTACCGCCAATGATCCCCCTGCCGTACCTGATTCCGTAAAGAACTCGCGAGGATCAACGCCCGCACTGACTGACCAATGGAACTCAGCCTTAGACCAAGTGCCGACTCTGCCTCGGTTGCTCTCCCGCGAGGGCTATTTGAGTTTTCAAACAGGCAAATGGTGGCAAGGTGACTTCAGCCGTGGTGGTTTTACCCATGGCATGACCAAAGGATCGCGTCATGGCGATGCGGGATTGAAAATTGGCCGGGAAGGCATGCAACCGATTTATGACTTCGTTGCCGATGCATGCCAGCAGCAGAAGCCCTTCATGCTATGGTACGCACCTTTCATGCCGCACTCCCCGCACACGCCACCGGAGCGTCTGTTCAAGAAATATGAGGACAAGACCGACTCGCCCCATATCGCTCGTTACTGGGCCATGTGCGAATGGTTCGATGAAACCTGCGGTGAGTTGCTCGGCTATCTGGATCGCGAGGGTCTAGCCCAGAACACGATCGTGATCTATGTGACGGACAACGGCTGGGTGCAGTCGGAAACCAGTGCGGGTTTCGCTCCTCGCAACAAGACGACACCCTTCGATGCCGGTCATCGCACTCCGATTATGGTGCGTTGGCCGGGCCGGGTGGCACCTGCAAAAAGCGAGTCCTTGGCATCGTCGATCGACGTGCTACCTACACTACTTACAGCGCTCGGTTTGCCAGTTCCTGAAAATTTGCGAGGCGTCAATCTACTGGATGTCCAGGCCGTGAAGTCGCGGGAGTTTGTCTACGGCGAGTGCTTCACCATTCGTTCGCAAACCCTCGATGATCCGGCAGCAAACGTATTGTGGCGATGGGTCACCGACGGTCGTTGGCGTCTCATCCTTCCCCGCACGTTTCAGGCCGAGGGGACGCTGAAAACGATCCCACGCGATGATTACTTGAAGCCAGACCTACAAGCAACACTCCAGGACGCGCAGCCGATGCTTTATGATCTGCAAGCCGACCCAGAGGAATTAACCAACCTCACCAGCAACCATCCGGAAGTCGTCAATGCGCTGCGCAATAAGCTAGACGCTCACTGGACACCCAAAATCGCCGCACCATGAATCCTCATCTTTACCCACATCTTTTGATGTTGCTCCCCTCGCCCTGGTCTCGGGGAGACTGCTGATTTAGTGGATTTGGTATAGGGAAAGGCTATATCACAACCCGACGCGTGACGGCTTGTTGCTTTAGTCGTTTAACAGTCAGCCGAAGGCGTACTTTGCGGCTTTGACAGTACGCCTACAGCTGACTGTTAAACGAAATGCATCTGGAAAAGTATTAAAGCAACAAGCCGGTTAGTGAGGGGCAGACCGTCCCTCGCTAACGCGTCGGGTTGGGATTAATGCGGATTAAAACAGCGCGGAACTCAGATAAGTGGACCCTTCGAATGAAGTTGGCCAGACAAATCAAGGTTCGGGCGCATACTCGACCCACAACGTTTCGACACCGGTCCCGGTCGCCAATTTCCAGACTGGCTTCCCCGCTGGAACCCCCGGTGCAAACGTTTGATCTTCTGTATGCAGCCCCGAGTGGTCCTTCCAGTGAAAGGTCACTCGCGTGGCATCTTCACGCGGGAGCCGATAAGCCAAATGGACTTCGGCCCGCAAGTTCCGCTTGCCGCCGTCGTTGCGGAAGCGAACTTGAACACCGCTGGCCGTCTCCGGAAGATTCGCGGATCCCCAGCAGAAGCTCTGCGACCAAAAGTCCGCCGGCTGTTCGCCCTGTCGCGTGATCCGCCAATCTTGGACCATGTCCGACCAAGACTTGCCACTGTCGACCGAATACTCGATGCGATAAGTAAAATCGGGCGACGGGGGTTGGAAGACGCGGCGTGCGTGGCGGCATAGACCTGTGCAAGTGTCGACTTGCGCGGCGCAGCAAGTTGCAACGTGACGCGCGGCGAATCAAACTTCCCTTCAACAATGTGCTGCGCAGCTTGAGCTATGTTTGGACCAGCACTTTCCAGGGCAAGCCCCGACGATTGGAACTGAACAACGCTCCCGTTGTCTGTCAACCGAGGAATGATCGACGAGTTCGCTTGGCAGACGGTCGTGATCCTCAGGTCACTCCCCTCAAGTTCAGCGGCGCTCGATTCGAATCGCAACCAGTACTGACGATGGCCTTTCGCGAAATCGGTCAAGTCGATCGTGTACGTTAGGTCGGCCGCCTGCGCGACAACTTGTTTCCAGCTCAGCCCGCGATCTATCGAAACGGAGACCACGATTGGTTTGGAAGACTGGATCACCAAGCCGTTGCGACAGCCCGGTTCATAGACGCCCCACGCTTCGCTCGATGCCGGTGTCGCAGCGATGATGTACGGCGAGTTGAACTCGAAGGTCACTTGCTGGTCGCTTTCACTCGTCACCCCTTCGCGATAGTCCCCATTGGCAAAGTTCGGTCGGTACGTATAAACGGCATTGGCAAACCGAGATTGGCCCGGGCGATATCCCGCGCCGCTCGTTGAACCGTACAGTTTTTCAGGCTGGTTGACCCAAGTGCGCGCACGCTCCGGCCCAGGAATGCCATCGGTTTGATAGTTGCGCCCCCAGAAAACGTAAGTCTTGCCATCCTCCAACCCTGGCTTCAAGTACCGCCGGAGCGTTTCTCCGCGCCGCAGATGAACCATCGGGGGCGGACCCGCATAACCCGCAAGATACTCTGCGGTCTGAAACGTGTCATAACAGTTGCCGTCCTCAGGATGCAATCCGCAGACGGGCCACCCCTGTTGCTTCGGTGCAGTGGTTTGTTCCTTAGTAAGAGCCAGCTTACCTCCCTTAATCTCGTTAATCGACAGCAAGCGTTGTCCCTGAGGGTCAAAGATTACCGTGGAGATGTCATGGTCGAGCAGCGCCCAGCGTCCGTCGCGATAAGCACCACCTCTTAGGAAGACTTCGAACGAATTGTGCCCCGACACTCCGGCGACTCGAGCTCGATTGTGCCCCAGCAAATGCTGCATTTCGGCCGTCCACTGAGAATGCGTCGTGCCGCAAAGTGCAAAACCGTGGGCGAACAAGCCGGTCCAGTATTCACGAGTCGCGGAGTCGGAATCGTTCGAGATGCCGCGGCCCCACAAGTCTTCGGTACCTTGTTCGCCATGCCAGTAGTGAGTGTTCCGCCACAACCAAGATGCCAGCACACGTTCTTCGTCCGTCGTAGGTCGCCGCCCCGTGGCCGCTTCAAACATGATCGCTTGCGTCTTTTGCAAACGTTCGAAAGTGGAACAAGCCAGTTCGCCGGGATACCAAGTATGATTCGTCGCGACTTGCGGATCGCCCACTCCCGCTTGCGTGTCCGGAATCGGAGCGAATGAAAACATGCAAACGGCCATGAAGAACAATAACAAGCTGCGAGTAGAACTCATCGGGAAATTCGCTTTAAGTAAGTGGAGAAACGGATGGTAGGAAGGAACTGCTGGTAGGAAGGAGCAGGCAAGTAGAAAGGGCGTAGGAAGACCAGGCGGGACTGATGAAGGTTGCCATTTGCCAATTCTACATCAACACCTTTCCCACGACGCCAGCACGCCCCCCATATTCGGAAATCCCGGCCCCTTAGCTCGGCCCCGTAATCGGAGGGGTCAGATTCGGGATTGAGCTACCCATTCGGGGCCACAATTGACCGCAATTGTCTGGCAGGCTACTTCCCCAACCCTGCCAACCTCAACTACATCACCGAAGTCAAAATCACCCAAGTCAAAATCACCCAAGTCGAAATCACCTAAGTCGAAATCACCGAGCTCAAAAGCCGCAAAGCCTCATCCACATCGCTCATGCCACCAGGTATCATCAACGGCATGAACGAAGACGAAGTCCGCGACCTCCTGTCCGGCTGCGACGCGAAGAGCAAAGTATTTCCCTGAATCGCAAGAAACTCGAAGTCACCGTGCAAAAAGTTCTGCCGTAACGAACTATCCCATTCCATGCCATGCCGCACCCCATCCATCCGATGAAAAAAGCCTTCCTCCTTCTCGCCACGTTACTCCTGACGTCGCCTGCCACATTGTTCTCCGCCGACGCAACTCAGCCTGGGAAACCGAATATCCTCTTCATCATGGCGGATGACTTCGGATGGACGGATCTTGGCTGCCGAGGTAAAGAAGCCCAATACCAAAGCAGCCGCCGACGTAGACCCACTCCAAGGCTGGAAGGCGCGCAGTTGCGAGACTGTGGTGAAAGATGGAATCGTGACGATGACGGGCAAAGGCGACGCGCCGTTCCTCGGGGTCGGAGCGGGTATCGACGGACCTGCGAAAGTGAGTTTCCGCGTTCGGAGCACCATGGGCGGAGCGGGCAAAGCAGAGTGGATTCCTAGTGGCGGAAATACGCAGTGCGTGCATTTTCAAATCTCCGCTGGCGACTGGCAAGACATCAGTGCGGACATTCCCGCAACCGGCCCGCTCGGCATCTTCCGCCTCTATCTCCCCGCTCAGAGCGCGCCGGTGGAGCTCGACCGCGTCGAACTCAAGGGAAGCGAAAAATCGAGAAAGTGGGACTTTTAATCCGCGCCTTGTTCGCAACCCATGCGCAGAACTGCCCAATTCATCGTGTTCCTTTCATCATTCACACTGCGCCGTCATCTCGACGTATTCGACTGCGATCCGCCAGCCTCACGCCGAGGGAATCGAGGTAATGCGTGTTGTTGATGCAGTCCGCGTCTTGCCACGCCAGTTCCGAGACGACACTTAAAATAGTTGTAGGCGTTTTTATCGCTGTGCCGGTCGGCTCGAGTGGCGACAGTCTGTACTGCAATTCAAAGCACGTCCAAATTCTAAAGCTGCGAGCACAGGAGTGCGTGTCCTGAGCATTTGGCCGTCCGCTCGCGTGCTCCGGCGTGTCAAACCGGAGCGTGTTGGTATCCGAGCTTGCTTTTGCTGCAACGTCTCATTCTAACGGAAAGTCAGGGGACTCACAAATGATTGTGACATCACATACATGCCTTCGTTCACAAGCTCGTCATCCTCGCCCGACAAAATGCGAAGCTTGGTTGATCCAATGTGAAGAAAGGTATTTGCAGTCATGTGTTATTCGAACGGCTTACTCAGAAGGGCTTTTTTGCTCGTTTATTCCAGATTTGCGATTTCATCACGCACGTTGGTGAGATTGTAGATTGATCGAAACCGCAACTGATTCAATGCCGCGATAGCCCGAAGGGATTGCCCCTAAGCTCGCCAACGGCATGAGTACGCAAGCCGGAGTTAGTGTAAGTCCATGCAGCTTGCAGTCGGTCATCGTCGTTCTCACCGATCCAAAAATCATTAGTTGCTCCGGCGCGGCAAGCGAATTCCCACTGCGCCTCCGTCGGGAGATGGTACCCAGTCCGCCCTGTCAGCTTCTCAACTTCATCAAGCTTGGAGCAAAACTTGGTCGCCTCGTCCCAACTTACACGTTCTACCGGAAAGCCTGATGTATCCATCCCAGCGATTACATCTTTGCTTATTCCGGAGGGACAGAAGCTGGAAGGGTTTTTCCCAAGGACCTGTTCAAATTGCCCCTGTGTCACTTCATGGACTCCCAAGTAGTAAGCTCGCGTCAAAATGACTTTGTGCCGGGGACCCTCGCTCTGGATAGACTCCTGCCATAAGACGTCGTTTCCTGCTGACTGTAGAGACGATGTGATTTTGTCTGGTGCACTACCCATCATGAACTCACCAGGCGGGATCAGCATGAACTTCATTCCAAGGGAGTTGGTGTACTCAACCGGTACACTTAGGTACTTCGCCCACGACTCCTGATGCTGCTTGGCTTGTTCGTTGTTGAACGGCGAGACCGCCAGCCGCGGAGCATCGGCAGGCCAGCCATACCTGTCTGACGGGGAAACTACTATACTCGATACCGAATCAGAAGTTTTTGATGATGCTAATCCAGATGTTTGTCCCTTTGGATCTACGTTCGTGATTCGCTGCTTCCAACTTTGCAAAAAAAGCGGTATCGATAAAACAAGAGCCAGGATTGCGACTGCGGAAATCGCAAGCCATAAAAGCTTGGGAGAAGTGGATGCAAATGCATTCTTAATCTTTGACCCATCTGAAGTCGCTGCGTTGGTCTGTCGCTTAGATTTGCTTGCTGCAACGAATGATTGCACCTTTCCATGCAATTGAATCTCGTTTTGATATCGATCGAACAAGTCAACAACCTCGTTCGCCGATCGAAACCGGTCCTCAGGATTTTTTGCGTGAAGCTTGTTCACGATCGCGACCAGCCAATCAGGTACTTCCGGAACAATGTCTTGCATTGGTCGCGGCGTATCACTGGCGACTCGACCAAGGACTGCAATAGCGGTCGGTGCTCGGAACGGTACCCGTCCGCATGCCATCTGATAGAGGACGCTGCCAAGACTGAACAAATCAGAGCGATGATCAAGTTTCTTTCCCAATGCTTGTTCGGGTGACATGTAAAGAGGCGTCCCTGAGATCAGGCCAGTGCGGGTCATGCTGGCATCGTCAGCCGCTCTAGCCAAACCAAAGTCTGCGATTTTTACTTTTGGCTGAGTTCCTCGTTCCAGCAAAATGTTTCCGGGTTTGATGTCGCGGTGAATCAGTCCGTTGGCGTGCGCGGCTGCCAATCCGCTCGCGATTTGATAACCCAAGAAAATAATTTCGTTTGTAGCGAGCGGACCGTTCCCATCAAGTTTTTCTTGAAGCGTGAGCCCATCAATGTATTCAATGACCATATACGGAAGCGGTTGCTCCTCAACGCTGTAGACCTGCACAATGTTCTCGTGCTTGATCGCTGCCGCCGAACGAGCCTCGCGCAGAAAGCGTTTGCGTGGTGGCGACGTAGCGGCCAATTGTGGATCCATTACTTTAACCGCTACAACGCGATGTAATTTCTCATCAAAGGCTTTGAAAACAATCCCAAAGGCTCCTTTGCCGAGTACACGCAGAATCTCGTAATGCCCCAATGAGCCGATCGAATCGGTTTTGGTGGATGGATCAAGAAAACTAAAACTGGTCTTATCTGCGTCCGTATCCACGTCGTAGTCATCGGACTCGCCATCACTTCGAATCGATGATTCATCGGAGGCTTGAGAAGATTGCCTACCCGAGAAGTTAGTTGTCTTATCCGACCGTTTTTTGTTGGTTCCCATCAGTCATTTGGTCTTTCCAAGGTGGCGCTGAGAATTTTCTGATTCCAGCTAGGCGGCGATTCTACCTGAGTGGCGTTAATGTACCGCATCTAGCTGGTTAAATGGGCTGGCGAGCCGCTTGGAGGCAGGCCCATCACCGCGAGGAGGTTGTGCTCGCCCTTGGCGAATTCCTGTTTCAGGTGGGAATGGTCGACGAAGTGCAAGCACTTTACCGCGAGGAACTAGCAGCCCGTTTCGAGAACTCTGGCCTAGCCCGTCTCCTTGCCGAGCACTATTTAGAGGCTGGACACGTCGACAAGGCGCTGGCAGTGTATCGTGAAGGAATTGAAGCGTTGCCGGAGAGCCTCGCTTTTCATAGGTCGCTCGCCGACTTATTCAAGAAGCAAGGAATGGAGTCTGAGTGGACACAAGAGATCGATAAGCTCATCCCTCTCCTACATGCCGCGAATCAGGTGGAGTTTGATGTTTGGGGAAGCGTCGAACTCGGCACGCTGTACTTGAAAAGAGGCCGTCGTGACGAGGCTCGGGAACAATTCCGAGAAATCATCAAGAAGTCTACTCATCACAACGCTATGAATGCGTGTGCGATGGATCTCTCGACCAATGACGACGCGATGGATCGCGACGGAACAATTGCTGTGGAACTAGCGACGAGAGTCTGCGAGCTAACCGGTTGGGGGAATCCGATGTACCTCGATACACTGGCAACAGCATATGCCGAGATCGGCGACTTTGACTCGGCCGTGAAGTGGCAAACGAAGGCAATCGAATTACTTGAGCGACCATCGGATAAGTCAGATTATGAGTCGCGTCTGAAGCTTTATCAGGAGAAAAAGCCATTACGTTACGAGCTCTCTCAATGACACATATCAGAAAAAAGACGAGGCAAGGAAACTCTTCCGTAAATGGATTCGAACTGCTAGTTTTTTTGTACAATCGGCTTCGTCTCCTACAGTGTGATTAAAAACTTCCTACGTTTACGATCAAAGCTCTAATCATGAATCCAATACCGATCTTGTTGGCACTGTTTATTTCATTCCTTACCCAAGATGACCCCATCGAGGACAAGTTGGACGACTCTAGGCTGGAATACAGCCAAGAACTAGAGCGTCAACGCACTGGATTACTCGAGTCGTTGACGAAAAAAGAAGATGCTGCGCGGAGTTCAGGCAAAGTGCAGTTGGTCGAACAGATCAAAAAGGAACGCGAATCCTTTGAATTGAATGACACACTGCCGACCATCGTTCCAACGGATATCTACAAACGTGGCGTCAAATCCGCAAAGACGAAGCTCAAGACGGCTCTCGATATTGCTGTTCGAGAATACCTACAGGCAAAAATGGATACGGAGGCAGCGACACTCAATGCTGAATTGGAGGAGCTAAAAAGCGAAACAGCTGCTCTCCCCTCAGCCAAAGAAAAGAATGCAGAAAAGGCTCCATTTGTTGTTGCGGAATGGATCCATAGGCCGAATGCGCCAGGAAAAGGGCCGAACGAAATCAGGCTCTACTCCAATGGCCGCATTGACAATCCAAACGGCCGCAACACTTGGAGCCTACAGGGACGCATTCTGACACTACGTTGGCAAGCCCCCGAAGCCCCAGGTGGCGCTTGGGTTGATATCTGTAAGCTCTCGCAGGATCGTCAAACCTTTACGGGAAAGAATCAAAAGGGGACGGATATCTTTGGCAGGCTCATCGTGCGACCACCGGAGGCGAAAAAGACAAACGAGAAGAAATGACTTCTCATTCCACTTCCTCGGCCAACCCTTTAATTCAAAAGGCTTGCCCTGCGGACTGTTAGGCTTCCCCCGACCGACCGAGCCCAAGACGTCCAAATAGCTGGGCTTCATAATCCGGACTGGGCTAGCTCAAGAGCCTGATTCACCGGACGGAGCAAGCCCGTCGGGGTCTGTTGTTGTTGGCGTGTTCTAGCTGCGAACCGTTGGCTCCGATGGGACAAGCCCATCGGGGACCGATCTGCTCAGCCGCCAATCCAGCTTCGCCGTCAGTACGCCTTCGCCGTCAGTCCGCCTTCGCCCCCAGTCGGCTCGTCCGACTGGAACGCTCGGTTCGGAGGCTAGAATGCGGTAAAACGAAATCACGGCTCCCAGACGGGCTTGTCCCGTCTGAAGCAAAGGTTCACTGGGCTAGCTCAACAGCCTGATTCACCGGACGGAGCAACCCCGTCGATTCCGAGTCGTTCGAAAATCGCTGGCGCGTCGGCTGGTGTCGAGCCTCGTAGCCTTCGCCCATCGTCCGCACCCGTCACCTAAACCTGTACTGTCCTGGGAATGCAAGTCGCACTGGCGTGTCAAACCGGTGCGAGCCCTCGTTTTGTGAAAACGCTTGCAGTTTGGACGCTCTCAGACTTGCTTCGGTCGATCTAATCTAATCGCAGCAAATTCATAGGTGAAGCAAGAGCCCAGGGAGATTAATTATCGCCCAATCGCATCTGTGTGCCCCTAGAGAAACGGAAACTCAAGGTCGCCGCGTACGACGCGAACAATTTCCAACGTACTGTCTTTTTCGCGAAATTAGATGATGTAGCTTCCCACGTATGTCGATCGAATACCTTCGCCAAGATCGCGTCGGTCGTCACCGATGTCCGGATGTTTCGCAACCAACCGACACTTCTCTCGAATCTTCTCTACCCATTGTCTTGCGGCAACGGGCTTGTCTTTAGCGATGAAGCGTGCGATCTCGTTAAGGTCATCTTTTGATGCCGCGGAATACCGGAGTCGTAGCATCAACCTATCCCTGATTGCTTAACAACTCGATGCGTCTGATTTCGGCCTCAACTTCGTCGAAGACTGCCTCTTCATCAAATGACTCGCCGCGATCGAGCTGTCCTATACCCACGGCCATTTTCGCGCGCAGTTCTTCTCCTGCATTGCGGTTTGCAATGTCTGGCGAAGCGTGACCCGCACAGTCATCTAAATGAAAATACCCGAATCGGTGAATCCGACCGACGTCAATCAAGCGAGTTTAGAACTCGCGCAGGTTGCATCCACCTCACTGTCTAAGAAATTCAACCATTCGCAAGGCTAGCAATCACCGTACGCCATTGATAGCGAGGGTCACCGATTGGGTAGGAGCATTGAAATTCATTGGAATCATCGTAATCCCCGCAGCATCCTTACCACCTATCGGTAGCTCTGCTCCTCATCTATCGCAACGTCATCAGCCCCAACGCGGTGCCGAATAGGGAAAAGTTCGCAAACCATCAAACCTCATTCCCCACCCCCGAAATGCACTCCGCCCATCTTTATTCTTCCGAATTGCCATAGTCGTTGCGCTGGTTGAATTGGTACTCTCCGCCTAGTTGTCGCTCAAGTATTTGGAGCAATAAAAGCCCGATTTCGGATGAACGGTTAGCAAACTCAACTTCAATGCCTTATCCCATCGTCGCCACGTTTAAGCTATCCGCGCCGAGAACAGGTTGCCTTGCTTTGAATTTGCTACGGCTGATGAAGCTATTGTGGGTCGTTTCGTTCATGATCGGATTTACGACCGCGAAGGTACAGGCGAACCAATTCGGAAAAGAAAACCCCGATGCAAGTGGAACAGCGGCGTCCACTGCACCACTTGAGCTGAACGTTCGAGTGGTGTGGGGAGGCTCGGTGCCCGCAAACTACTCTGGCTCCATCGAACTCGATAACGGAAAGCTCGTCAGCCTACATCAACTCGGTATCGATCCTTTCGATCCAAGTTTCCTGAGAAACTCCAGTGACAACAAACTGCCTTTCGAGGATCGAGCAACTAAGTTTGGTGGGTGCGATATACGAGTTCTGGGGAAGTCTACGTGCCGCTTGAAGGTGAGGATCACATCGACGGATCCACAAAGCCAACATACTTCGACGAAGGAGTACGAATGGTTGCTCAATGACCTACGGGAAAATGCGCATGTCGAGAATCTTGAGCTGGGAGATTGCAGGCTCTCGGTAGACAGGGTTCCCGGCGATCGACTGCGGGTGACAACAAGTAGGAATCACCTCATCTATAACTCGGAAGAACCGCTGAGTCTCCAGATTCAGCCTTGTTTGCTACCATGGATTTCGACCTCGGGCACGCTGGAATACGCGATTTTTGATGTAAAGAGTGGGCATGAGCTTGCAAGGCAATCCAAGAGTCTTGCGATTGACGAACTCGGAAACTCGGAATCAAGCACTGTTTTACTTTCAGCTCCGCGCGACGAAGGGGTGTATGATTTGCGATTGAAGCTCGAGCCGAAACGCAAGTTGACTGGGATGTTGACCCGCTCGCCAGTCGTCGAACGTAATGTTCAATTTGTCGTCTACAACGATCCCACTTCGGTGCAACCTCGAAGAGAGAGTCTACCGTGGCAAACGCTCTCTGAAGTGGATATCCAATCGTTCGAGATTCAGTCACAGACGGAGCATCTTCTCGAACAAGGTGATGGAGCGAAGCGATTCCCACTTTTGGAGGCGGCAAAATCGTTTACACTCGGACGCAAGGACTTTCATGCCGTATCCTCCAAAGCAACGTCCGCTGCGCCGTTGTCGCTTGTACCCGGCAACCAAGGCGTAACGACTCTGTCTGGTCTTGTGCCAGGCGAGATGCACCGATTGACCGTTACAACATTGAACCACAATGCGCCCTGCCGTGTGGTTGTCAGCGAAACACAAACTCGAGATCGCAAAAAAGTCAAATTTGCTTGTGCGAATGAAGTGTTCGATGCCACCGTGCAACGATCCGTGCAGCGATCCGTGTATCGCAACCTGGAATCGTCGACAGGATTGGGATACGACAAATTCGAAGTGCTCTTTTGGCCAACTTCACGTTCTGCGAATTTGGAGATATCGAATTTGTCATCGAACCTTTCAATCGAAATACCGTCCGTTCAAGTCGACGTTTTGACGGCGATGCTCGACGTATTGACTGGGATGGTTGACGTTTTGCCTACGGTGGTTGAGGGTATCAACGCGGCCAAAACATCGGATCGCACCTTGAGCACATTGGAGTTTCACTCATCCAACATGAGGAATTTTCCTGCTCGGATGGCAGGGTCCAATCGCATAATTGGATCCTATGATGATTGGGGACTATTTCTTGAATTCGCTGAATCGACCGCAAAGCACTGTATGGCAAACGGATTCGAATCGTTTGCGATGGTTGTCGATGGCGAAGGTGGAACGCTATTTCCATCCTCGAAATTCAGTTCGAATTATCGCTTTGACACGGGCATCTTCAGTTCGGACGGTCGTGATCCGATTCGCAAAGACGTTGTCGAACTGATGTACCGGTCACTGGCTCGTTACGGCATCGATTTCATTCCGATGTTTGAACTGAGTAGCCAGCTGATAGAAATCGAAGAAGCGAATGTCCGAAAGGAGGAATTTGATGTTATGCAGAAGCGGGAGCAACAGATCAGCAGTGACGAAAGTGATTTGTTTTCGCAACGAAAGTACAACCCGCTAAGTGCACGAGTCCAACAGGCGATCGCAGCCGGACTGGACGAGTTTGAGTCGCGTTATCGTTCACACGTGAACTATAAAGGAATCGCGATGCGACTATCGGATGCGTCGCACCTTACCGTTTCCAACAGCATTGCCGATACGAACACAGCCATCCTGGAACAATTTGCTTCCGAAACGGGGAGCAACATCCCCCGCGAATCGGTTCCACGCGATCTGTTCGCTTCTCAACAGGCAAAAGCCCTGTACCAGCAATGGTATAACAATTCGGTTTACACTTATCTCAAAAAGCTAAAGATCGCTCCGCGTTGGATTTCGGTACCCTCCGAAAATTATTCCACCGCGAGTAACGGTGAGCTACCCATCTTCGTTGCACTTCAAGTCGGCTCAAATGGTCTGGATTTACCAGAAATCAAGGCAGCAATTTTAAACCGCTGGCATGCGGATTCGCCTCGTCCGATTCACAT
The DNA here is from genome assembly GCA_021736575.1 of Pirellula sp. Taxonomy (GTDB): domain Bacteria; phylum Planctomycetota; class Planctomycetia; order Pirellulales; family Pirellulaceae; genus JBKCUI01. The sequence goes on along the minus strand of JAIPFP010000020.1, from coordinate 28,745 downwards.
TGCAATGAATCAGCCTACGCGCGTTTTCGATAGCTCGCTCGCAAATCTGTTTCAGCTATCGAAACCGTTTCAATCCGATTCCGTTCGTTCGGTTTTGCATCGAGATGGCGCACGTTCGATTTCGCAAGCACGAGTCTGGTCCAACGGCGAACATGGGGAATCGCTATTGCTTTCGAATGCGGGAGCGGTAGCGGAGACAATCGTGGTTGGGTGGGATTCGATGCCTCGACAATTTCAAGTTACAGCGACATTTGCCGATTCGAATTGCAATCCTCGAGATTCGATAGAGTCCATTAACGCTTTAAGCGAATGGCGAATTGCATTACCGGCAGGAGAAGCAATTCGTATCGACTTGGCTGATGACTCAAAGCCCTTTCCTTTGTATTGGTTTAGCGATGACGCAATGACCCTCCGTTTATTGCAGGCCGGATTGCAATCGGTAGACGAGGCGATCAATCGAATGAGCATTCCCCAAGCGATTGTTGGCGTACCGACCAACGCAAGTTTCGAAGAGCTGACTGCCAGCCACCGTCGCGGTCGCATTGAGGGTTGGACAACTTCGATAGACCCGAATGCATCGGTGAGTATTAACTCCCAATCTGCTTCGGATGGCGGAGCTTCGATCAAGATCGATGCGAGTCAAGCGTCGTCGATCGCTTGGCTACAAAGCGATCCTTTTGCAATGACGACCACGGACCGTTTGTCCGTCGCGTTTCATGCCGCAGCTGCGATGACCCCCGAGAAGGCAACCGTTTCGCTCTGGCAATTCGATCCCAAGACCGAACGATTTGAAGTGAAGGCGACGAGAGAATTTCAGAGCAAGTTGCAACGCAGTGCTGGCAAGACGGCATGGAATCCTATCCGCTTTGACTTCACAAAAGAATTTGAAAACACTCTCAAACCGCTCGAAACACAGCTTGTTCGTTTGCAGTTTGAAGTCAACGGCAAAGGCCAGTTGTGGTTAGATCAAGTGACTATCTCGACGGATTTTTTGCGGGATGAAGAACGGCGAGATTTACGTTCGGAACTTTTTCTTGCGAGAAGTTCATTGCAAAAAGGCGATTCCGGGCCGGCCGTCAAGATGCTTACCTCGTCGCGTGGTCGGTTGGTTCGGTGGGGCAACTCCTCGATGAAAAACCCAAACGTTTTGGTATCCACTTCTCCAGCAAAAGAGCAACTCATTCCGAACGCTTCCGTATTGCCGGAGAAACCTGACTCGACGCCTAAGTCCAGTAGGCGAACCAGGAATTTTTGGTGGCCGAGTCGGAACAAGGAGTAGGTACACTATCCAACCGGCGGAATGACTTCGCCATGAATCAGGTCTTCGAACGATTCCCTCGCTCGAATGCAGTGCATCTTGCCGTTTTCCAGCAACACCTCGGGAACCCGATAGCGTCCGTTGTAGTTGCTGGCCATAACGAATCCATAAGCCCCTGCAACCTCAAGAATCAAGAAATCGCCGACGGATGCGACTGGCAAATTGCGTTTGGCAACAAAGCCACCTTCTTCTTGCGTGAAGATATCGCCCGATTCGCACAGCGGGCCACCTACCACCACGTCGGCGGTTTGTTTCGAAATCCTACCATCACGATGCGAGATCGAAATCGGATGATAGGCTCCATAAAGAATGGGACGAGCAAGGTCATTGAAGCCAGCGTCCAGCAAGTAAAATATATTCTCCCCCATCTTCTTTACCGCGCGAATTTCTGCGATCAAGAATCCGCTCTCGGCCACCAAGTATCTGCCGGGTTCGATCTCAAGACTCAAGGGATGGCCAAAGCTGCTTTCAAGTCGCTTTCTCGTCGCATCCCAAAGCGAATAGTATTGGTCCAGATCGACATAGGTTTGGCCTTGGCGGTAAGGAACTGGGAGCCCCCCGCCAGCACTTATCGTGGTTAGCGTTCGCCCCACCTGCAGCGCAATTTTTTCGAGCGACTCGCAAACTTGAGAAAGGTGCTCTAGATCCGTACCTGAACCGATGTGCATGTGGAGTCCAGTTACCAAGACATTGTTCAAATCGGCCATTCGCAAACACTCGTCGACATCTTCGTGCCAAATGCCGTGCTTGGACTGTGGACCGCCCGTATTGGTTTTTTGACTATGTCCGTGCCCGAAACCAGGATTGATTCGCAACGTAACGCTTGAACCTGGAACGGCGTTTCCAAGCTGCTGGATCATGTCCGGCGAACCACAGTTCACATGTAACCCATACTCCTTCACGATCGCCAAGGCTTCTCGGTCGAAAACATCTGCAGTAAAGACGATGCAATGCGGTTCTTTTTTGGGGTCGTAGCCCGCAGCCAGGGCTCGCTTGACTTCTCCTGCGCTGACCGCATCCACCACCACGCCAAGACGACGCAACCGATCTAGTATCCCAATGTTGGAGCATGCCTTTTGAGCATATCGAACGACATCAAAGGCGGACAGGTCTCGGACCCTTTCTTCAATGATCGACATGTCGTATACGTAGCAAGGTGTTCCAAACTCCTTAACAATGTCTTGGATCGGAAAACCTGAGATTTGGCTTCGCTGGGTTTCAAAAGTCTGAGTCGCAGTTGGCATTTTTTCGTGACAAGGGAACAAGGGATGAAGTGTTCGGAATGGGAAGTCTTACTTAGAGTCAGAGTTCTCTTTGTTTTGCCCGCACATTCCTCGAGTATCGCTCAAGGAATTTCTTTTCACGCGAGGTCAGTGACTCTTGTCCGGTCGCATGTATCTTAGCTAGGAGTCTATCCGCCTCATCGGCGTCGCTTAGAGCCGATTCCTGCGAGCCACCATGGACCTTGAGCGTCGGGCCAGTTATCCGCCGGACCGTTCGTCGCCATGCCATGGGGAGGTTGTCCATGAAACGAAAATTAAGCCCCAGAAAAAAATACGCTGCGGCGCACAGGATACCGATCAAATGAACGTCGTATGCGATACCGGTTGAGGGTTGCGAAATCATGTTCGTCAAAACCAAAAGGATTCCAAGCACCCACGCGGGTACAGGGAAAACAAACAACAGGATTCGGGCTGTCGGAAAGTTAAAGACAAACAACATCTCGATACACAAAACGGCTCCGGATGCGCCCAGCAATCGACCGTTTTCCCCCAAAATTGCCTGCTTGATGAGCCAGGTGGCTCCACAAATGAGCAACGTGATCAAGTAAATCCGATAAAACTCGTTTCGACCATACCGTTCCTCGACCGATCGCCCAAGAAAATAGAGACCCAGCATGTTGAAGATCAAATGCATCGGTCCGGTTGCATCATGAACGAACCCATACGTCAAAATGCGCCACCAATAGACAGGACGATTGTAATCGTCCGCAGATAGCATCAGGAATTCATTGACAACCCCTTGGAAATTCCTTCCAAAGACTTGTTGACTAAACAAAACGTTCGCAACAAAAACCGCGACGTTTAGGATGATTAGCGTGCTTACGGCCGACCTTTGATTCCATGTTGGACTCAGGTTCAGCTCAGCGTCTTCACGGTAGTAGTTGCGATCGTAGATTCCCATTTACATCAAAGTAACCGACTTACTCATTTTTGAAAATCTGGATTCTCTAAAGTCGGTGGTCTGGCGGGAATTTCATCTGCCTCTGGCACGGTTGCAGGCGGCACAGTTGCAGGCGGTACAGTCGCTGGAGGCACAGTCGCTGGAGGCACAGTCGCAGGAGGCACAGTCGCAGGAGGCACAGTCGCTGCTGGTTCGGAGCCTTTGGAGGGAGTTACTGGAGGTGCAGCTGTTTTTTCGGTTGTTTGTGCTTCTGGTACCGCAAGCACATCCGTTTTCGGTTGCGGTGGTTCGTCGCTCAAACTGCTAGCCTTCTGCTGCCAGTCCCGAATGATCTTTTCTCCTTGTTCATCCAACATAGGATCGCTCTTGAATCTCCGCACTTCCAGAAAATCGAACAGAACGAATTCTTTATCTAAGTCTTTATCCACAAGCTTTTTGTAGCGACCAAGGGATTTCTCGACGTCATCTCCGACGTCATCTGTCATCATGGTTGGGTAACGGCGGAAAATCCAATCCCAAAGCACCCAAGCTTGCTCGTATAGCTCGAGCGCTCCCTTAATGTCCGCAACATCAATGAGCTTGTCGGCTTCGTACGTTAAATAGCGTGCTTTGATCATTTCGTCGCGTTGTTCAATTTTCGCTCGCAATTCCCAGTACTCATAGTTGACTTGGCTGCGATACGAGTCGATCAGCTTGAGAAACTCCGTTGATTGATTGATTTTATTGGACAAATTCAAGACCTCAACCTGCTGTCCTTTCTCAAGCTGAGAAGCCAATTGTTGCGCAGTAGGTGTCGTTCTCGCCGCAACGGAGTAATAGGTTGCATCGTCGTTAGGGTCTCTCAACTCCTTAGGTGTGTCATAGATCTTGAGTTCTTCCGGACTGATGGTCTTTCGAAGATTTTCAACTGCCTTCGGCATCGCCGATGCTGTGAGCTCATTGAGGGCTGACTGGAGTGAGTCAATTTCGCTTCTTACTCTTGATTGGCTGAGTAATGTCAAGTCTTTGCCCTGACCGAGTTGGTAGAGGGATTTGGTACCGAATTGGCTCCACTCCTCTCCACTTTGCTTCCATGCCAAACTTGCGCTCGCGTCCAGGATTCCTTCAGACTCAATCGCATCGGCATAGTACATTCTCCACGCCGGAGAATAGGAATAAAGCAAATGGGGTGATTTCTTGATCGCTGCCCCCGCTTCGTACAGGTCTGTTGCCTGATTCAGCCAGAGTTTTCCTGTTAACCAGTTGTCGGGTTTTTGGTCGTACCCATGTCCCCCCGTATCGATACCGACCAACCCTTGGTCCTTCAGATATTCATGAAAATCCGTGTCGTTCTTATACAGCGAACGATACTGAATCTTTTCGTCTGCCTTGCCCATCTTGGAACCGAAATACTGCTGCCCCAAAACATACTGAAGCATCGGTTTTCGTTCATTGAACTTCGTTCCTCGGATCAGGTAGTCGATCCCCTTTTTGATCCACTCATATCTTTGGCGATAGTCCTCATACTCCGGGGCGACATTGTAACCCAAATTGTGTGCTTGAAATTCCCACACACTGATGAAGTGAGGTTGCAAAAGGCTGATTTGGTTTAGTGTCGCTGAAAACCTATCGAAGTACTTCTCCTCTTTGTAGTAGTCTGCTCGCAACCACAGGATGGTCGAAGCGATACCTTTCATTCCAAGAGTCGCCAACCGCATACTCTCGCTGGTCGGGTCCAGTTTGCCGAGATTGGCTTGACCCATCTTGTGCTTTGTCCGAAGTTGCCCGATTAAGCCGCTACCAGGCCTGCCCATCGCAAACAATGGCAATAGCAACATAACAACTATGACGATATAAGCAGTTTTACGAAACAAACTGTTCTTGTTCATGCCGCCATCTCGCGAGTCTTTAAAAAGAAATAACTGATGATACTAGTCATCAAAAAGTAGCCGAAACAAATCGTAAGGTGCCGAGCAAGAAGTCCATCAAACAAATTCACACCATACGCGACAAAGTCAGCAGTCCCCAACTGAGTGAAATCCGGAATTGCACTTTTCAATGTTTGAACGCCGATGAGCAACCCTCGGTCTGCAACGTGAATCGCATTCTCAAGAACGGGATTTCCGATGTCCAATTCCACCCCCGAACCGCTTTGCATTGGAATTCGGATTAAGGCTTCGATAGGTCCACCTCCCTCAATCTTGCCAGCCACAATCTGGTCGATGAAAGATCCAAAGAAACCCAGTACAAGAAACGAAATCGTTGCGATAATCGCAACGGGCCCAGACAAAAACGTCGAAAACATGACCCCGAAACAAATCACGATAACCATCTGCAACCAAATACTGATGTATCCCTTGACGAAATTCCACCAAAACGGAAGCGTCTTGGCTCGCAAGTACACATCGCCTGCTGCCATACCGAGATACTGGCCTCGGTCCTGGCACCGAATCACGAGATCAAATTTTCCGTCTTTCGCGATGTCTTCAAAGAAGTCCAGTTCGGCTGGCTGTCCCTTACGGAATCCCTTGAGCTTCGTCGATATCGAACGCTGATCGATCAAAAACTCTTTCACTTTGAAAGGAATTCGTTCGCTCTCCACAAGTCCATCGGAACTGCGGAAAATGACCACTCCACCGACGGGTGTCACGATGTCCCCTTTGTACGTTCGAAAGGCAGAGATGGTCATGTCGTAGTTGAGTTCCGTTGGGAAACTAGCAGGACTCACTCCTTTGAAGGACCAAATCGCGCTTGAAAGCGTATCGCCTTCGATGTAGCGTTGATATTCGGACATGTAACCGACATTGAAGCCCGTGCCATCCTCTCCATCGCGTCCAGTGAAACGCATGGTTCCGTAAACTGGAACTCGGGCAGTAAGATCATCCACCGGTTTGCTAAAAACGATTTTGTCCCCTTCCTTTGTGACAAGGTGACGGTGTCCCTTGGATTCGTTCGTGGCCCCTTCCCCGTTTTCATTGAGCGTAAATGTGTGAGAATGAAATCGCTGTAGGGTTGAAACACCCGAGGTACCGTCCCCAGAAATCTCTTTGGCCTCATGGGTGTGATCCAATCCACGGACCACGAACAAATAGCTCATTGCAGCCAAGAGAACGATAATGAGCGTACCGACAGCCGTAAAACCAAGCACGCGGCCGAAGAAGATTTCGGTAGGGCGAACCGGCTTTGTCACGATCGTATAGATAATCTTGCTTTTTATGTCGGATGGCAGACTAAAGCAGCTGAGGAACAAACCCAACAACAGCACCATGTAGTTGGTCGCAGACAGCACAAAGGATATATAAAGTCGTGCAGGATTATCCGCTTTCGGATCGAGGTACCACCCCGCGAACATAATGGCAACAACGAACACCGCAACCACCACAAGCACTTTCTTGCGGATCGCTTCTTTGATGGCAAGCTTTGCGATGGCCGCTATGCGTCGAAAGGATGTCTTGGGGAGGTCGACAACAAACAGCTCACGAATGATCTTGGCAACTTGCAAGAACCCTTCGCCAGGCCCGTGCTTTAGCATTGCAATAACGAAACCGACCAAAAATCCTAGTACTGCCAGGATCAAAACGAGAAAGAACCCTTGCAAAAGGCCTTTTGGATCAAAGAGCCACTCAAAGTAGTTCAGAAATTGGTCAGGTGTTAAACGCATATTAAAATTACCAAGCTTACCTTTCAACGATCGCGGGGGGGGTGTTTCATGAACAGAGTCTGAAGAGCGATAACTTACGCTCCGCCACCCCGGCGTCCCGGACGTTGATCGCTTTCGCGAACGATGTCTAGGAACAGCTGTTCCATCGTTGTCGTTGGGTTATCCATTTGAAGCAATTCGCCGTTCGACCGAGATATCACGTCCTTAATCTCTTGCTTGGTCTTGTCATCCAAGCCCTTCACATGAATCTCCGTAACGTCTTGAACCTTGAGCAAACTGTCAACACGTCCCAACTCCTTCAATTCCCCTTGGTGCAAAATAGCAACCCGATCGCACACATCCTGAACGTCCGCCAACTGATGCGAACACAACAGAATCGTTTTGCCTTGATCGCGAAGTCGCAGAATCAAGTCCTTCATTTCGCGAGTTCCTATGGGATCTAGACCGGTGGTCGGCTCGTCCAACACCAAGAAATCGGGTTCATTAATCAACGCTTGCGCCAGCCCGATTCGACGCGTCATTCCCTTCGAATACTCCTTCAACTGGCGGCGACGGGCTCTTTGCAAGCCTACCATTTGAATCAATTGCTCCGTCCGTTCGCGTCGGACATCAGCCGGCATATCGAACAGTCGACCGTAAAAATCCAGGGTCTCTTCGGCGTTGAGGAACTTGTAAAGGTAGGATTCTTCGGGCAAATAGCCGATCCGTTCGTTCTTGGAAACGTCTGTCGCGTCTTTCCCGAAGACGAACGCTCGCCCCGACGTCGGGAAAAGCAGTCCGAGCATCAATTTGATTGTCGTTGACTTGCCCGATCCGTTTGGGCCCAGAAGTCCGAAAATCTCCCCTTTTCGAACCTCAATATCCAGCGCTTTGAGAGCGTTTACTTTCTTGCGCCCCCAAAAATCCCTGTATATTTTCCCTAGATTTCGCGTTTCCACGATCACGTTGGTCGGGTCTGTCGATGTTCCAGATGGAGACGCGGATGCCGTTGACGTTGACATAGATTAGGTTCGGTAAAGTTAGGAGCTGACCAAAAGGCGTCGTCGTAGGGTTGAAAACGAAAGATACCAGATTTTCTTGTCGGGATTCCGGCTTTTACGTCACATGGATTTGATCGGTTCAGCGCGACCCCACGCTGATCCAGCCTCAAAAACGGAAATTCGTTGAGCCGTCCCAGCAGCAAGCACTATAAATCCCAAACAAACCGACGGCAAGCGTTACTCCCCCTCCCACAACTCACTTGAATGCAAATAAACTGGATGAGATGTGACTTCTACCGTTAGAATCGCGCTTCAGCTCTTTTTGCTTCCTTTTCCCAAGACACGCACACCTGGAACCGATGGATCGGATCGACACAACTTATACCGATGCCGTTCGTTATTTGTACGATCGCATCAATTACGAAAAAACCTCCGATCGGCCGTACGACCAACGGGCGTACAGGCTTGCACGGATGAAATACTTTCTGCAAGAGCTTGGAAACCCACACCTGGCCGCCCCTGTTCTCCACGTCGCAGGAACAAAAGGCAAGGGATCGGTCTCCTGGTTTCTTGCTGAAGCGCTGCGTCGTTCCGGCCTATCTGTCGGGCTATACACTTCGCCTCACTTGGTCCATTTAGAGGAGAGGTTTGTCATTGATGGCCTGCCATGTTCGCCATACGAGCTTGCCGAACAGGTCGAAATGCTCAAGAAAGCGGCAGAGGCGACCATTCGAACATCCCATGGCTGTCCCACTTTCTTCGAAATGACCACGGCTCTGGCTTGGCTGTTGTTCGCTAAGAGAAAGTCAGATGTCAATGTGATCGAGGTTGGCCTCGGCGGACGGCTTGACAGCACAAACGTCTGTCACAGCACACTTGCCATCATCACCTCGATCAGCTTTGACCACCAACAACAACTGGGAAATACGATCTCTCTCATTGCCGCCGAAAAAGCCGGGATCATCAAAAAAAATGTACCGGTTATTAGCGGTGCAAGGCATCCGGACGCACGATCGGTTATTCGAGCAAAGTGCGTCGAAACAAATAGCCCGCTTTGGGAACTCGGTGTCGATTACGAATGTACCACTCAGCCCAATAAAATGGGACCAACCATTTCCGTCGATCCACAATCCAACTGCGCAAGCCAAATGGATTTCAGTCCAATGTCGGCACGAATCCCAGCAACTCAGATGCGAAACCTCGCCTTGCGAATGCCGGGCAAACATCAGGCAGACAACGCGGCTATCGCTATTGCAGCATGGCAACGCCTCCAATCGGATGGCTGGTCTCTCCCGCAAAATGGGATGGTCGATGCCCTCGCTAACACGCAATTGTGCTGCCGAATCGAAGTTGTCTCGACCAACCCCACGACGGTCATAGACTCGTCCCACAATTTTGCATCCATTGCGGCATTGATCAGCTCATTAACCGACCATTTTTCTCCAGCCAAAAAGACGATCATTTTCGCTTGTTCCAAAGACAAGGACTATATGTCTATGCTCGATCAAATCCTCGACTATGCGGATCGATTGATCGTCACTCAATTTCAGAACAACCCCAGAGTCGTTCCCGTTGAACGACTCGAAGAAATCGCCCACGCAAAACGAATCCATCACCCTCAAGTCGAAATATTGTCAGCACCAGCAAGCCAAATCGCCGTCGACCATGCAACGCGTTCGGCTATCGACAATGAACTGATCTGCATTACCGGTTCTTTTTTTCTTGCCTCCGAAACGCGACCCATGTTTCCAAATTCCAGTAATACTGATGTTTAATGTATCCGTTCAACGCACCACCAAAATTATGACTAACGACAACATCGACAAACGAGATTCTGCCACACAACCAGCCATTCGGCTTTCGCGCGACGAGTGGCATCATCTGAAAGTGACCGATGCGTCAGGCAATGAGTACAGCGATGTTAGCGTTGTGCCTTTGTTTCCAATTACGGACTGCAAACGCTGGGTGTCGCTGGTAAGTGCCGATGGCGATGAAATCGTTTGTCTCGACTCACTCGTCGGGCTCTCTGCCGAAAGTATCAAACTGCTTGAAGAAGAACTTGCATTGCGAGAGTTCGTTCCCGTTATCGAGAAAGTGATTCACGTTTCTGGCAACCAAGATCCATGCGAATGGGTTGTTCAAACGAATCACGGTATTACCAGTTTCGTTATCAAAGCCGAAGAGGACGTCCGTCGCGTCTCGTCCAAAACGGTCGTTATCACCGATGCGAATGGCATTCGATTTCGAGTCGAAGACGTTAAGAAATTAGACAGTCGCTCGCGAGCGTTTGTGGAGTGGTACGTTTCCTAGAGGCATTGATCTGGAAAAACACTCCCCGCAGTAGGGCTAGCCAGAGTCACCTCACACCTAACAGAAGAATACCGTATGTCGACTCCTATTCTCGGTCATGCATTGGTTTACCCTTGGAGCAAGATCGCTCCTCGCTACCTCGTACCCATCGAGCCCAAACGGTCGGGTCACTTCTTTACCGACGTTCTCATTATCGGTGGCGGATTAGCGGGACTGAGAGCCGCTCATGAAGTCGATCCGTCTTTGCACACGATGATCTTAACCAAGGACAAACTGGAGGAATCCAATAGCAATTATGCACAAGGAGGCATAGCAAGCGTGTGGGATCCGGAGGACCGCTTCGACAATCATGTGCAAGACACTTTGACGGCAGGTGGTGATCTCTGCGATCCCAAAGTGGTCGAAATGGTTGTGCGTGAGGCCCCGGATCGTGTCGCAGAGCTTATCCGTTGGGGAACCAAATTCGATCAGCACGATGGTCAATTGGCACTAGGGCGCGAAGGTGGACATTCCCATCAACGTATCATTCATGCGCTCGGAGATGCAACTGGCAAAGAGATCATGAGGTCCATGATCGATCATACCCGCCAGCGTCGCAACATCGAGATATGCGAAGAAACGTTTACGATCGACCTACTGACGCATGAAGGGCGTTGCTGTGGCGTTGTCGCATCCATCCGCGGCGGAAAGCCGGTTCTGATCTGGGCTAAAGAAACGATTTTGTGCACCGGAGGATGTGGCCAAGTTTTTCGCGAATCCACCAACCCTCGCGTCGCTACCGGTGATGGACATGCAATTGCTTTTCGGGCTGGAGCCGCGATGCGAGACATGGAGTTTATGCAATTCCATCCCACTGTCTTGTACATTGCAGGTAGTTCTCGCACATTGATCACCGAAGCTGTACGCGGAGAAGGTGCTCACCTGCTCGATGCGACTGGGAAACGATTCATGGAAGACTTCGACCCTCGACTTGAACTTGCACCACGCGACGTGGTTAGCAAGGCGATCGTCAGCCAGATGGAGAAGACCCAATCACCCTGCGTCTATTTGACGATGAAGCATTTACAGGCATCGCATATTCGCTGCCGATTCCCGGGCATCGCAAAAGTATGTTTAGGCTTTGGATTGGACATCGCTACCGATCCCATCCCGGTTCGCCCAGGTGCACACTACATGATCGGTGGCTGCAATGTAATGAAACGCGCGGAAACCACCCTCCCCGGCTTGTGGGCTGCGGGCGAGGTGACCAGTAGTGGCCTACATGGCGCGAACCGATTGGCTTCGAATAGTCTGCTCGAAGGGTTGGTCTTTGGAGCTATCGCTGGCAGGCATGCTTCGGAAGCTGCAATTCAAAATAGCGAAACCGAATTGCGAGTTCTGCCGATTCAAAACGCTCCAAAAGGTGAACCCTTTCAGCCAATCGACTTGGCCGACATTAAAAATGCGGTACGCTCGCTCATGTGGCGAAACGTCGGTGTCCAACGCCGCGAAGACCGGCTTACGGAAGCCGCACATGCGATTCAACAGTACTGCGGTTACGTTCTCGCTCAGGACTTATTTAGTGTCGATGGATGGGAGCTTCAAAACATCTTGACGGTTGGCCTACAAATGGCAACCGCCGCACTCGCTCGCACCGAATCACGAGGTGTGCATTTCCGTACAGACTATCCGAATGTGGACAATGACAAGTGGCGAAAACATCTTGAAATACGCAGGGACGCCGACTGACTCAGCTATTAACCGCGTTTACGACGCTGAAGCGATCGCTCCTCTTCGAGCTGAGTGAACGCTATTAGCCATGTATCGTCCACTTGGTTTTCGACTTTGGCAGTGAGCGGAGGAGGAACCGCTGTAGTTCCCTCGCCTTCACCGTTACCGCGAGCATTCAAGAAATTGATTACGGCAAGCGCATCCAATGGCGAGAGAGATCCGTCCGCGTCTACGTCGTAGTCAGGCTGCGACAATGTGCTGGACGGTCTTGGGAAAGGCAAACTTCCCAAAAGATCTCCATTGATTGCATTGACAATCGCCAAGACATCCAGCGGATTGACCCCGCCAATTCGATCCACATCCTGAGGAATAAGCTGATTTTGCCATGGTTGAGGGTTCGGCGTGCGAACGAGATTTACGGAAAGAGGATAGGAGTTGGGAGTGGTCCCAACTTCGGTCGCAATGATCGGCACGACAATTTGCAACGCATCGCTATTTCCTACATTCTTACCCGGAGCAAGAGCCAAGCTTCCATTCACAACAACGAACCGGTCATCCAACGAGACAATCGAATACTTTTGGCCAACGTCCTGGTCGACCACATCAATGACACCTAGATTCAATCCGGATACGTTCGATAGTATTTTTGGATCGGCTACCGAGGCACCCGTCGGTGGGTCGTTTGCATCGTCAATTGCGATCGGGATCGTTCTCTGGATTTTGCGGTCTGGCGTGCCAGAATCGGTCGCAATGACAACGACCGAATCAACTTGCGTGGTTTCGAAATCAAAAATACCAGCGCGCACAAGTGCGAGGTCGCCCGTTACCGGATTGATCGAAAATCGAGTCTCCGAAGCAGGCAACGAGAACCGAATGAATTGATTTGTATCAAGATCCGTCGCAATCACCTTGGCAAACGCTCCGTTGGTGACTTGATTTTCTGGAATACGAATCAGGCTGGTGGTGATCTGAGGATCAAACTCATTGACGTCGCGAACAACGATGTTCACCGAAGCCGTGGTCGCAAGCTGAGGAATGCCATTGTCGACCGCTTCGACAAAGAACTGGTATGAACTCGCGCTCTCGTGGTTCAAGGAACCATTTGCAGCCAGCCTGATTTCACCCGTATCTTGATTTAGAGAAAACAGTGACGGTGGTGTTCCCAAGAATCGAAATCGTACTTTGTTAGCGGTGTCGCCGTCGGTTGCGTCTAGGACGCCAAGGATCGTAGAGCCTGCAACCCCCTCATTGACGCTGAAGGATGCCGAACGCAGTGCCGGCGCGAACTCATTCACGTCGATTAGGTCTATGGTCGCTTGTTGCTCATAGGAAAGCGGCGGAATCCCGGTGTCCGTGACTTGCACCGTCAGCGACACTCGACTGCCTGTTTCATAATCGAGTTTATTGCCCGGAGCGAGAAAAAGGGTATTCCCTCGTATTTCAAAGCGTGGGTCCGTAACCGTCCAGGTAAATTCGTCTTTACTGTCAGGGTCTGTCGCGAAAAGTGTACCCAAAAATTTGCCCGAAAGATCCGAACCCTCCACCACTGGATCTGCCGCGAGTTGGATAGCGGTCGGCGCATCATTTACATTCGCAACGGTGACGAACAATGAAACCGTTGCAAACAATCCGGCAGAATCCGTCGCGCGACTGATCAAAGAATAATCACCTACATCCGCATTTTTGGGACTCCCAACAAGTCGCCTCGTGGTCGGATCGAACGACAACCATTTGGGTAACGCAGATCCATCGAATCGAGCCATGCTGTACATTAAAGTGGTGTTGTCGACATCGCTGAACCAAACTGTCGGCACGACAAAGGTTAAGGTCTGATCTTGATCGATGCTAACTGCCTGGGCCCCGACGTTTGAAATCGGCGCATCGTTGACTGGCGTAATCACAGTTCTCAACGAGCTGTCCGTCAACGACAGCGGCCCATCTGCAACTGACGTTGTCACATCGATTGTGCTACGAACGGTTCGCGTCGAAAAAGTCCCCACAAAGGAATCATCAATCCCTCGAAACCTTAAAGGTGCAGGTGTGCCATTAAAATTCAACGCGGGCAAAAAGCGAACCCAGGTGTCTTTGGAAAGCAATAGACTCTCAGGGGGACTGACCGTTCCGATCGGAGCCCACTGCACACCATTGATTGAGTATTGCCAAATGCCTGTTCCGGATAGCGCCGCGTTCGCGGTTATCGCAATACCTGAAAGCGTTGAGCCGATGTCCACATCTGTGAATGACGAGCCCACGAAGGTGGAAACCAGCTGACCTGATGGGTTGGCGGTATCCTCGGCTACGGATTGCAAACTAGCGTCTCCAGTCAGCGGCGAATCATTAACAGGTATGACTCCGACTCTTGCAAACGCGACGTTACTCGCTCCATTGTTCCCATTGTCGAGAAAGACCGAAACCTGCCGTTGCGTTAACAAAGGGGCATCCGATGTATGCTCAAAGGTCAGCGCACGGATGACAGCTTCCAAAGATTCCTGTGTCGAAGCAGCATTGAAGTAGACGGAAATACTTTTCAATCCGGAAGTGAACGTGCCGATCAGCGCACCGCCATACAAAACGTCGCTCCCCAAAAAGGAAGTTTGACCTGGCCCCGTGCCAGACGAAACGAATCCAATTTTGTCGCCAACCTGGAAATTCGTTGCAATCGCAAATTGAAGAATCCCTCCCTCAAACGTGTTGATGTTAAAAGTACTAACAGTCGCATTGGACGCAATGGGAATCGGAGGTGTATTTTCGATGTAAACCGAAGCATCCGTGATCCCAATTTCAATGGAAGATTCAATCGTTCCTGATATGAGATACTGTCCGAGACTGCCGTAGTCGGAGTAACCCGTCGGAGGATTCGCTCTCGGGTCGCCAAATCCGACGCCATCAACTCGGATGTAGTAGGTTCCAAGCCTGAGACTCAAATTCGAAAAACTAGCCCGCAAGCCCGCAGGATTAGAAACCGCTATGACGACTCCTGCGTCGTCGTAAAGCGTTGCTTCTACGTCCAAGTTCGATCCTTGATTTTCATTCCAACGCGTCCCATCGAGAAACGAGGACTCAATGCTATTGACATAGCCGCCACTTCCATCGCTCGTCCAAAGATCATTTACGTACGGATCGATCGTGATGTCGACGACACCCGTTCCTGTTTGGAACTTAAAGAAATCGAAATCCCCGGGCTGCTCAATGGTAGCAAGTTTCGAAATGGATTGCTTTCCACCCGGAATAGAGGTGCCGACCAATGTCGTCGCTAAAAAGGAGGTACTCCCATCGGCGTCAGGCACAAAACCGAAACCGTTGCTTGCTTGCGTGATCGTTGCCAAATCCGTTGGGCCAGTCCCGTAGTTCGCGCTGGCTGCCCCATTACTGGTGCCGATATACGTACCGTTGTCCCAAGTCGTTACATTGCGATAGTACCCCGATCCCATGATGGGTCCCCAGCTATTCTCACCTGTTCCATGCCCATCGTAGTACTCCGCATTCTGCTGCAATGGATTAGCAGAATTGGTTCCGTCGTGCGACAACCCCAGCGAGTGCCCAACTTCGTGGGTGACCGCTGCAGCAACATTCATCCCTGTTCTATTGAACACATAGGCAGGGGTATCGGTCGCTCCGCTTCTTTCGTAACCCCACCGAAAACTACCGATGTAAGCGAAACCGCCAACACCCGAGTTCGAAAAATCAACAAGCGTATTTACTACGCGAATTCCCCACCGGTCATCCGCACCTCCAGTGTTCACCAAGTTCGCTTCACCTGGATCCTCGGTCGTAACGTTGACATCAAAAGCAGCAAAATCAGCCGCCACACGTTGCCACGCTCCTTGAATTTCCATCAGCTCATTGTTCGTAAAAGCAGGACCGTTACCAGCTGGATCCCAAGCTGGTGAAACAATCGTCGTAATGTTGTTACGTGTGTTCCAAGAAGTCCCCCGCGCCGTAAATCCATCGAAGTCCAAATAGATGGTCTTTTTTGCCGTAGGACGACTATGCAGAAAGAATGTGTTCGCAGCAGGAATCGATTCCGCAACACCAGGACCATTCGCAGGATTTCGCCCCACAAGGTCGGGCGGTTCTGGTGGCATATAGCCAATGGTTGGTGCCAGCCCTTCACCTTCAGCAACCACATCATTAGAAGAAAAAATCTCTTGAAAAACGAGACCGTCCGCTGCCATAAGCGCTCTGGTTTCCAGTGACTCCAAACGCAGAAGTCGACGGTAACAAGCGCGTTTGACTTGCACGCTACTTCGCAAAAGCTTCTGAATTTGATTCTCGATCCGGCAAACGTTTTTCATTTATCAACCTCAGAAAACTAACAAAAGTCCTTGCTTTTCAACGCAAGGCAATGAATCGTATGGAAAAAAAGGAATTGTCAGTCTAAACCAAAATCAAATCCAAATCGAACGGAAATTTTATTTTTGCGTTTAATGCGGTTCAATCGAGCGGCAATCTTACGCGCGAAATGCCGCGGAGCGATTTGGTTGGGGACGCGCGAAGCCGTAGCTCGCGGGCTCTTGGAGAAGAGGGGCACAATTGCCAAGCAAACGGACTCTTCGCGACATTCTCAAGCCTGTATGGTCCATAGACTTCACATTTCGCGTGGTGCTGTCTTTACAAGGTTTCTTTCGTTTTTCCCGTTATCACTTTCGTTTTTCCCGTTATCAAACGGGCCGTTCGATTTCGTGTGATGTAGCTCCAGGACCATTGAAACAATACCAGCATTCGGTTCTCAAACCGAGCTAAATACAGAATATGAATGAATAGCCAAGCCAACCATGCGAGCTGGCCTGTCATTCGCCACTTCCCTGATTCGACAATCGCCCTCGATCGCCCAATGGTAGCCATGTTTCCCTTGTCCCAATACTTGAACGGGCTGGTTGGACGACTCCCTTTGACTGTCTTAGCAATCAAATTACCGAGGTAAGCGCCCTGTTGCATTGCGACAGGAGCAACTCCAGGCAACGTCGTTCCGTCCGCTAAACTGAACGCAGCTAAATCGCCTACCACAAAGACGTTGGAGTAGCCTGCAACCGCACACTGTGAATCGACAGCAACCCGCCCACCTCGATCCAGTTGCACAGTAGGCCCGATCGAATCGGCGAGTTTCTTGCCCAACGACGACGCTTTCACTCCCGCCGCCCAGAGGACCGTGTACGTATCGAGACGTTTCGATTCTCCTGCATGGCTGACTATCACGTGATCTGGACGAATTTCCATTAATCGTGTTTCATTCCAAAGCTCGACACCGAGCATTTTCAGATCTCGCGCGGCTGCTTCCGAAAGCGAACCATGATACCGATCGAGCACCATCTTGCTGTTTTCAATCAACACAATACGAGCCGAACTCGGATCGATGGCACGGAACTCGTTTTTCATAGTGTGCCGGGAAAGTTCACAAATCGAGCCAGCCAACTCAACTCCGGTTGGGCCTCCTCCCACGATCACGATCGTCAAAAGTGCTGCCCGCATAGCCGGATCGTCCGTCTCCTCGGCGGCTTCAAATGCAGTTAGCAATCGGCGACGAATTTCAGTCGCATCCTCAATCGTCTTCAATCCCGGCGCGAGCGGTTCCCAATCCGCATCGCGACCAAAATAATGATGTGTGGAGCCCGTCGCAAGAACCAAGTAATCAAAAGGGAGTTCTGACTTGTCGTCCAAAACAACCGATCGCTTTGCCATGTCGAATCCATCAACACCAGCCATCAGCACTTGAACGTTTTTCTGCTTTTTAAAAATACTTCGCAGTGGAGCCGCGATGTTGGCTGGCGAGAGTCCGCCGGTAGCAACTTGATAGAGAAGCGGCTGAAACAAATGGAAATTGCGACGGTCGACGAGCTTGATCTCAGCTTCGGAACTTCGCAAAGCCCGAACGCAGGCCATGCCTGCGAAGCCACCTCCAATCACAACGATCTTCGGTTTGGTAGAATGCGGCACTGGGACAACCTGAAGTATGAGTTTCGATCCAAAATCCAATTACCCACTTATAGTATAGATGATTCAACCCAACACATTGCAAAACAAACGCGTCGTTGTCACCGGAGGTGCCACTGGCATCGGATTCGCCATCGCAAATCTTTTCGCGCAAAGCGGTGCTAAAGTCGCGATTGGATCCCGTCGTGAATCCGCCATCTCCGACGCGATCGCGTTTTCCAACAACCTTTTCATCGGCCATTGCCTCGACGTAGCAAATCGCGAAAGTGTCGAGTCCTTCTTCGAATGGTTCGACAAATCAATCGGGCACGTTGATATTTTGGTCAATGCCGCCGGTGTCAATATTCGAGACCGTTCCATCAACGCGATGGCGCCGGAACAATGGGACCAAGTCATGGCAATCAATGCGACTGGTGCCTACAACTGCATCCACTGCGTTTTGCCTCAAATGCGAATAAGGCATTGTGGGATGATCATCAACATCTCGAGCGTCGCGGGCAAACGTGCTTTGGCCCTCGGCGGAGTCGCTTATGCTGCGAGCAAATTCGCGATGACCGCTTTAGGAACGTGCGTTTCCAACGAAGTCGGTGTCGAAGGCATCCGCGTGACCAATGTCTACCCCGGC
The DNA here is from genome assembly GCA_021736575.1 of Pirellula sp. Classification (GTDB taxonomy): domain Bacteria; phylum Planctomycetota; class Planctomycetia; order Pirellulales; family Pirellulaceae; genus JBKCUI01. The sequence goes on along the minus strand of JAIPFP010000020.1, from coordinate 10,047 downwards.
GAAGTCGACACGCCTATCCTGGAACAACGCCCAACACCTGTCAGCGACGAGCATCGCCAAGCGATCCTCCGGCCAGAAGACATTGCCAACATCGTCGTCGGATTGGCAAGTCTCCCTGAAAGAGTTCACGTGCCGGAAATCGTAATCAAGCCGGTCCAGCAACAATATTACTAAACCGCTTGCGCTACTCGCATCGGTACAATCTGGACAGCCCGCGATCGGAATAGGAAATCGATCAGATTTCCTTCGTGGGGTTGCAGCCAGTTGAGGCGGTTGGTTGGCATTGCACCAATGTTAAGTCGATCGATGTGCGTTGCGTTTGTCAGTTCATCGATCCATTCGTCGTCCGCAGTCAAAGCCGTTCCAACCAACGTGGAGCCGATCGACTTGATCATGTTCTTTTGCTCGCACTTCACGACAGACACAAACGGGAACATATACTCTTTCATGGCCACCGCTCGCTGCGGCGAATCTGCCGTAACAACAACAGGCTTTAGATAGGCACATCGTTCTCGCTCAACAAGTCGTTCTCCATACGAGGCAGTCATGTCGACCACGCCGGCTTCAGCAAGATCTTGCTGAACCATCGCCCAAGTCCCCTTGGCCATCTGAGCATTGGTGAACGCAGCCAAGGCTGCTTTCGGATTGCTAGGCGGCAAAATTTCGATACCGCCCATCCGACTTGCCAACGCTTCGCCGATTTCTTTCGTGTGACGCGAAGCCCAGATACCGGAGCAATTGATGCAACTGCGACCCGAATTGCTCAATACACTCTCGACCATCAGATCCAAATAGTCTTCCCATTGATCCACCACGTCATCGCCAATCAAGATTTTGGAAAAGCCTGGGCCGTGGGCCTGAACCCTCGGGTTGCCCGAATATTGTTCGACCGTATGAGCACTTCCGAAAATCATGCTTCGGGAACACTTGCCCAGAATCGTCGAGCCGACATCATGACCGCCTGGATAGAGACAAAACGCTTCCGCAGGAATGCCTGCCTCAATATAGGCACTAATCATACGATAAGGAGTCCATGGCTCTTGAGAACCTGGCTTGAGCACAAGACCGACCTGTAGCGGAACGGCAGGCAACCAAAGCGTGTGCACGCCCGGCGAATTGTTTGGAAGCACAGCTCCCAATACGGGCGTCTGACATTGAAAACTCACCGTTACATTTCGGTTTTCCTCGCCATATCCCCTAGCAAAGATCTCTAGGTCCAGCCCTCGCGTCAGCGCGTCCAAAATCTTGTCAATGTTGCTGAGAACGAAGCAATTCTTTTGCATGTTGTTGCGGCACATGTGTTCCGGCAAACCAGTGCTTGCAGACTGTTGGTGAATAAAATCATCTACTGTCTGCAATCCATCGCCGACCGGCAATGTCTCATGCTCAAACATATACGCGGCCTTTTTACAACGCTCGATCAGCTCTTGCGTTGGAACCGAACGCAGACCCTTTCTCGCATTGTCTGCCTTGCGCATATCCATTTGGACCATGCCGCCATTAACTTGCCCGATCCGAGCAATCGACTCGCCGGTGTCAAAATGGAAGACATCTTGAAACTCAAGCGACTTGTATTGCTTGCCCCAGCGAATTGGATTGATGGTCAACACGACTAAAGAACTCCAAGTAAATAATAAATGAGGAACAAAAAATTGTGGCTAGTAAACGCCAACTGTCGTCGTCGAAGCAAAGCCGCGATATGGGCGCACACCGCTCACACCGTCCCACGGGTACTTGTCGAATGGCAGCTCGCGTTCCCCCTCGTCTCGTTCAAGGAACCCAGGAACGAAGAACTCTTTGGTCATGGTGTACAGTTTGACACGGCCGGTTTCGCCATGTCCAACAATCTTGGTGTGATCATCGAAATCGACCACTTCGACCACCGCTCTCGGCTGTGGCGCATAGTAGGCGATGGTGTAGCCATCATCAATGGTCACAGGACGAGAACAAGCGAGTCCCATCAATGTGTTTCCATAAGTAGGAGTCATGTAGACGCCGCTTTCCTCGGCTGGTCCACCTAACAACTCTTCCACGCAGAAACGAGTCCATTGCGGGGTGAATTCTGTGCCACCAGAGAAAATGCCAGTGATCCCGACCTCCTGAATGCTCGTTCCTTTTTCGGCTAAACCGCTAGCCAACGATTCCAAAAGCTTTGGCGTAGTGAACATACACTTAATGTTGTGATTGGCCGTCAAAATGGTGATGGCTTGATCGATGCAATGCTTCTTGTACTCCTCAAGATGCTCCATCCAGCCCTTTTTGATCAGTTTGACGACCCACCTTGGATCCAAGTCAATACAAAAACAAATGCCGCCTCGAAACTGGCACAAGTGTTCGATCGCCAATCGCAATCGGCGAGGGCCAGACGGGCCAAGCATCAACCAGTTGGCACCCTTCGGGAAATAATGATCGGGCAGCGTTTCGCTAAAATTTTCATAGTCGATGCGAAAATCGTCGATTACCATCCGGCTCTTGGGGATGCCTGTCGTTCCACCTGTTTCAAATACGTACGTCGGTTTCCCCAGAAGCCCCTTAGGAATCCAACGCTCGATGGGACCCCCTCGCAAGCACTCGTCCTCGAACTCCGGGAACTTCTTCAAGTCATCGAAACCTTTGACATCCTTGAGTGGGTCGAATTTGAGACTCGCTTTTTGTTCCAGCCAAAAAGGGCTACCAGTCGAATCGTGGAAATGCCACTGAACCGACTCATACGTATGCTTATCCAGAGCCTGTTTGGCGTCTGCGATTTGGTCGTTGGAGGCTAACCAAGAGGGGGTGGAAACTGTCATAGAACCGTAAGATGGGTAGATTTGGTGAGTGATCGGAAACGCAGCCGAACCCTGAAAACTGGATTCGAGGCCATATTGTAACCGAATTTTGCGTTCTGCAAGCATAGTTGCCGTGCGCTGGGAATCGTATGATCTCGTCTTGAACGAATCGGTTCTTGACTCAAGCAATACTGCCCAAAAAAGCAAACAAGCCCAAAAAACAATGGTTCCCAGTCCGAATCCAAAACGCAGCTGCCTCGTTCCGGCCATCTTGCTCTTGATAGCCATGCCTGTTTTTTTGGCGTTGGCAGTGGCTCTTACGTGGTACGCCCGCGAAATGGCTGCGCAAAGTCGTCTAAATGATCGCACTGCAAAACTTCGAACTCAAGGCTATCCGGTGGACAATGCTTCCATGCAAACTTACTACACCGACCAAACCGATGCGACCAACACCGACGCCTGGCTCGCCATCCTTGAGTTTCTAAAGAGCGATGAATTCAACGAATCGATCAAAGCCAATCCTCGCCTCCCTTATCTCGGCAATGGGATGGATATGGAAGTTCATGAAGTGCCTTCGCAAGGTGATTGGGCAAACGAGCGTTCCGTTCGTGATTTCCTGAAGCAATGGAAACGACTGCATACCGATATCACACAACTTGCGAGCGCCTCGCCAAACCAAAAACCTGTTCGCATTCCGATCGTCTTTAACGGTTTTAAAACGCTTCTGCCTCACGTACAAGAGAAGCGGACCATTGCAAGGCTGTTAAGTCTCTACGGCAGCGTGGCCCTGCGAGACCGCGATTCGGCCGCCGTACGAGCGGCGATCGAATCGATTCTGGGAACCAATCAAATCATCGCGGGCGAACCCAATTTGGTAGCTCAGCTCGTTTCGATTGCCGTCGACAGCCATGCGATCTTGCTATTGCAGCAGGCTATCGAGCAGGATGCACTAAACACTACCGATCTAGAATCGCTGTTGCCCAAAGTCATGGCAGCGACGACGATCGGCGACGAATGGGTTGCCATGCTGGCGGGAGAACGCGGTATGGCCCTTCCGGGATTTCGCAACCCATCGGCTGCTGGATTCGATTCGCCCATCACTCTCTCGCGGTACGTCGATGCCAATTGTTATTTGGACATCATGCAAAGCTTTCAGCAGATTGAACGCAGCGATTTAGATGAGTTCCGAATCCAACTAAAAAAATGCGAAAGTGCGGCTTTGGCTTCGATGAATTCAGGCTGGCTCGCGAAAATGGATTCCGCGTTGACTGCCCAAGCCGTGCCGAGTATCGCCGCCGTGGGCGAAGCGTTCGTGCGACGAGCCGTTTGCCACCGTCTGGCCGCGCACGGGATTGGACTGCGACTCTACGAGGATCGACATGGAAGGCTACCGGAATCGCTCAATGAGCTAGCAGAATTTTCGCTCGACCTGACGCAACTCAAGCCGCCTGGTGGCAAGCCGTTCGGCTATCGCGTCGACGGCACAACTGCCACACTCTGGGGCTTCAATCCACGCACCTCAGAATCGGTACCAATCGACCCTCCCGTCACAACCAAGGATCAAGCCGACGCATCATCCGAGAATGACCAATGGGTGTGGAATTTGAAGTAACCCCAGGGCAGCGTTGCGCTCTGCCCTGGGCTGCATTGGTTAAGCCCCGTTGGCCTACAACGTCACGCCAAAATCACCGCGAATGTCTCGCCAAATGCAATGCACATGATTTGCAATGTTTCCGGCTGCGTCGGGCTGAGTATTAACGAACTCGATCAGAAATGTGGGACCTTGAACTCGGTACGAATGGCCGATACCTGTCTGAAGTGCACCTTCCCAGGAAAAGAATACCGCATCCCAACCCCCAGCACCTTCAATCGCTTTTCGTCGATCATCCGCGATTTCTTCTGGGACTGCATTGATATACTCGTTGACCAACGCCTTGAGCAGCGTTTGTTGAGGTGCAGCTAACTGCCAAAACGCGATGCCAACGGGAGCTTGTGGTGTCGGTTGCGGTACTCCAAGCGTCCGGTTTTCGCGTGGGGCTTTGTCCGTTAAGATTACTAGTGCTCGTTGCTTTTCGGAAAGAGAATGTACTAATTCAAAGGCCAACGTTTCTTCTAATCGCAACATTCGTCTCCCGACGGGCACGTCGGATTTGTTTTCAATTCGAACGATGGCTGGGTTGGACGCAAAGGCCTGTGGTGTCGACGATACGACTCGGTCACCATTCATCAGAAAGTTTAACGAAAGATGGTGCCCTTCAATACTGAGGCCCCATTTTTGGCCAGGTTGTGGTGTACCAAAGACCGTGAAGTAGTATCGAGTCGAGTCTCGAAGCGGGCTATTCGTCTTTCCGGCTTCCAGCTCCTTGAGCAAATTCTCCATGTGCATGATCTGAGTTGACTTGCGATAACCCATTTCGCTCAGCACGCTTCGAAGCAAAGCCATAGCACCTTGACGTTGGCGTTCGTCCATTTCATTCAACTGAAGACCCTTGCGAGTGTCCTTCGGAATGATATGCCAGTCGGATTGCAGAGGGCTATCAATCGGTAGAAGCACTTTGCTCTTTTGACCATCGGTAAGTGAACCGACAAAGCTGGACGCAGCGATTGTGATTTTCTCCGTGACTCCGCCTGTTTTATAGAAGCCATGTCCGAATGGAACAACGCATAACAGACTCGTGCAAGCAAGTGCGAGAAACCATCTTCTAGAAGTCATGATTCAACTCGTGTCGTTAGAAACGATCTCGTAAATAGAAACGGGAGGGAAAAAGTGGGCAGGACTGGTCGCATTCCGCAATGGTTTGGCAACTGTTTCTCAACGCCAAACTATTTAGGGCTGACACAAGTATAACATGGAATCAGCCGCTTTGGGAGTTAGGCTCGTTCGGTCCATAAATGCCCTAGTTGCACGGATTGGAATGAACGTCGCACAGGAGACTACTCGTTCCCAGGCTCTGCCTGGGAACGCCTTGGTTTGGAGGCTCCTGCCTCCCGAGTTCACAAACTAAGGGTGCATTTGGGCGAGGCGGAGCCTCGCTTGCACTCTAGTTACCAGGCAGAGCCTGGTAACTAGAGTGCAACGATCCACTAGCGTTTCCGATGACTGTCGGTTCTCGGATCATTCGGGATGTGTTGTTGATCGCGATGAAAATGGAGCTTTGGCAACGCTTGAATCAGTTCCGTGAGCCCACTATCAGTCACATTGCCTCCGTCCAAATAGAACGATTCCATTTGTGGCATTCCGTGGAGTTGCTTGAGCCCAGCGTCGGAGATCGATACATCGATAAGATGCAAAAAACGCAGAGAACTCATTTTTGCAATCGTTTCCAAGGCTGCGTCGGACAGATTTGGGCTGCCGATTCGCAACAAAACTAAGTTGGACAAGGACGGCCATTTCTCGATTCCTTCGTCCGAAATCCCGGAATTGGGTAAATTGATGGTCGTCAACTTAGAAAGTCTCCCAATGACTTTGGCCAACCTGTCATCGACATGGGTTTTTTCAAGTCGAAGCTGTTTTAGTTCGACAAGACTGGCCAGTGTGTCCGCAATCGAATCCGACACTTGGGCATTTGACAACGAGAGAATTTCGAGTGCGGATAACCCTTGAAGCTGGGAGAACTCGACATTGCCGACCATTGCCTCCGATCGAATCTCGCGCGACAAACCTTGTCGAACAGCCGCTACCTGTTGATGAAAGGGTGGCTCGGGTGATTCGACGTTTGGAGGGTCCGTCAAGCTGCAGCCGATCGAAAACACCGAAGCGGTGCAAGCGATAAAGAAGCTTCGCTGAAACACAGGACGAAGCACTTCGCGACCAAGGTCAACAATTCTGCCAAACACGATTAGGGTTGCTCCTGCAATCTTTTTAACATCACCACGTCGGAACTAGGGCTTCAAGAATATCCAGGATAAGCCCGAACGCCATGCCGCCAGACATTTTCGATAAGTAGAAACCGGTTGGACGCATCTCCCGTAAAGGCGAACACAACTCCTTTAATCGGCTCGAAAAGCGATAGATCCGCCAAAAATGAGCTTTGCGGTGTTGAAGAATCGGTTGGCGTTGGTTAACGTTGTGCCCATTACCACATTTGATTTCTCGCAAGAAAAGGAAACTCTGGATGAATTGCCGTAGTGCTTTTTTCAAACGTAACTTGTCAATCATTGCAGTCTTACTCTTTAGCACTTTCCTCGTTGGCACCTCTTTTTCGCAAGGCCCGGAAACGCCTGCGCATTCACCTGGCGGAGAAGCCAATCTCGTGCTGCCGGATCTAGGTAGCACCAATTTTCTTGGTGTGCCGGGGAACGTTATTCTCTATGGTGGATTGGTGGTAAGTGCTGCGGGTCTATTTTTCGGGATTCGCATTTGCAAAGAAATTCACGACATGCCCGTTCATTCGTCCATGCGTGAGGTCTCCGATCTTATCTACGAAACGTGCAAGACCTACCTCATTAACCAAGGTAAGTTTTTGGCAGTGCTTTGGACAATCATCGCGTTGGTGATTGTGATGTACTTTGGTTGGTTATCCCAGAAATCGTCGACGGTCGTTGGCATCATCGTTGGCTTCAGCATCGTTGGCATTCTAGGCAGTTACACGGTGGCATGGTTTGGTATTCGCGTAAACACTTATGCGAATTCGCGAACAGCCTTTGCCAGTCTAAAGGGGATCCCGTATCTTGTTTACGCCATCCCCATTAAAGCCGGGATGAGTATCGGCATGATGCTCATCAGTGTCGAACTGTTCATCATGCTTTGTATTTTGCTTTTTGTTCCGCGCGAATTTGCTGGCGCATGTTTCATCGGTTTTGCCATCGGTGAAAGCCTTGGCGCAGCCGCGTTACGGATCGCTGGCGGTATCTTCACCAAGATCGCCGACATCGGTTCTGATTTGATGAAGATCGAGTTCAAGATCAAAGAGGATGACGCACGCAATCCTGGTGTGATCGCCGACTGTACCGGGGACAACGCGGGCGACTCCGTTGGTCCAAGCGCCGACGGCTTTGAAACCTACGGGGTAACAGGCGTGGCTTTGATCACCTTTATTCTGTTGGCCGTGAATCAAAAATCAGCAGGCGCTGACTATGAAACCATCCAGGTGCAACTGCTGGTTTGGTTGTTCATGATGCGGATCATGATGATTGTGGCCTCGTTTGGCTCGTACTACTTGAATGAAGTATGGACCAAATCGAAATATGGAACGGCGACGAAAATGGACTTCGAAATGCCGTTAACAAGGCTTGTATGGCTAACCAGTCTTATCTCAATCGCGTTGACCTATGTCGTATCGTACTTGATGATTCCGTCACTCTCTGGCAATAAAGACCTTTGGTGGCAACTCTCGACGATCATCTCATGCGGAACGCTGGCAGGGGCCGTGATCCCTGAACTCGTTAAGGTATTCACGTCCACCTCCTCTGCTCACGTCAAAGAAATCGTGATTTCGAGTCGAGAAGGGGGAGCGTCGCTCAACATCCTCTCAGGATTAGTGGCGGGGAATTTTTCCTGTCTTTGGCTTGGGCTTGGAATCGTTGCGTTAATGACGGGTTCCTATGCAATCTCAACAATGGGGCTTGGGAAAATGATGGAGGCCGAAGCGGTCTTTGCATTCGGCTTGGTTGCGTTTGGTTTCTTGGGGATGGGGCCCGTTACGATTGCCGTCGATTCGTATGGACCGGTGACCGACAACGCCCAGAGCGTCTTCGAGTTATCTTTGATCGAGCAGATCCCAAACATCCAATCCAGCTTGAAGTCCGAGTTCCAAATGGATGCAAACTTCGAAGAGGCCAAGCATCTCCTTGAGGAAAACGACGGGGCTGGCAATACCTTCAAAGCCACTGCCAAACCTGTCTTGATTGGTACGGCGGTCGTGGGTGCCACCACCATGATCTTCTCGATCATCATGTCCCTGACACATGGGCTGACGCAGGACCAGGAGAAACTCTCGTTGCTCTATGCGCCGTTCGTACTCGGCCTCATCACGGGTGGCTCAATTATCTACTGGTTTACAGGTGCATCGATTCAGGCCGTCACGACAGGTGCTTATCGTGCCGTCGAATTCATCAAAAAGAACATCAAACTCGATGGTGCCACCAAAGCTTCGGTGGAAGATAGCAAGCGAGTCGTTGCGATTTGTACGCGTTATGCACAGTTGGGGATGTTCAATATCTTCATGGCTGTGTTTTTCATCACGCTCGGCTTCGCGTTCATTGAGCCTTTCTTCTTTGTCGGCTACTTGTTTTCGATCGCGATCTTCGGATTGTATCAAGCGATCTTCATGGCCAATGCCGGTGGAGCATGGGACAACGCCAAGAAGATTGTCGAAGTCGAGCTCAAGCAAAAAGGTACGCCTCTGCACGACGCCTGTGTTGTTGGGGATACCGTGGGTGATCCGTTCAAAGACACATCGAGTGTCGCGTTGAATCCGGTGATCAAGTTTACGACGCTCTTTGGCTTGCTGGCCGTGGAGCTTGCCGTGATGTTGAAAGAGCAGCAAGGCCCCACGCTTGTCATGTGGCTTGCCGTTGGCTTTTGCAGTATCGCGGCTATATTCTTCTGGCAGTCGTTCTACGGGATGCGAATTCGAAAGGAAGCATCCGAGTAAGTCAGGAGCCCGCCCGAAAATGTTGTTGTACCAAAGTCCCAAGTTTGCATTGCACGATACCAAGAGCCATCCGGAATCGGTTGCCAGGATCGTGCAAGTCAATGCAATGCTCAAGTCCTCCGGATGGACGGAGCGTTGCAAAACGCCCGCTTGGGAGCCCGCGACTCAACAGCAATGTGCTCGTATTCATCCCGATTCGTATCTTGAAGCACTGCAAGATTGGTGCGAACACGATGCGGGTAGGGTTGAAGTAGATACGGTCGTGTCGAAAGGCTCCTGGACTGCCGCGACTTTGGGCGCAGGAGCCGTTTGCGATGCTGTCCAGAAAGTCGTCAAGGGTGAAGACACAACGGCATTCTGCGGCATCCGTCCACCGGGCCACCATGCTATGTCTTCGGCACCGATGGGCTTCTGTCTGCTCAACAATGTCGCTATCGGTGCACAATATGCGCGCACCTTGGGGCTCAACAAAGTTCTCATCGTGGATTGGGATGTGCATCACGGGAACGGCACACAAGCTTCCTTCTGGGAGGATCCCAACGTAGGCTTCGTCTCGATTCATCGGTTCCCCTTTTACCCAGGAACCGGTAAGGCCGATGAGACAGGTGGGGGGCAAGCCATCGGAACCAAAGTGAACATTCCAGTTGCGGCAGGCATCCCAGCAGGCGAATTCTTAAAGCGGC
>JAIPFP010000238.1 GCA_021736575.1 Pirellula sp. | reverse complement strand
CCATGAATGTCTATCAAGCTAGCCCGTTGAATTCGGCCAAACGCGAACTACTCAAGAGCATCAAGTCTTTGAACGAATATCATCAATTTCAGATCGTTTTTTACAACGATTCCTTGCGTCCAATGTCAACTTTCGGCAGCTCCGGACGAATGATTTTCGCAACAGATAATGAAAAAAATCGCGCGGAAAGATATGTGAGAGGTATGCCCGGTGACGGCGCGACGAATCATATGCCGGCGCTTTTGCTCGGACTTTCGTATGGTCCGGATGTCCTGTACTTCTTGACGGATGCCGAGGATCCGTTTTTGTCGCCCGCTCAATTGCGTCAGCTCCAGCAACGCGCGGAACTGTCCCGAACCACCGTTCATTCCGTCCAATTTAGTATTGGCCCAGCTACAAGCAACGGTGGATGGATTCGAGAGCTAGCGGAAACGAACCGCGGCACGTACAAATATGTCGATGTGACAACTTTGACCGCGACTCAAGAGTAGTTTCCCAACCCATGCAAAATGTTTTTGAATTAGAACATCCGCTCGCAGCCCATCATCTGTCCATTCTGCGAGACACCTCGACTTCGCCCGCCCAATTCCGAATCCAAATTCGATTGCTGTCGATGCTGCTTGCCGTGCGCGCAACCGATGACCTTCTCCTCACGCCGTATCAGGTGCAGACTCCTCTAACCGAAATGTCTGGTGAAAGAATGTCCCAGCGGATTGGGATTGTGCCAATTCTGAGAGCAGGATTGGGTTTGGTTGAACCTGTTCTGCAGTTGCTTCCGGATGCCGCCGTCTGGCATTTAGGGATGTATCGCGACGAAGCGACCGCCAAGCCCGTGGAATATTACTGCAAACTTCCAAGCGGAAATGCAGTCGATGTCGGGCTGGTCCTTGACCCCATGCTCGCTACCGGTGGCTCGATCAACGCTGCTGTCGCAGCTCTGACGAGGTGGGGAGTGCAAGACATCCGAGTCTTGAGCGTTATCGCTGCTAGACCCGGTATAGAGCAGTTTCATCAAGACTTTCCGGACGTAAAGGTCTTTGTCGCCGCCATCGATGAAGAGCTAAATTCTCACAAGTTCATTGTTCCAGGCCTGGGTGACGCTGGCGATCGAATGTTCAACACCGAACACGATTAAATCAACCCAGGCAACCAAAGCAGCAGATACGCTCCGCCGTGCCGTTCGCAGTCAAGCTTTTGCCAGGATTCCCGCGTGGACGGCACATGGAATGTGCCTACTAACTTAACTTTGGTCGCCTGTGTCTCATTTAAAACCCAGGCAACCACGGCTGGATAGGCCTAGCCAATCCGACTGGGCGTGGACTTAAAGCCATGCCCTGCCACCAGTGGTCTTGTGTGTAGGTCCCCGTTCGATCTATGCAAGCTTCCAAGCTTGGATCAATTGTTCCGCACCTGGACTCAAGCGACGTAACTTTTGAATGATCGTTGCCTTCTCAGTTTTGGAGGCTTTCTCGCTTTTTTTGTGCAACAATTCCAGTTTTTTCGTTCGATGTCTTCGTTTGCGGAGTTCGCGTTGACGTTCGGTTCCGGCCATGGAATTTTCTTTCTGACAAGTTTCGTTGATTCAAATCGGATGTGGTAAGCCAACTCGGGAATAAGAAACGTAACGAAATTTGGGAAATTCGTCAATGTTGCCCATTCATGCTCGGAGTGACCTGGATAGCTATCGAATTCTTTGCCAAGATGTCGCACTCTGTCCACACTTTCCCTAAAAAGACATGATACTCGAAAGTTCAAGAGCGTTTGATGATCGAAACGACGGCCATAGTCCTTGCAGCTGGCAAGGGAACTCGAATGAACAGCGAGCTCCCAAAAGTACTTTTCCCAGTTTTGGGACGACCGATGATTCATTGGGTGATCGACGCATTGGAGTCGGCCGGAATCAACAGAATGATCGTAGTGGTTGGCTATCGCAACGATCTTGTGCGGAGCGTGTTGGCTAGCCGTGGCGTCGAGTTTGCACTCCAATCCGAGCAATTGGGGACGGGCCATGCCGTTCAAATGTGCAAGCCCCTTCTTGCCACGGGAACATCGCCTGTGCTCGTCGTCGCTGGAGACTCGCCTATGATTCAATCCAGTTCAGTAACGGAGCTAATACAGGAATTTGAGAAAGAAGACTGGAGCTGCTTGCTCGGAACGCTTCTCAAGGACAATCCGCAGGGACTTGGTCGAATTGTCCGTGATTCAGAAGGTCGCTTTTTGCGAATCGTGGAGCACAAGGACGCGAATCCAGAGGAGTTGCAATTGCGAGAGGTCAACATGAGCACTTATCTTTTTAAACGGACAAGTTTGCTTTGGTCTCTCGAGAAGCTCAAGAACAATAATTCACAATCCGAGTATTATTTGACGGACAGCCCAGAGCTGTTATTGCAAAACGGCATGAACGTCGACGCTCGCCCTGTTTTAAAGGCGTGCGAATCGCTCAGCATCAATACGGTGGCTGAGCTGGAAATGGTCGAATCCAAAATGCGAGAAATGGGCTATCAATGCGAGAATTAAAAATATTTAGCGGCCGGGCCAATCCTCAATTGGCGAAGGATATTTGCTCATCGCTCCATCTTGAACTTGGTTCCATTTCGCTCGGTAAGTTTCCGGACGGTGAGAATTTTTGTAAAGTCGAGGATGACGTACGAGGCCGAGATGTCTACTTGATTCAGTCGACCTGTCCTCCCGTCAATGACAACTTGATGGAATTGCTCATCATGATCGATTCTTGCAAACGCGCAAGCGCTGCTCGGATCACCGCAGTCATTCCGTACTACGGATATGCACGCCAGGACCGAAAGGACGAAGGCCGAACGCCTATCACTGCCAAGCTTGTTGCAAACGTAATTACCCGGGCGGGTGCTGACCGCGTGTTGACGATGGATTTGCATGCTCCGCAGATTCAAGGTTTTTTTGATGTGCCTGTAGATCACTTGTACGCAGCCCCCGTTTTGACCAATTACTTTCTGAGCAAGTCCTTTGACCCGGCGGAAATCGTGGTCGTAAGTCCAGATGAGGGAAGTATCAAACGAGCCATCGGACATTCCAAGCGTTTGGGAGGCAAGCTTGCCATCGTGGACAAAGTTCGGGATAACGCGTTCAAGACTCAACAAAAGAACATCATCGGTGGGCCTGTCGAAGGAAAAATATGCCTGATGTTCGACGACATGATCAGCACGGCGGGCTCCATTTGCGGTGCCGCTCGTTTGGTCCATGAAGCGGGCGCGAAAGAGATTCACCTAGCCGCGACACACGGAGTCTTGTGCGATCCAGCTATCGAGAATCTTCGGAAAGCACCAATCGATAGCTTGGTGATCACCAACACGATCCCTCTGCCGCTAGAAAAGCGGCTCGATAGTATCCAAGTATTAACCGTGGCTCCCTTGTTGGCCGAAGCCATACGCCGCATTCACTCCAATAAGTCGATCAGCCAAATGTTCAACTCAGACGATTCATCTGTCTAAACGACTCCATTCATCCCTACTCGCCCTATCGAAACTCGCGTTATCGAAGGGCTTCGAACAAATTGCTACGGTCATCGGTCCATTGAACGGGTTTGCCCGCCGGAAAAATCTCTTGGGTTTGCCCAATCGCGTTCTGAAGTGTCTCTCGATGACGCGATAGCAATACCCAAGTGGATTCCAACGCAGCCGAATTCAAATCGACTTCGTTCTTGACAACGCTCGTTGCAAAGGAATCATCGAGCGCAAGCCCCGCAACAATCGACTGAAGATCAAAATAGAGATTGGAGATATGGATTGCAAGCACGCCATCTCGCTTGAGATGCCGAACGTATATTCCCATCGCTTCTCGTGTTAGCAAATGAATGGGAATCGCATCACCACTAAAGGCGTCTAAGACCAGTATGTCGAATGCCTGGGATGGTTCTCTTTCCAGAGTCAAGCGCGCATCGCCGAGTACAACGTCGATTTCGGCTCGCGACTTCTTCAAGAACGTGAAGTAATCGTTTGCCATTTCGATGACATGTGGATTGATCTCGTAAAATCGATATCGATCCCCCGGCACGCCATAAGTCGCTAATGTGCCAGCACCAAGCCCAACCACTCCGATATGTCTTGATCGGCTGGATTCGTGATTGAGCAACGCCAATCCGGCGCCAGACGATTGGGTGTAGTATGTTGTTGGTTGCTGTTCCAGACGGACATTCTGAAACTGCGAACCATGAACGATGCGACCATGAACTAAATTGCGCAACGGTTCGCCCGTTTTTTCATCTCGCCCGGCGGCGACGCTTAAGACTCCATAGAAATTGCGCTTGACGGTCAACTGCTTATTCGAGTGTGAATTCCAAAAACTAAGCCACGAAACGGCAACGATGAGAAGTCCAACCGCTAACGAGGCCTTAGCCCAACTCGGAACTCGCTTGGACCAAACCGAATTGCTCTGTAGATAAGTTTCGAAGAATACGAGTATGCATGCGAACAATCCGAGTTGCCACTCAAAGTAGCCATTGAACAGAATAGGTGCAATCAGTGCAACAAAGATACCGCCACAGGCCCCGCTAGCCGACATCGTCATATAAAAAAACGTCAAGCGACTTGCATGTGGTTTAAGTCCAAACAACTCACCGTGGCAAACCATACAAGTACAAAACAGACCAAAAAGGGACAACACGAGTTCCACGCTTAGTGGCGTTTTGTACTCAAACATTTTCAGCAAATACAACACCAGAAAGGAAACCATGGCCAACATGATGAACGGCCGGCGGCGATACCATCGAGGGCTATCGAATGTCAGAATGAAACTTAGCAAGTAGAGCGCTAGTGGAATAACCCAGAGAAAGGGAATGACACCCGTATCCAAGCAGACTTGATTCGTTGTTGCCAAGAGCATGACGGATGGTAGCATCGATAGGGCAAACCAAGTACCCACCGTCGCCCATGGTAGCCTTTCTCGGGCTACCGCATCGGCAGCCATATAGCTTAGTGGCTTGGTTGCTAACGACCGATAGAGTACGATTGCGGACGTCAGGCACAAACCCACATAAACTACGAAAGCGAGCGACCATATTGTGGATTGTTGTGTCGACGAAAGCACTGGTTCGATGACGAAGGGGAAGGACAACAACGCGAGCATCGACCCGAGGTTGGAAAGGGAATAGAGTCGATACGGATGCTCGCATGCCTTGGATTGACTAAGCCAGGATTGAAGCAAAGGACCAGTCGAAGAAAGCAAAAAGTACGGTGCGCCTACCTTGCAAACGAGCAGCATCATGATCATCCAGGTGGGAGATTCCGCCCCCATCGGCTTCCAATCAGGCGTCGGCGTAATCGGTAACGTGCAGAGCGCTATCACTAGGAACATCGCATGCAGCGTGAATTGATTCTCAAGTGGCATGAATCGATTTAGAACGTACGCATATGCGTATCCGCCGAATAGCAATACTTGGAAGACGAGCATGCAGGTCGTCCAGACGCTTGGGCTGCCGCCGAACCATGGCAAGATGTACTTGGCCATGATCGGCTGTACCTGGAAAAGCAAAAATGCACTGACAAAGATCGTGGTCGCAAACAAGAAGAACGTGAATCGTTTTAAAGGGATCGAATTCACAGAAGTGGACTCCGTGGCAAAACGTAAGGGAGTGAACAGAACCTGCGATCCGCAAGTTCAGAACCCTACCCCCAAAAGTGAGCCAACACATCTCTCTCCATACTTGAGCGAAAGGAAAGATGAGCGAATTGCGTGCACTCTATCGACTATAACAATTGCGCCATCCGAGCCCCCAACTCGCTCGATCCCGGACTTGCTACCGTGGCGGCCCCGCCCTGTTTTCGTTCACCTTCGTTACGCAGCACGTCGCAAATGGATCGTCTCAACAGCGGTCGCTGGCACTGGAATCTGTTCCAGTTTCCCGCCAAGAGTTGCACTTGCGAAAATGGTGGATTGAATGTGGCAAAGCCTTGGAAGCCATTCGGCAATCGAGCGACTCTGTAAAGAATCGGTTCCCCATTCGCCGTCGATAATCACCAAATCACTCGGCAGAACTGTGTGCGCAACGCGGGACAAGGCGCTGACAGGTTCTCCTGGAATCAGATGGGCTTTAACACCAAAGGCAGCCAGCATTCGATGGGCCGCCTTGAGATTCAAGTGAGGCGTTCCTGGTTTCGCCGACTCAAACGCATCGACTCCAGCGTAGCGAATTTGAGAAACTCCTTCAGGTGGTACGCACAGCGATAGAACCTGCTTCGTTCTCTCTCCCGAACCTATTCCAATTTCGAGGATTGAGCCGATGGGCGTTTCAATTGCATGCAGAAACAGCCCGCGCTGACCCACAGGTTTGGAAAAATAACGCCAATAGAGCCGTTGCGTCCAACTCAATCGAGCCATGATTCGCGTTCCACGTTTGGGAGTGATGAGATTTGGGGTTTCAAAGATCAGTTCGACGAGGCCGGGTTCGGCGTTGGATCTCGCTTCCGTGCAATATCCAAACACCAAAATCGGCTAATGCAATCCGTCATCCATGCAGAACAATTCCCTGAGCGTCCTTGCCGAGATGCTGTTCCGCTGACGAACCAACGCATGTGTCTATCGGTCCGCACAACGCAAATAATGGATACAGGTTGAACCTACCTGAATCTCTTGCCTGAATTGCCTAATGTATCGAACGTCCGGATTGCGCCAGCATTCGTGAAGAATCGCTCGGTTTCACAGATAGGCCGGGAAAAAATGAGAGGGGCATCACCAGAGGTACGATGGGACCATTTATCCCGTCCAAACATAGGAGCGGGACATGGGTCCCAATCACCTTTTCGTTGTTTCCAATCTACGGCTCGCCTTATTGACCTACGCTTGCAAGGATGTTCCACGCACCAAAGCGACTCAATTTATGAAGAAAAAGCCAAAAACAGTCAAGACCGACAGCGATCGCCATCTAAACCAATCCGAGTGGATGCACCGCCCGCTATGGGAACTCTGCGAAAAGCGACTCGCTATGTCGGCTATGCCTTGGATGCCTTGGGATGTCGGTCCACAAGAACCGTTTCTGCCTGCGTTGAGCAATGCGTCGCCCGCAGTTGACCCTGCGCCTGGCACATTGTCGGTTGATGCACAAGCTCCTTTCTCGATCGAAACACACCTAAGCGACCCCCACGCACAAACGGGTTGGAACCAAGTTCACGCTCAATACGGCCTTTCTGGCAGGGGCCAAACGGTCGCAGTCATCGATAGCGGCATCGCATTTGATCACGTGGCCTTGGGCAAGGGATTCGGGCCCGGTTACAAGGTCGTCGGTGGCTGGGACTTTGCCGAGAACGACCCGCGTCCCTACGACGACGCGCCCGCAGGATTTCATGGAACCCATGTTGCCGGTATCATCGGTGCCAACGACGGTGTTCACTTTGGAGTTGCACCGAATGTGGATTTGGTAGCCCTTCGCGTCTTCAACGACACCGGAAAAGGCGAGCTCGCTTGGGCCGAGAATGCACTCAAGTGGGTTCACGAAAACCGTCAGACATTTGCAAATCCCATCACCACTGTCAACCTATCCCTCGGTTCCACTTGGAACTCAAGCACTTTTCCCACTTGGGGAACCCTCGACGAGGAACTCGGGCAACTGCAACGCGACGGAATTGTCGTCGTTGTTTCTGCAGGCAATTCGTTTCAACAAACCAAATCTGCCGGTCTTTCGTACCCCGCCGCAAGCCCCTTTGTTATTCCGGCATCAAGTATCGATGCCAATGGCCAATTAAGCGACTTTAGCCAACGCGATTCAAGATCCATTGCGGCCCCAGGCAGAGCCATTGAGAGCACGGTCCCAGATTATTTCTATGGCAAGGACGGGATCAACGACGATTGGGCGAAAGCAAGCGGTACAAGCATGGCTTCGCCCTACGTTGCTGGCGCGAGCGTTCTGGTTCGCGAAGCCATGGAAATGGCTGGCGTTCAAAATATTACCCCTCAATCGATCTACGAACAACTTCGCTCAACCGCAAACTCGATCTGGGATAGCGTTACACAACAGAGCTATCAGTCGCTCAACTTAGAGCGAGCCATCGAGAGCCTCCTCCCAAAAGATAACGTAGGGGACTCCATCGTGTCGGGACAGATTTCCATTGTCCAAAATAGCTGGCAGACCGACGGGTGGATCAACTCGCTGGGAGACCAAGATGTCTATCGATTGGCACCGGCGCAAAGCGGTACAATCTCGCTTCAACTCGGAAGCGAATATGTCGACAACGCGATTTTCTCACTCCTTCGCGACGGAACCGAAACCGCACTTCACACCAGTCAAGGTCGATTAAACTTCGCGGTTGTTGCAGGTGAATCGATCGGTCTTAGGATCGCGGACACAGATTCCATTGGCCCCTATCATTTGAATTGGTCGTTCGCTGCCAGCGTGCCTGGAGGGCAATCCGGCTCTGCTGTCCCAAGCGATCTAGTGGATCTCGGATCCGTTGACTTATTCGAGAGATCGCTATCGGGTGCTTCTCGCTACAAGGCGACTGCGGAACACACGGGCATTTTGTCGGTTGTCGTTGACGCCGGCCAGCAAAACGCTGGAACCCTTGAAGTGTTTCGTCCAACCATGAGCAACGGAACACTTGTCGATTCAACCGTTGAAAACAACCAATGGCGAATTGACGTCAATGTTGTTGAGGGACAGAGCATTGAGTTCGCCCTGCCCGGCTCGGCTAGTCGACATGTTCATGTCGTCAACTTGTTGAATCAACAAGGAAACCAACTGACGATCCATGGAACGGACGCTGCGGATGTCGTGAGAATCGACCTTAGCAACGGAGTCTTGGCGAACGTCGCTGGGATCAACTACCAACTCGATGGCAGTTCGATCTCGACGGTTGTGCTGGATGGAACATTGAACAACGACACATTGAGTTTAGTCGGTTCCAGCTTGGCGGACAAAATTGAAATGCGGCCCGGAACCACAACACTAAGCAACGAAAAACTGTCCCTCCAAGCGAACAATTTCGAGACAGTCCAGTTTGTAGGTGGCGGAGGACCGGATCGCGCATACCTCTTCGATGCAGCCACCGATGATCGATTGAACATTTGGCCCAACAAAGCGGAACTTACTGGAATCGGCTACGCGTTTAGCGTCGACCAAGCGACACGAATCTTTGTCAATGCAGATCTAGGAGGAGATGATCAAGCGTTTGCATTTGATTCGGTGGGTGACGATACCTTAAGTGTTCGACCGCAATTTACGAGTCTAGCTGGCCCTGGGTTCTTTAATTACGTATCAGGATTCGAACGCGTTTTTGCATACGCAACCAAGGGTGGCGAAGACCGAGCGGCTCTGTACGATTCGGCTGGGAACGACACTTTGAGCAGCAGCAGTGAAATTACCTCCATCGTCGGACCAGGCTTCTCAACCTTTGCACGAGGCTTTGAAAATGTAGAAGCGTTCGCATCGGCGGGTGGAATCGATCGCGCGACGATTTACGCCCCCAGAGATGGTTCTATCACGGCTGGCGCCGATTTTGTCGGCATGCAAGATGCAACCAGCACGAGTATTGCTCGCAATTTCGAACGAATAGAAACATTTTTGGCTGGACAATCCGTTCCATCGCCAGCTTATATCAAAACAAATGTATTCGACGACAGTCAAACCCCTCAAGAATCCCAACTCAGCAATGGGCAGAATGCCATTGGTGACACGATCGCAGCCACTCTTTCCACCCCCTCAATCCCCTTCGGTCCGATCCAGGCGAACCACACAGGAAAGAACGCAATCATGTTGGAAAAGCCCGAGGTACTGATTCAAAGCCGAGTCGATTGGTTGTCGCTGATGGTCGATAGCGTGAACCAGCCAATTAGCCCAACAAGCCCAGCAAACAGCATGGAACAGGGCGTTCCGAATCGAATCAAACAGGAATCGATAGATCTTAGTTGGCTGGATCCTCAATCAGACCGACTTGTTCTTGATGAGATCTTTTCAAAGCTGTAAGGCGATCGGCAGAGCAAAAACTACCGCGTAGCACAGGCTGCCAGCCACATCTTTTGATCTTGCTCCCCTCGCCCTGTACTCGGGGAGAGGGGTTGGGGGTGAGGGGTTTTGCACTGTGTTTTGATTGGTTTTTTGATCATGAATTCAATGTCTATCTGCGTTTCAAAAGCGTAAACAAATAATTGAACCGGAGGCTACCATGTCAGGGCTCTACCCCTCACCCCCCGACCCCCCGACCCCCTCTCCCCGAAGCGGAGTACAAGGCGAGGGGAGCAAGATCAAAAGATGTGGGTAAAGATGAGGCGGGACGCCCTTGCCACTTTCGAATACCCGGTCTCATAATCTATTAAAG
>JAIPFP010000237.1 GCA_021736575.1 Pirellula sp. | reverse complement strand
ACCAGGCCTAACGCACAAAGAGGATCTGCACACGGCCAGCCAAGCGTGCGCTGCCGGCGGCGTCACGTCTTTCCTGGAGGTGCCGAACACCAAACCCTCGGCCGTCAATCAGTCACTGATCGAAGATAAGTACACCAATGCATCGAAGAAATCGATCGTGAACTTCGGCTTCTACATCGGAGCTACCCCCAGCAACATCGATTCGCTACGAAGCGTGAAGGGTGTACCAGGCATCAAGATCTTTATCGGTTCTAGCACGGGCGATTTGCTGGTCGATGATCAGGACGCACTCGAACGGATCTTTGCCGAAACCAGCGTACCCATCTGTGCCCACTGCGAAGACGAAAGCACAGTCATCGCCAACCAAGCGAGGCTGGGGAACGATCTGGATGTTTCGCACCATTCTCAGATCCGCGATGAACGTGCGGCTGTCATCGCCACGCGTCGCGCAATCGACTTGGCCAAGCGACACAACCACCGCTTTCACGTTTTGCACGTCAGCACCGCTGCTGAGATTCCACTCATACGCGATCATGCAGACTTGATCACGGCCGAGTTGTGTCCACATCATTGGCATTTTAACACCGGCGACTACGCCCGCCTGGGAACACTGATTCAAATGAATCCGTCTGTCAAGAGTTCCGCCGACAACGCCCAACTATGGCAAGCGTTGCTCGAGGGACATATTCAAGTTATCGCAACCGATCATTCTCCTCACACACTTGAGGAAAAGAGACAGGCTTATCCGAAATCTCATAGCGGACTTCCCTCCGTTGAAAACTATCTAGCGTTACTGCTCGACCGTGCCTCGCGAGGTCTTTGCACTTGGGAACAAATCGCAAGCTGGACCAGCGATGCTCCTGCGCGAGTCTGGGGCATTGTCGGCAAAGGCCGCATCCAAGTGGGATATGATGCAGACCTCACGCTGGTCGATCCAAATCAAATCCGAACCATTGAAAACGCCAAACAATTCACCAAAGTTAAGTGGTCCCCCTGGGCTGGCGAATCGTTGCGAGGATGGGCCGTACGCGTTTGGGTCGGAGGCCGAACCGTATTCCAAGACGGCAAAATCGCGACCGTTCAACCCGCAGAGCGATTGCAATTCGATCATTCTCTAGGCGGCTTCTGGCGAACAAGCGACGGCGTCGGACCACGCCCAATGGCGTAAGCTTCCAGATTGCGAGGCAAATAACGCAAGCTCAAAGATTCCACCACACTCGCAATGCGACAGTTCATTATCAAACGGACCTTAACATGAAAATGAAAATGATACTCACATTTACTATCGCATTCCTGATGGCAGTCGGGTTGAGCCCGTTGCTTGTGGCCGCAGAACCACAAAAGCCAGACGAGATCAAGTCGCTGATTCTGCCGGGCGAAGCCTTTCTCATCGAGAATCGTCCTGCATTTGTCCTCTGGCCGATCGAATCATTGCGTACCACACCACAGCCGTGGGTCTTTTATGCACCAACCCTGGCAGGCTATCCAGACAAACACGAAAAGTGGATGCACGAACAGTTTTTGGCTGCTGGTGTTGCCGTCGCTGGCATTGATGTCGGCGAAGCCTATGGCAGTCCTGCATCGCGCAAACTTTTTGATGCTTTCTATAGCGAGATGACTGGCAAACGAGGGATGGCCAAGAAACTCTGTTTGCTAGGTCGGAGTCGCGGAGGACTATGGGTTACGTCATGGGCCTGCGATCATCCAGAACAGTTTTCCGGGTTAGCCGGCATCTATCCGGTCTTTGATTACCGCACCTATCCAGGTTTAGCCAAGGCGGCACCCGCATACCAAGTGACGGCAACGGAACTCGAGAGCCGGAACGACCTGTTGAATCCGATCGCTCGCATGTCGATACTTGCGAAAGCCAAGTTACCGGCGTTGATCATCCATGGCGATGAAGATACCGTAGTTCCATTGAAGGAGAATTCCGCTACGTTTGCCGAAACCTACAAAGCGGCCGGTTCTGAATCGTCGATCCATCTCATTGTGGTCAAAGGACAAGGCCACAATTTCTGGGAAGGGTTTTTTCGTTGCCAGGAACTCGTCGACTTCGTCATCGCACGCGCCAAAGCCGGGGTGGAGGCCGGGAAGTAATACTCAATAGTGCTTGGCATCTGCCACTTTTTCCCACCACGCGGCCTCGTCTAAATAGCAAAGCGACTTGACTAAATCCGCATCGATCGATGTGAGTGAATCGATCCCCACGCGAAGAGAGTCGCTCCCCGAAAGGATATCGATCGGCTTCTTAATGGTCTCGTATTCATATGGCGGTTCCAGCCAAGCCAATTCATCAGGCCAAAGACATCGAATCGAAATGAGCATGGCAACCGTGCATGCATACGAACGGAACATGCTACGATTCGTAATATGCCAGAACACCCCACCACACTCCTGGCCCGCATACTTATCAAAGGTCGGAACGAACTGAATCGGTCGAAATCGAACGCCCGGCAATTCAAACTGATCATTGAGACAACTAGCTAACGCCTCCGCGTGGATGAAGGGTGCTCCGGCGCATTCAAATGGACGCGTCGTGCCTCGACCTTCTGAGATATTGGTACCCTCCAACAAGACTTGACCGGGATAAACCATCGCCGAAATCCAGGACGGGATGTTGGGGGAGGGTGGTAGCCACGCCAAGCCGGTTTGATCGAACCATTGCGCACGTTCCCAAGATTGCGCTTGGATGATTTGTAGGTCGACATCGATCGATGCTTGTGTCTTGCAGTAGGTGGCAAGTTCCCCCAGAGTCAGTCCGTGTCGCATGGGGATCGACTCCATTCCAACGAAACTCTTGTATGGCTTTTCGAGTAACGCTCCCTCGACGATGGTTCCACCGATGGGATTCGGGCGATCGAGTATCCATACTTCGATCCCTTTTCTTGCTGCCACATGCAAGCAAGCCAGTATGGTCCACGCGAAGGTATAAACCCGCGTGCCAACATCTTGCAGATCGATGAGCAGCAGATCGATGCCATTGAGCATTTCTTCGGTCGGTTCTCGCGTTTCGCTGTAAAGGCTGTAGATGGGGATTTTCAGAGTTGGGTGATATGTATGCGGCGACTCTATCATGTTGGCTTGCTGCTGACCAAACAATCCATGTTGCGGCGACCAAATACTGACGAGCTCCATTCCCGGCACCGCCGCGAGTCTATCCCAAGCATATCGGAACTCGGAATCGACCGAAGCGGAATTGGCGAGCAAAGCAACTCGCCGTCCACCCAGTCGCTCGGGAGTTCGAAGCACGCATTCCAAGCCTGTCGTCGTTTGCATATCGATCCTTGCCTTTGAAGTTGGCCAGCTTTCGAATCCATTTAGTCAGCTTAAGCACATCGGTATGAGTCTTCGAGTGAAACAAACTGTTAGCCGAAGGGCGATAGCCCCGGTTCTCGACGAATGTCGAGCAATTGGAAAACCGGGGCTATCGCCCAACGGCTAATTGGTGTGAAAAAGATATGCGGATGTACTTAGTACAGCAAGAACTGCGAACGTCGTTTCGCAAAGTCAGGAAGACCTTCACGAGACAGGTCGAGGACGCGTTCGATCGATTCTTGTTTCTCGATCGCATCGAGGACCTTAGCCGAGCCTAGGAGCTTGTTCAGTTGTTGGTACTCCCATTCGCTGGGATGAACCTTTCGCAAAACCATCGCGAGAGACAGTCCTAGCCGAACTGGCTCAAACCGACTTCGATCCGTGATCAAGAATCGTACACCGTGACATAGTTTATCTTGAAACTTGCTCGATGTAGGGGTGAATTGCTCTGGCATGCATCGTAAGCCCGGCATAGAAAGCAAATTCAATTCGCGGGCGACCTGACTAGCATCCATCCAAGGAGCACCCACGTGTTCAAACGGTGTGTCCGTGCCTCTGCCAACCGATAGATTCGTGTATTCAACCAGTCCAATGCCGGGATAAAGCAGAGCTTGATTGAGATTCCGCATGTTTGGGGAAGGGTTGATCCAAGTCATGCCAGTTGCATCAAGATAATTGGCTCGATTCCAGCCTTCGCATCGAACGATGCTCAAATCCAAGTCAAGCTTCTTTTCCGCTCTAAGCATCTCGGCTATTTCACCGACGGTCATGCCATGTCGCAAGGGGAGCGTATGGTAGGCCACAAACGACTGCAGTCCGTCATCTAAAACGGGACCTGCGATATCGACTCCGTTGATTGGGTTGGGGCGGTCCAGGACAACGAATCGAAGTTTCTTTTCCGCAGCAACTTCCATGGCGTTACCCATGGTTGAGATATAAGTGTAAAAGCGTGCCCCAATGTCTTGAATATCGAACACGATGGTATCGATTCCTTGAAGAGATTTCTCGGAAGGCTTTCTATCGGCGCCATATAAGCTAAAAACCGACTTACCCGTTTCTGGATCCGTCACATCCTTAATGTTTTCTTGATCGAGTTTCCCTGCAAATCCATGTTCCGGGCTAAACAGAGTGACCAATTCATGGCTCTTGCAATCATTCAGCCGCTTGGCGGTGCTCACACCGCTTTGGTCGAGGCCAGTGTGATTGGTGATGAGCCCAATCCGGCATTGAGCGAGCCGTTGGAAGCCGTCGCGTTGCAAGATATCGATGCCAGTTAAGACCCTGGCTTCGATTGGAACGGAACGAACTGCAGACGCCGCAATCGTACCGACGGTGCCAATCAATGGGTTGACAAGCCCCTTACCGTTCGGGTGAACTCGATTGCTTAAAAAAATCACAAAGAGGTCCAGTTCCGGATCGATCCACAGGCCTGTACCAGTGAAGCCGCCGTGACCAAATGCAGCAGCCGTCATCGATTCGCCGCGGTTCACCGAATAGCCCGTTCGCTTGTCCCATCCGAGCCCGCGCGATCCCTTGGGAACATCGTAGGAAGCGGTCATCAACCGAACTGTTTGAGGACCGAGCACTCGAACGCCGTGGTACTCGCCTTGGTTCAACATCATCTGAGCATAAACGGCCAAGTCTGTTGCCGTACTAAAAAGCCCAGCATGTCCAGCGACTCCTCCCATCGCATAGGCCCGTGGATCGTGAACTTCGCCGACCATCCACCGCTCCTCACGTTGTTCCGTGGTGGCAGCTCGTGCTGCTAACGACTCGGGAGGCAAGTAGGTTGTTTCCGACATGCCGAGAGGCAAAAAGATATTTGCTTGCGAAAAATGATGAACATTTTGACCCGTCTTGCGAGCCACTAATTCTCCCAAAACTTGAAACCCAACATCCGAATACTTAAAGTCTTTTTCGGGTTCGTAATTTAATTCCACGTCAAGGAAATTTTGAATCGACTGCTCGGGGGTACCTTGGTAGTCTTTGATGGAGTTGTCCGGAATTAGGCCGCCAACGTGTGTTAACAACTGCTGTACCGTGACATTCTCTTTTCCCTTCGAACCGAACTCGGGCAGATGGTCTGATACTTTATCTCGCAATCGAAGCACTCCACGTTCCAGTAAGATCATGATACTGGTTGCGGTCGCAACCGGCTTTGTAACCGACGCCATGTCGAATACCGTGTCTTTGGTCATTTCCCTTGCGACGGGTTGCAACTGACGAGAGCCGAAAGCTTTGTGATAGACAATTGAACCTTGATGGCCAATCATCACGACGGCTCCGGGCATCTTGCCTTTTTCGATCCCTGCCAATACCGCGTCATCGATGCGTTCGAGCATAGCAGCGTTCATCCCGACTTCGGCTGGTTGCCGATACGGGAGCTTGGGCGGCTGGGCTTGAACGGAGTCGCCAAACGCAAGCAAGAGACAGAATGACAGAGTGGTCGCGAGAGAGAATGGAAGTGCTGGAAAATTCCTAACTCGTTGCGGACGTAGTTTGCATGTCATGATTGATTTAGGTAAATAAAGGAATGGTGCAGGCCGTCCGGTGAGTGCTTTGTAAGGCGATCGGCAGACCAAAAACTACCACGTAGCAGTGGGCTGCCAGCCTGCAATAGTCTAAAAAGCACAGGCTAGCAGCCTGTGCTACGAGACTATCTCATGCTGCCGCTCGCCTAAATGCAGCGAAACCGGGAGCGCGCGCCCAGGCGGGTACAAAAACAAAGGGTAAAACTCTGGACATTTCAGTCGTCCCTATTATATCAGACGTGCGGATCGCATCGATCAGAAAAGACCTTCTCGATCTGACGATCAACTACGCCTACTACTTGAGAATCGAAACAGGTCACCCATTCGGTGTGGCAAACAGCCCTAAACATGTTCGATCTCCAGAGTGGAGTTTGTGGGCGTCCAAAATGTCAAATTCTTCCCGCACGCTCGCAATGGGATTGGCGGCAGGGATGGATCGCGGCAAATCATGATGCTCAGTCACTCTCGTTCTTACGATGAACGGCAGGATGCTGTTCCATTACCATTTCTAAAAACGAGTGGCAAACCTTAGCGTTTGCCGCGCACGGAGGCGAACAATGCGAGTCTTATTTCATCGGGCAACACTATCTTTAGCGATTATGGCGACCGCGACGGTTGGAGCGGCAGAGAACCGCTTTTCGCAACCGGTCGACACGGCTGAGATCGTGAACTCCAACGACGATTCCGTCGTGCTGACATCCTTCCAGGGTTCATCTCGTTGCACTGAAAACGGCAACTCGGATTCATGCGGATCGACTTTCGGCGACAACGCCATGCGATTCAAAACCGACTCATGTGATTGCGGCAATTGGTTCCAAAACACCACTGCGTTCTCGGGTGTCGAAGCCTTCAAAACGTTTGGAGACTCGGATTTTCCAAATAACGCAGGCTTTGTGAGTGGACTCAACACTGGATTTCAACTTGGAGGTTCCAAGATTCAGGGACAAATCGGGGGTTCCTTGGGTTTGTATGATTCCAAGGGTAGGCCATTGGGCGCGCCGACTCAAACCGAAAGCCAAGGCTTTTTAACAGCTGGCATTTTCAAGCGAAGTAACGTTGATAATGGCGAGCGATTGTCGTGGGGTTTGGTGTATGACCAACTTTGGAATCATCAGTATGGCGTGTCCGCCGATGACATTACCCTTGGTCAATTTCGAGGAATAATGGGGGTCGCGTTGAATCCATGCAATGAAGTTGGATTTTGGGGAACGGCCCACACCAATTCACAGACGATTGATGGTGTTTTCTCCCCAACCCAATCGTTGCAGGCGATCAACCAATACAACTTGTTTTGGAGCCACAGCTATGCCTTGGGTGCAAGATCGATGCTATATGCAGGACTCGCGGATAGCAAGAGCATCGGAAGCTGGCAAACTGGTACTCAATTCACAGCGCCAATGAGCCAGCGTCTTTCGTTGTACGGAAACTCCGCATTCATGTTTCCGAGTTCCGCGACTGGCCCTATTGGTTCGACTGAACTGCTGTGGTCAGTCTCTTGCGGGTTGAGCTATTCGTTTGGTGGCAAGGCTGTTTCAAGAAACATCTCCGGCCCATGCGGAACGCCATTGCAACAGGTCGCGAACAATGGCACCTTCATGGTTGGTGGCAACAGTTTCGTCGGCCCCTAATGCTCTACACGAATCATGACGGCCTCGCCCACGGTACGCGAGACTGCTGATTAAGTGGATTTGCTGCGGGCAAAGGCTCTATCACAACCCGAATCGTGAGAGCGTGAGCGAGGGGCAGACCGTCCCTCGCTTAAGGGATTGTTGATTTAATAGTACGACGGACTTCTAAGTCCGTCGAATTCCACATTGACGGACTTGGAAGTCCATCGTACCGAGCAAGCGCGCTCGTGAATCCATGGGCGAGACGCCCCCGTGAGCTTGGCTAAATGACGGGGCACACATCGAACCACGATCGCCCTTGCGCGGTCATCCATTCAACACCTTCTTCTGGCCCCCACATGCCTGGCTCGTAGTTGAACAACGTTGGGGCCGCTGGGCTTTTCCATGCCGAAATGATTGGGTCGATGATTCGCCAAGCCTGTTCGACTTCGTCGCTGCGAGCAAATAGGCCAGGATCACCATTCAAGACATCGAGCAGCAATCGCTGATATGCGTCGGGCAATTCTTTACCGCTCGTATCGAACCGGAAGTCCAAATTGCTTAAGCGCATCTTCATGTCCGAGTCTGGTACCTTCGATTGAAAATCCAGCTGAATACCTTCCGCCGGTTGAATCTGAACGACCAGTCGGTTGGCTTCGGGTCGATAGGATTTATGCTCTCCAAAAAGCATATGCGGCGGCTCGCGAAACTGGATGACGATCTGCGTGGTTCGGCAACTCATCGCCTTGCCGCTGCGCAAATAGAATGGGACACCTTTCCAACGCCAATTGTCGATGTAAAGTTTGAGCGCGGCAAAGGTCTCGGTCTGGCTTTCGTCTGGAATGCCTTGTTCGTCGGAGTAACCGGTGTATTGGCCACGCACACCAAACTCTGCAAAGTCGCTCCCCTTGTAGGGCCGAACCGCTTGCAGCACTTTGACTTTCTCGTTTCGCACCATTTCGCCTGTGTAACGCACGGGGGCTTCCATGGCGGTTAGCATCATCAATTGCAAAATATGATTTTGAAACATATCTCGCAAAATACCGGCTTTGTCATAGTAATCGCCTCGTCGCCCCACCTTGACCTCTTCGGCGACGGTGATTTGAACATGATCGATATAGTTGCGGTTCCAAATCGGCTCAAAAATGGTGTTCCCAAAGCGGAGCACCAACATATTTTGGACCGTTTCTTTACCGAGGTAGTGATCGATTCGGTAGATTTGATCTTCGCGAAAGGATTGATGGATCGATTCGTTGAGTTGTTTTGCGGTAGCCGAATCGGTGCCGAATGGTTTCTCGATAACGACTCTGCGATTGCCATCCGTATCGACGTTGAGTCCAGCTTTACCTAGTTGTGCAACTGCGGCTGCATACAATTGCGGCATAGTCGATAAGTAATAGACGCGATCCGTCGTTTGCGATTGTTCAACTTCCGTTAGAAATGCACCGAGCTTCCGAAAATCCTGGTCGCTTCCAATGTCGAGGGGTTGGTAGAAAATGTTTTGTGAAAAGGCAGTCCACGAGGCATTATCAAATTCGCCTTTTACATACTTTGAGGTCGATTCAGTGAGCTGCGTCCGCCATTGCTCGGACGTAAAAGGACTTCGTGCAGCTCCAACAATGCGAGTCGGAGTTGGCAATCGTCCTCGTTGAAATTGTCGATACAGAGCCGGGATGAGCTTGCGGCTAGTCAGATCGCCGGAAGCACCAAAAATCACCATCGTATGCGACATTCAGTTTAGTCCATTCGGAAGCCGAGTTGCTTTTGCAGATTCTGAAACCAAGGTTGAATTGCCCTGTCGCTCTCGATTCGAGAAAGCGTTGCAACACCTTCTAAAGGCGAAGAGGCAAAGCGTTCCAACAAAGTGTTTGTGTCGGGGGTCATTTCGACGACTTTCACGACATAGTAGACAGTCTTGTTCGTGTCGGGTGCAACCGTAGTTTCGCCAGCTTGGCTTGCAAAGACCGCTTCCATGAACTGGTAATCCACGGGCTGCAACAATTCGACCGTACTGATCTGCATGCGACTTTCCATTTTTGCAAACATCGGGTTGTACCAGGTGAAACTTGCTGGCTCCAGGATCAGAGCCCTTTCTTCAGGGGTAGCCAGAGAATCGGCCAACGGTGCACTACCTACCTTGGATGCAAGTTCGCGGGCTCGTGTTTCCGCCAGTTTAAAGGCTTGTTGATTCCGCCAAACTTCTTCGATTTGAGTGCGAACACTTTCCAACGATGGGGTGACGGGTTGAATTTCGTCGGTTTTCCAGAATGCAAATCGCTTATTGCCACCTGTAAATCCGAGCGACAACAGCGGCATGTAGGTTTCCCCCAAACCGGCTGACTCATTAATCAACGCGGAGAACGGTATCGCTTGTTGGCGCTGACCTCGCATCACGATCGACGAGCCGATGGGAGATAGCGTTACATTGTCCGTATCAACCATTCCGGTCGTCCCGTGCTCAAACCCTTTTGAGGCGCCCAGCTCTTTGAGATCGGGCCTAGCCGGAGCCTTAGCGGTCTTGTCCTTCATGGCGACCGCTTGTTGATAACTAACGAGTTGCGATTTGTAAATGTTCATCGGACCCATAACCATACCGAGCCGATCCTCCACAACCTTAAATGCGATTCCACTGGCCTGTTCTCTTGCAATTTGGTCCCGTACTTCCTCAAAGGTCTTTGTCCGCATCGGTGTGCTTTCGGCCACGGTAGAATCGCCCGCTTGCGGGACCGAAGGGGTCATGACGACAGGTGGCGCAGCCTCAGATAGTTCCACAGAGGGTTACTGGGGTGAATCGGATGGGGGCTGGACTGCAATGGGCGTAACGGCTGGCGTCGTT
>JAIPFP010000236.1 GCA_021736575.1 Pirellula sp. | reverse complement strand
GTTCCCGCGCAGGCGGGAATCCAGTGCACAAGTCGTTCCCGCGTAGGCGGGAATCCAGTGGAGTGCGAGCGATGCTGGGTTCCCGCCTGCGCGGGAATGACGGACGAATGGGAAGCTCATCCGGAGCCCCAAGGGGGGCTGGGGGTGAGGGGTAGAGCCTGGCTTGCAGGTCTCCGGTTCAGTAATTTGTTTACACTTCTGAAACGAGGATAGTGCTTCGTCCAAATCTAATTTTAGAATTAGCCGAATGGCGATAGCCACGGTTCTTGCGTCAACAACTGGGGCTATCGCCCAACGGCTAATTTTTTGAACCCTAATTCTTTGCGTTGACAAAACACTATGCATTGAATCCACTCATTTCACACGAATGGGCACTTCACAAAAAGTAAGCGCGGCAATTCCGTTTTTTCCAACGATCAGCTTTTCCTGGCTCCAGCTCTTTTCCTTGAGATAAGTAACATGCTGCGCCGCAGAAGCCTCCGTCAACGTAAGAGTGAGCACATTCCCATTCAACGAGCCCGATGCAACCTTGTCCTTTTCTCCGTCGAGATAAAACTGGCCAACCAGGGTATCCGCCCAAACGATAGGTTGGTCGAACTCCAGTGCGATCGCGTCCTTCGCTGGGCTGGTGTACTCGGCGCGCTGAAGATTGGGCGCAGTGATGGATTCGGTATTCTTCATGCCGTAGTGATCGCGTTCGATCAATGGCTGAATGAGCCTAGCAAATTCAGCCCATCCGACGAGCGGGAAATGGCAGCCTCCCGGCGGCTTGACACCTAACGTGGACATGATGTCCATATTGGAGTAGAGGCGTGGTAACGTCCTCTGCATCTCGCGCAACATGTCGCCATGTCCATTTCCCATACTGCATGAGTTGGGCCATATCTGGAAAAGATAATAGTGCTGGATGTTTGGAAAGTCTTGCTTCCAAGCTGCCGACATTTCAACAAAGTACTTTTGGTAGTTCTCCGAGCCATAACCACCATCAGGACCATCCGCCCCCTGATCGTTCTCGCCTTGATGCCAAAGTATGCCTCGGATACCGTGCGTTAGCCGAGCCTGTTGAACGCGCCAAAGCATCCGACCATAGATAGTCTCAAGGTCCGTTGGGTCGGCTTCATTTCTCTGATGTTGGTCGATCCGTGTTCCACCTACGGCTCCATTGATGATAAAGATCGGCATTCTTTGGCTTTCGACCAGCCGCTTGGCAAGCTCCATTCCCCACCAGCCGAGTTCTGCCTTTTCCCCTTTCTGGGCTTTCCAAACCGGATTGCACCAAAGGTTTGCGGTGTTGTCTTTTGACTTGCCGTCGGGGCGGCCGTAGCTGCGAATCCACTCGTTGGTTTCCGGTGGAGACTTTTCGCCCGTGTCCGTGGCCAATGCATTGGATTGACCTTGAATGATATAAGCGTCCCCGCAGACAATGTTCGTGACTGTCCGAACCACCGTCTCCTTGTCGCCCGTCTTGGTCCCAAATTCGACTTTGTACTTTTGCAATCCCGGCTCAAGTTTAACTGTGAATGCATAATCGTTACCGATTCCAAGCTCTCGATTTTTAGGCACAAACCCTTGAGAGTATGTTGCAACCAATAGGTCGTTGGAATGCACCCTTAGGAACGCGGAGTCAACAGGTTGATCCAACGTTCCGTTGTAATGAAGCGTTCCGAAGTTCTTATCATTTCGGGCATAGAACTGGTTGTCGACGGGCTTTTCCTCTTTTCCGGGAGTCCATTGAACCCAAGGATCGGTCTTGGGCTCTGTGACCAAAATCTCGCTCGTAACAGTCGTCGGTAAGCCGCTATTATCGATGGCTGCGGTCACTGTAATTGGACCGGAATACTGCGAGCGTTTCAGGACAAGCCTGTCAGGTTCAACTCGCTTGATCACAGCACCGCCGGAAACCGACCAGACATAATGAAGTTCACCTGCGCCACGAGACTGCATCCCGGCAAGATTGCTTATGCGCGGCACCACTTCGATCGTATCTCGTCCATTCCATTTCGTCGACGCATCAAGCGTGAAACGAGGCTCTGGAATTTCTTCCTTGACGGTCACCGCGATATCTACGGTCTTGATTTCATTGGCATACACTGCTTTGCACTGAAGATCAAAGGATTCGTCGCCCACCACGCGGCCGGCTTCGAGAGTATACGAATACTGGTCGACAGCAACGATCGAGTCCACTCCATTGCGTTTGAGAATCCAATATAACTTTTGCGCCCCATCGGCTTGAACGGATACCGGCTTGCTCCGGCCTTCCTGCAAAGTGACCTTCGCATCCGAAACGGAAAACGTGCTTCCTTCTCTCACAAGCAATCCCACGAGGGTCTGCATGGGCTTTTGGTTTTCGTATTGCAGCTTGATCCACTCGGCGGAACGCGTAACACTCGAGACTCGCACTTCGTCGATGTCGCCGATGAAGTCATAATTGTTGTACCAACCACCGATCCACAGCTTCGCAGGATTTCTAATGTTCAAAGGGGACGAGGCCGTTTTCGTCTCGCCATCAAGAATACCGTTTACGTAAATTCGCGATTCGCCTTGGTGATACGTGTGAACAACGTGAGCCCATTTCGACAATGGAATGGCGTTTCTCGTTTCGACATTCGCTCCGGAGAAATAGCAGTCCATTTTCACATGAGGTGGACTTCGATAGTTCATGACCACTTTGCCTTGCGCTTGCTCGTTTCCCCATGCGATGACTTTGCCGTTCGACTTTTCTGCGCGGAACCAAGCTTCGGTGGTATGGTCATTGGCTCCTGTCGGGTAGTTGGAGATACTCTCCCCGCAGAACAAACCTTGCCTCCCAGCCAAATGTCGTGCCTGGCCGATGATTCCGCGTACTACTTGCGTGCCAACATCTTTCGATTGGAGCGATCCGACCTCGTCCTCGACCGTTTCGCCGAGGTGCCACACGCTAAGGTAACCGTTCGACTCATTGAAGACTCCCTTGCCCGATGACTCACTCTTCGCATTGGGATTTCCCCAATAGACTCGCAACTCTTGGCGTGCATTCCCGCTAATCTTTGGGATGCGGACCCACACGGTCGCTTCTCCCTCCGCCGGATCCCACTCTTCGATTTGGTAGGGCAAAGGCATGCCATCGCTTGTGGCGAAGCGCAAGTCCTCACCATGCGATTGTGCTTTCGCGAAATCAAAGGACTCCTTGTTCAATCGAATGAGCAGCGGAAATCCTTCGATCGATGCTCCAACCGGCAGATCCGCGCCATCTGGCGTGGTTGAAATGAACAGCGAGCCCGATTGCTTCCAGTCGTCATATTGGGCGACCGCCGGACGGTTTGACGCCTGGATCATCGCAGCAACAAGAAGAAACGCGAGAAAACGGTGAGGCTTGGTGGACATAATGCTCCTTGTTGTCATTGCTATTGGCTGGGCTTTGGATCCCGCGATCCATTAGTGGTATAGGCTTTCAGCTTGTCAAGCTGAAAATGACAGGCTAGAAGCCTATCCCACTTCAAAATGCTCCACGTCATTCCCGCGCAGGCGCGAACCAACCTCCACGTCATTCCCGCGCAGGCGCGAACCAACCTCCACGTCATTCCCGCGCAGGCGCGAACCCACCTCCGCGTCATTCCCGCGCAGGCGGGAACCCAGCTCCGAGTCATACTAGCCCGAATCGAAAGCCGTGCTTCCACGAATCAGTCGCTACGCTTCACCTTGGGTTTGAAGGTTTTTCGTTGTTTGACACCACCGGACTTGTCGTATGTCGTCCACTCACCAACTTTCTTGCCGTCGTTGTATTCGCCTTCGTCCCAAAGTTGTCCATTTTCGTAGTATCTCTTCCAAGCCCCAACCTGTACACGATTTGCAAATGCGCCAGCCTGGAGCGGTTGCCCGTTCTCACGCCACCACTCCCAAAATCCGTCGAGCTCACCATCAGAATATTTGCCAACCGCTTTCGTTTGTCCATTGCGGTAATAGAACTTCCATTTGCCATGACGTTTGCCTGACTTCATTTTGCCTTCCCCAGAAACCGTGCCGTCCGCAAAAAGCTCTTGAGTCGGACCGTCGTTCGTTGGAAGGGAGATCTTCTTCATGGCTCTTTTGCTCGGTGGGGATGTGGTGTCGCACATGATTTGGGTGGAGTTCATCCGTAACTGCGGATGAGATTATTGACTCCGGTCGTTAAGACAACAATCCCGAATGCACTCGGATCCTATTTCGTAAACCGTTCCGCGCTAACCGCCAAGTGCTCCCTAACGGATGCTCACTGCGATTCAATCAACTGCCCTGTCGCTTCAAACTCAGCAATGCCCCCAGCGCGATCACGGAAAAAGCGAGTGAACTGGCCAAGCCGATCTTCAGCCCCCCAAAATCGCTTACAAATCCTACTGTCCATGGTCCAAGCGCCCCGCCCATTCCCCCAAACGCAAAGAGAATTCCCAGGATCGTGCCCGTCTTTGCCACATGCAGTTTTGTCACTGCGGCCGTAACCGTCGGAAATACAATGGACATGAAAAACCCCGAAATCGGTAGCAAAACGATGAGCGATTCGTTCCCGAATATCCCAAGAAGCACGCAAATCGAACTGCTAAAGATCGCAATAAACACCGCCAGAAGGGTGTCGACTCGTTCGACAACAAATGCACCAAGCAATCTCCCCAGCATCAGCAAAACAAAGAAACTGGAAAGGTAGAATGAACTTGTCCTCACCGACATGTTGCGCTCATGCTGCAAGTACTCCATCATCCATGCGCCGACACTCAATTCAATGGCAACATAAGCAGCGATCAGCACATAGAAACAGATCATGCGACAAGTAAACCCGTCACGGTAGAGCGCTCTCCAATAAGAAAAACCTTGCTCCTGCTCCTGCTCCTGCGATATGTCAGTCGGCTCCTCCTGCCGGATCACGACCGCCGAAAAGCTACCTTTGCGAGGCCAGAAAACAACGAGCAATGGGACCGCCAAAAGTACGCTCGAGGCGTAAATCTGTTGCCATGGAAACCCGGCGTTGACTAGCCAACCAGCATAGAGCGGTACGAGCAGAGATCCGAATCCGTGAAACGTGGATAGCAGATTCAGGTATAGCCCACGCGACTCGCTATGCAATTCGACTATCAATCCGTTTGCGCCAAGCTCAATCGCCCCCAATCCAACACCCGTTATTCCCATGAAACCGATCAAGCCAAGGTAGGAATGGGTCGTGCCGAAACCAATGCTTCCGATGCAAAGACAAATTGCGGCGAACAACAAAACACTTCGATTGTTGACCAAATCGGCCATCACTCCGGTCAAAAGGGATGCCAAGATGAAGCCCAGGTAGCCTGCTAGTACAATGGTTCCGGCTTGACGGTAGCTGTACTCACCGTTTCGCAATAACTCCGGCAACAACGGGCCCTTCAGATTGTCGACGAAGCCAAAGACAAAGAACGAAAGAAAGCAACCTGCTGTGATGAGTTTCGTGGATAACCGAATCACTGAGCTCGTACTTCCATCAGGATGCTTTCCGAATGACTATTGAATTCGGGAGCGTACATGCACTCGACATTTGCCATACCAGACGGATACGTACCGGCATGCTGGACTCGCAACGCATATTCGAATACGTAGGTCCCCTTGCGCAAATAATCGATAAAGAAATGCGAAGCGGTATCGCGAGTGCTTTCGTAGTACGCTAACCCATCCTGGAATTTGGTATTGCTCAGCACATTGACTGGCTCAGTACCGCTCCCGCGATGGTCTTTCAAATGAACATATTCCATGTCTCGATCGGTTCGCAATGTTATGCGGCAAATGATTTCGTCACCGACTGCGATCGGACCCTCGACGGCTTCCAAAACCGGTCCGGCTTTTGTAAGTAGTCGCTTGAAAAGTCTCTTTTCGAGCTTCAGTGGAGTGCCATCGTGCGGCGTGACCTTGCTGATGTCCTCAAGGTATTGCCAGTGGATACTTCCCCAACTAACTCCGTTATCGGTCTTGGTCAACGCGATCTTGCCCATCTCCGGTTTGATCTCACCTCTCGCAAATTTTTGCTCGTAAAATCCTGTGCCCGCTTCTACATTGACGGGCACGATTGATTGACCTGCCAACGTGACTTGTACGAGAGCATCCGAGCTTAACAAATTGGTACCCCGGAGCAACAACGCATAGACTGCGTCTGCGGTTGCTTTGGTCGTCTTCCAATTCTGCGTTTGCTTTTGCTTGAGCAACCAAACCTTGCAATCCTCCGCAGCCGCCGCATCGTTGGTAACCTCATCAAAGGCCTCGATCATGACGGCTTGCGTTTCGATAGGAGCGTGATACCACCACCAAGAAAGTTCAGTGTCTCGCCAGAACAACCCCATCTCCTCGTTCGCAACCGAGTTCTCTTTGAGACTTGCAAGAATCGCTTTTGGAGTCTCCGCGTCCCCCATGCGTTTCAGTCCGATCGCGATGTGAGCTTGTGATTGTCGGTTTCCGACTTGGAGCCAATACTTGCGAGCTTGACGTTGCCAATAGTCGATGGCGATTCGGTGCTGGTCGGCAATGGGTTTTTCCGCCAAGAAGAAACTGCGCCCGTATAGATACAGGGAGATCGTGGTACTCAAATGATTCGACTCGGGATCTTTGGAATCCCGTTGAATACGATCGTATTGCTCATGGACCCAAGCGTCGAGTCGATCTAGCCCTTTGATGGCAGGTGCCGAATCGATCGCGACCTTGAGATTCTTGAGCCGTCCAAATCCGGTCACGATATAGAGCGACAAATACTCATTGTCGGGCCCGCCTGGGAACCAAGGCCACATGCCATTATCCCTTTGCATTTCGGTCAACTTCCGCATGGCGCGTTCGACTTCGGCGGTGAGGCGGTTGTCGTCGAACAAGACTCCGATATTGCGACGCGATTCTGACTCGCGGTCCGCATCGCGCAGCCAAGGAGTTTCTTCAAGCATCACGGACTTGACGTCTTGATTCTTGGTGAGCGGTGAGTCGAGCGCGGTTGGTTGGAGTTTGCGCCATGTTTCGAAAACGCGATGGATCTTGGGATCGCTTTTGGCGATGTGTTGTGCCAGGGTGTTCGCATAGAGTCGATTGAAAACTTGCTCGCTGCAGTCGTGGGGAAACTCCATTAAGTAGGGGAGAGCCAAAACCGCATACCAGGCGGGCTGCGATGTCATCTGGATCGAAAGGGATTGATGCTGCAGTGTTTTCGACTCGCTGGATTGAAGTAGTTTTTTGAATTCGAACTCACGCGTTGACTTGCCTCGTATGGGCAAGGGGAGCGATTCCGTGACGAGGATGCGTTTCGATAGAACAGGCAACATGCCTTCTTCGCCATCCGAGAGCTTATCGGTGGCACCGACCGCTTTGTAAACGATCGGGTAAGCTCCGTCGGGAACGGCTAGCTTCCACGAAAAACTCTTGGATTGAGCCTCTGGAATTTCGAACGATTTTTCGATGTCGGTGTTGGCGAACGCCCCGTCGATCGGTTCGTTGGTTCGCGCATCGAAGAGGTGCAATGCAACTTTGCCACTTTGCGGCTTGGTGGACTTGTTCGTTATCTTCACAGAGAATTCAAGCGTGTCTCCCTCGCGAAGGAATCGAGGCGGGTTGGGCTGGACCATGAGGTCTTTGGCGGTGACGACGGTGTCTTCGAGGTAACCGCTGCGCAAATCTTTGTCGTGAGCAAAACCGAGGAATCGCCATTGGGTTAACGCCTCGGGCATGGTGAACTCAAGCTTGACAACGCCATCGTTATTCGAAATCAAGTGAGGGAAAAAGAAAGCGGTTTCATTGAGATTGGTTCGAACGGAAACACTGCTTAGGTCGGGGCCATTATTGGTTGGGGCACTCTCGGCTTCGCCGTCTGCATTGGCAACAAAGTCGAGGTTGCTTCGGGATTTGATCTTGGACAATTCTTGCCAAGGCGCTTCCATTGCACGCGTCTCTAGTGAAAAGCTAGCATCAGCACTCGATCTTTCTACCCCCCCGTACCCACCCATGCCTCCTCCGCCGGGCATTCCAAGGGCCCTGCCGCTCATCAACCTATATTGTACGAACCGAAACTCCTGCGGAAAACTCCGATAGCGTTCGTCGACCGAAATAAAGGGATCATTCCATTGGCCACGATAGGGATTCAGGTAGACCGCCGCATTGTCGAACGTGCTATTGAGTCGCGCGTTCTCGCGACGAAACACGTTGAATCGTTGTAGCCAATTTTGTTTCGCGTAAGCATCCAGAGAGGCGTCATAAAGTGCAGCAACCATCTCGGCAGTCGCCTTGGTTGCATTCGGACCGCTGATCGTTAGCGTGTATGTCTCGCGGGCTGCCGGCTCCAACTTGGAAACAAAGCGTTCCCATTTGAGCGTCAACTCTTTGTTGGACCACGGTACCTCTACCACTCGCGATTCGAGGTAAGCCCGATTCTCGCGAACGCAGGTGGTTCGAATGGTAAAGCCGCCGCGCATGGATTCATCGACCGCTTGCTCGATTGCAACTTGGGTAACCCCAGGCTTGGTCCAGAAACTTTGAAGTATTTTGCCTCGATGTTCGATTTCGACATAGGCTCGTGCGGTATCGTATCCGGAGCCCCAGACTGCTTGTAATTTTTCGCCGGGTTCAAGCTGCCATTTCGGTGCAGCCAACAGATTCGCCAGCTTCAAACCGAGCTTATTGGCCTTGGGATCGAGCGTCTGCATGTTGAGTTGGGCCGTGACCGGCTTGCCGAACCGATCTTGTGTTTCGACGATAGCCCGATAATGTCCAACGGGCAATCGAAAGGACAATTCGGTCGTTCCATCCGCCTTCGTTTCCCACGCTTTCACTTCGATCGCTTCACCAATATCCCAAGTTCTAGGGTCTGAGGCGTCGCCTGGCTGGGCTGGTTTTGTGACTTGCGGCGTATTCGGAGAACGGCCCCGACCTCGCGCTGGGGCTCGCTGAGATTGCACGATGCGTTGGCCGAGCAAATCCGCTCGCTGAACTGTCGCGGGTTCTTTTAGACGGTGGATCCGCAGCATCCCCTTGGCCGATTGGCCTTCGCCGTCCAGTGTCGTTGTCGCGAGTTTGATGGCTGTCTCTTCGTCCGCCACTATCCAATCTTTGGCCGTGAGGTTGACATCGAGAGCGGTGTAGCCAACGTTGATCGATTTTGTGGCTGTGCGAGTTTCACCGGTGCCATCGGTGACATCCGCGACAACCGTGAAGTGAAATGTGGGTTGGTCGCTTTCAGGAACGGAGCGATCCGGCTTGGCAACGAAGTTGACGGTGAAGGAACCGTCGACTTCGGTGGTGGTCCAGCCGTGCGCTATCTCTTGCGGTTGACCGAGCGCAGGTGGCATTCGCCATGAAAAACAACTCATAAACCAAACCGGCCATCGGACTTCGCGCGTGACGCGATAGCGGACTTTGGCTCCGTTGATGGCGGCTCCAGCGTACGAAGTTGCTTTGCCGGCGACACTCACATCGCCACCCAGCTTGGCCGCTTCTTTAGGAGCGTCAACATTGACTTGGAATTTGGGGCGTTTGTATTCTTCGACACGGACGATGACGTGAGCAACTTCGCCAGCGCTGATCGACATTTGGCCGGTTCCTCGATCGCGAGGTGCGGTGAAACTGCCGCTGAACGATCCGTAGTCATTCGATTTCAACTTGAGATTCGCGATTTCCTTGCCGTTAAAGTCGCTGAAGGTAACGGTTACATTGCGTGCAGCAGCCACGACATACTTGTCGACTTTTGAGTCCGCAATCAGCGATATGCCCTTGAAGTGAACGGTCTGCCCTGGTCGATAGATTGCCCGATCGGTAAAAAGGACATGTTGCACATCCATATTTTGTTCAACAGGTTGCGCATAGATCGAATGTTCTGAATTGGATGCAAGCTCCTGGCCAGCGTGGCTTGCCAACAGGAACATATTCCGCGAACTTCCCGCGACAGTGAACAATCCGTCTGCATTGGTTACAACCGATGGGCCTTCGACCATTTTCTGGCTGTTATCGTTGCGAGAAAAGGTGCGAACTTTAGCGTTGGCAATCGGCTCGCCGGACTTGGCATTGAGCACAAAACCTTCGAGCTTCGATTCGCCCCAGGCATGCCTAACGACGAGTGCCAAGTTACTCACCCAAACTTCGCTGGCAGAAACAGTATTGTCGACATCCGAAAAATCGGCCTTAGAACTGGCCAGGATCATGTAGTAGCCAGGTTTTAGTGTGTTCGGAGCGGGAACGTCATGGGTTACTTCACGATAGTCGTCGGTCGCTGGCAAATCGGCGGTCCAAGATGCGGCGGCCGGGCGACTGGCCCATTGGTCGCGGTCTTGTTGGTTGATTTGATTCGGCTGCCATCGGTCACGAGTAAATCGGCT
>JAIPFP010000235.1 GCA_021736575.1 Pirellula sp. | reverse complement strand
GCTGTGCCTGTTTGGTTCGTTGATCGTATCCATGACCGTGATGCCGGCACTGGCTTCGTTGTTCTTGCCATTTCGCAAGGAGCATGTTGTGCGAGAGAGCTGGGTGATGCGAATCGCATCGGCCATCTATCGACCTGTTTTGGCATTTGTTTTAAGGCATCCCCATTTGACCCGAATGGGAGCCGCATGTCTTACGGTGATTGCAATACCAATCGGACTGCAGCTTGGTGGCGAGTTTATGCCTCGCCTTGAGGAAGGTGATTTGCTGATCGAAGCAGTGCGACTCCCCAGCGCGACGCTTGAGGATTCGATTTCGATGACAACGCGCATTGAAGGAATCGTCCGAAAGAATCCAGAAGTCAAAACCGTCTTCTGCAAAACAGGCCGACCCGAGATTGCGAACGACATCATGGGCGTCCATCAAACCGACGTCTGGGTCATGTTGCATCCCAAAGAATCTTGGGCGCAAGGTGTAACCCGGGATACTCTCATAGAGCGATTTTCGAAAGAACTGGAAAGCTCGATACCAGGTGCCGTTTTTGGTTTTACACAACCTATCGAGATGCGAGTCGATGAGCTCGTGGCGGGTGTCAAAGCGGATGTCGCTGTCTTGATCTATGGCGATGATCTTGCAGAGCTATCTCGTATCGGAAAACAAGTCGTGGACGTTCTACAAAAAATTCCAGGGCACGCCGACGTCAAGCCTGACTATCAAGCAAACCTGTCGACGCTCCGGATCGAAGTGGATAGGGCAGCGCTGGCTCGGTATGGAGTGGACGCGTCCGTAATCATGCAAACGGTAGAGGCCCTCGGTCAATTGGAGTGCGGCACAGCTTACTTGGGTCGCTCCCGCTTTCCTATTGTGATTCGATTGCCGGATGAGTATCGAGGCGACATCGATCGCATTCGAATGATGCCACTTGCTACACGGCAAGGTCAATCGATTCCCTTAAAAGACGTTGCAACGGTCGAAAATCGCGAAACGCCACCGGCCATCGAACATGACTGGAACCGCCGGCGAACCTATGTTTCAGCCAATGTGCGAGGCCGCGATGTTGCAAGCTTTGTCAACGAAGCTCAAGCCAGGGTCGCGGGCGAAGTGCCGTTGCCTGAGGGATATGAGATACGTTGGGGCGGTGACTTTGAAAGTTTGCAAAAAGCATCTTTGCGTCTATCGATCATTACGCCGATGGTTCTGTTGCTGATCGGAGTATTGCTCTATCTGACGTTCCATTCGTTCCGATTGACGATTCTGGTGTTCGTCGCGATCCCAGTTGCTGCCTCGGGTGGTGTTTATGCACTCTGGTTGCGAGGCTTGCCGTTCAGCATCTCGGCAGGGGTTGGGTTCATCGCGTTGTTCGGCGTGGCTGTTCTGAATAGTCTGGTCTGGGTCAGTTCCGCAGAGCAGCGGCGACAGGCAGGACAAGCGATCGATGATGTGGTGCGGGAGACAGCGCTTTCTCGCTTGCGTGCGATTTTAATGACCGCCTTTGTGGCTGCGTTTGGGTTTGTGCCGATGGCTTTTTCGCACGGCGATGGAGCGGAAATCCAAAGGCCACTTGCAAGCGTGGTCATAGGTGGCGTGATTACGTCAACCATGTTATCAACCATGGTATTGCCAGTGCTCTACCCCTGGTTCGTTCAGCCGCTTCGCCGGGACGACCAATGAGGCGATCGGCATACCAAAACTACTACGTAGCACAGGCTGCCAGCCTGTAATAGTCCAAAAAGCACAGGCTAGCAGCTTGTGCTACGGGGCATCGGAACAGGAGCTCACCGAATCTGCTAAAGTAGAACTTCCCGATCATCGAACCAAGACGTACCATCCTTTCACGAAACCCTAAAACCAATGCGACGAAGACATCCTCCGTGTCGACTTGTTTCGTACCTTTTTCTTTTAACGTGCGTTTTCTGTGGGAACGGTCAAAGCCAAAATTTCCAGGTCGGATTTGCCAAGCAAGATATCACCCCTGCTAAGCCGATGCCAATGTGGGGCTATGGCGAAAGGCATGCTGCGTTGTCGACAGGCGTTCGCGATCCTCTCTACGCGAAAGCCGTTGTCCTCGTCGCCGGCAAGGAAAAAATTGCCATCGTAGGACTTGATTTGGGCCGCTCACCAACGGACGCCATGCTGACCAGAATTCGCGAAGCCATCATGGAGACTTCGGGGGTGAGTATGGTCATGATCTCAGGCTCTCACACGCACCACGGGCCAGTCATCGAGCTTCTGGACGAACCTGGGAAAGGCAAGGGAGTTTTTGACGATGCCGTTGCTTACTCCCTGGAGCTTGAGAAAAACATTGTTCAAGCGATCAATACTGCGGCCTCGAATGTTCGTCCCGCAAAAATGGGTTGGGGATCCAAATCTGTTGAAATGAATCGCAATCGTCATTCCAAGCTTGAACCGAAGCCGGTCGATTCAAGGCTTGGTGTTATTTCCTTTGATGACTCCGAAGGCAAGCCGATCGCAACCATCGTCAATTATGCGGCACACCCAACCATGCTTAACGCAGCCGACCTCCGCTTTTCTGCAGATTGGCCAGGCCAAATGATGAACGCTGTCGACGAAGCATTGCAGACGAACTGCATCTTTATGCAAGGAGCATCTGGAGACATGTCTACGAGGACAACCGACGAGACACGCGGTATCGAAGCATTTGGAAAAGCGATGGCTTCCCATGTGATCGAAGTCTCAAAGTCGATTGCGACCAAGGCTCCTGATCGGCCAAAAATTCAGTTTAGCGAGGAGACATTCGATTTCAAAACGCGCATGACGTTTTCGAATCCGCTTACGACAATCATGTTCAGCGCGGCCTTTTTTCCTGAGTTGGCTGCCGCGTCCATGAACAATGATTTACGAAAAAACATCATTCATCCACGCCTAACGACGGTGCTCATCAATCGCGAATTGGCACTGGTGGGTGGCTCAGGCGAATTCTTTTGTCAGCATGCAATTCGATTGCGTGAGCGTTCGAAGTCGACCGAAACGTTTTTCTTTGGTTATTGCAATGGCCACCATATGTACTTTCCCACGATTGAGGGCGCCGCCGAAGGAGGCTATGGTGCCGATTCGGCGGTAAGCTGGGTGAGTCTTGGTGCCGGTGAGGAAATGATCGATCATGCTTTGATCAGTATCTATTCCATGCTCGGAAGATTCAAATCGGAACTCCCTTTTTAACGCTGAGCATCTTTCGCAACTCAACCAATGTCACTGGAATCAAGCTGAGAAACAGGATGAATGGCAAGTCCGACCAGGGCATCGCATGCAATCCGAGAATGGAGGCTGACCAAGGGCATGCAATGGCAACAAGCTGAACAGCAAGCGAACCGATCATGGCTAGCACCAAGAATGGATTCGAGAATACTCCGAGTCGGGGCATAATCCGATCGAAATCCCGACAGGCCATCGAGTAGAAAATCTGCGTTAACGTCAGGATACAAAACGCGACCGCTCTGGCTTCGTCTAGTTTTTCCAGGGAACCTTGATAACTCCACCAAAATCCCACCAAGGTCACGCTCGCCATGAGCACGCCATGAGCGAGAATCAACCGACCACTTTTCCAGGACAAAATTGGCTCGTCAACCGATCTTGGTGGGCGTTCCATTAACCCTTTACCCAACGGTTCGCTTGCCAATGCAAGTGCGGGCAGTCCATCGGTGATCAAATTGATCCAAAGAATTTGTATCGCCAATAACGGGGATGGCCAACCAATCATGGATGCCGTGAACATGAAAAGTACTTCGCTGGAGTTGCAAG
This sequence comes from Pirellula sp., assembly GCA_021736575.1. GTDB lineage: Bacteria > Planctomycetota > Planctomycetia > Pirellulales > Pirellulaceae > JBKCUI01. The sequence goes on along the minus strand of JAIPFP010000235.1, from coordinate 6,559 downwards.
CCAGAAGGAAGTGGAGGAACTTTCGGATGTTCTCATAAATACCTCGCCCCTCTTCGACGGCGTTGACAATCGATACAAAGTTGTCATCCGTGAGCACCATGTCGGCAGCTTCTTTTGCTACGTCCGTCCCCGTGATACCCATGACAACTCCGATGTCGGCTGCTTTGACTGCGGGCGCATCGTTGACTCCATCCCCAGTCATGGCAACGATGTTGCCATTGCTCTTCCATGCGTTTACAACACGCAACTTATGATGAGCCGTAACCCGAGCCACGACAGAACAGTTTGGAACTTGTGCTACCAACTCGCTATCCGACATTTGATCAATCGACGCGCCTAACAATACGGTGCCATCGGAATCCGCAATCCCGATCGCCTTTGCGATGGCCAATGCAGTTAGCGGATGATCACCCGTGATCATCACCGGCCTAATACCGGCGTTTCGGCAACGATTGACCGCGTCCATCGCTTCCAGTCGCGGCGGATCGATCATGCCAACAAGGCCGACGAACGTGAGTCCTGATTCCATCCGCCAGTCGTTCTCGTTATCACCCGCTGGGCGAAAAGCGATTGCCAAGACACGCAATGCTTGAGATGCCATTTCCGAATTGCATTGCAGAATACGTCGTTTCATAGCATCGTTCATCGGGCTTACGGTATCGCCGATAAGAAGGTGGTTCGATATGGCCAGCACCTCTTCCGACGCTCCTTTGACGATCATGACATACTCGCCCGTCGCTTTGCGATAGACTTGTGACATGCGTTTACGATCGGACTCGAATGGGTTTTCGTGGATCAGATCCTCGGAACTCCATCGGGACGTGGCCCCGGCTTTTGCAGCTGCAACCTTAAGCGCGATTTCCGTAGGATCTCCGACAGTCACCGCCGTGTTTGTCTCCGAGTCGAACCGCCATTGAGAGTTATTGCAAGTGTCTCCCAATCGCAAAAGTTCTAGCACTGCAGTGGGCAACGCAGTGGGCTTGGGTTCGCCGATTGGGCGAATATCGCCCGACGGAGCATACCCTTGGCCATCGACGCTCCACGACTGATCCGACACCCAAATTTGGCGGACCATCATTTCATTGCGAGTCAGTGTGCCTGTTTTGTCGCTGCAAATGACCGTAACACATCCAAGTGTCTCGACACTTGGCAGTTTTCGAATGATCGCATTCCTTTTGGCCATGCGTTGAAGTCCAATGGCAAGTGTAACCGTGACCACCGCTGGCAGCCCCTCCGGGATAGCAGCCACAGCCAAACTAACACTCGTTAAGAATACTTCTACAAACTCGCCACCGCGCAACCATTGGAGAACGAAGATCACGGATACTAGCGACAGACAAATACCAACAAGAACTTTTCCAAGTTCCGTCAGCCTGCGTTGCAATGGCGTTTGCTCGTTCACTGTCGCTTGAAGCAAACGTGCAATGCCTCCAATCTCGGTGTCCATACCGGTCGTCACCACCAAGGCTGTCGCTTTGCCTGATACAACGCTAGTCCCTGCAAACAAACAGTTCGTACGCTCGGCTAATGAAGTGTTCGGAAGCAATTCGATATCGGCCTGTTTTGCAATCGGATTGGATTCGCCGGTAAGGGACGATTCCTGAGTATGAAGTCCGAATTCATCGATGATTCGCGAGTCTGCAGGAACTCGGTCGCCTGCTTCGAGGAGGATGATGTCTCCAACGACCAGTCGCTCGGCCCCGACGGCAACGATCTCTCCAGCTCGTTTTACTTTCGCTTGAGGCGCCGATAGTCGGCTGAGCGCTTCCATGGCTTTCTCAGCGCGTTCCTCTTGAAAGAAGCCAAGAAACGCATTGATTGCAACGATTGCAAGAATGGCGACCGCATCAACCCAGTCCCCCAAAAAACCAGAGAGAATGGCAGCCGCTACTAGCAAGCCAATCATCAGGCTGAAAAACTGAGAGGCAAAGCGCATCCACCATGGCGAGCGCGATCCTGCTTGCAGGGCGTTTGGACCATTTGCTGCCAGACGCCTCTCGGCCTCTTCATGGCTCAGCCCATTTTTGACGTCGCTACCTAGCGAATTAACGAGAGTTGCCGATGGTCCATTAAACATGAAACAGGCCTAGACTGCGTGCGTCTGTCGACATTTTCATGAATGTCTTGTTCGTAAAACAAGAACCGAACAATGAGCATGATGCATGATGTAACGCGACACGCTACCCATGAAAAAACGGCTGATTGCCGAGCGTCCCTTGTCTCGAACGATGACGATATCCGACTTGTCCTTAAGCAAATAACTTTCGATGCACGACCCAACATGTTTTTGCTCAAGCACATGTTGCTCAATCGATGGGAAAGTTTTCAACCTGTCGGCAAGCATGGTTAAATTCGTCTCCATGGCTTGGTTAAGCTGTGTGTCGTATTGAACTTCGGGATCCAATAAGGGAGGATGCTCAACGACCGAAACCAGGGAAATCTTGGTGTTAATCGGCAATCCCAAATCGCACACCTGAGCTGCCATTTCCACTGGACTTCCCGAGCCATCGGATGCAATCGTCACCCGAAGAGGTTGGATCGCGGCAGCTTTGCTTTGATCGGATTCACGCATCACCAGAACCGAGCAAGGAGCGTGCAAAGCCACGGCTTCACTGACGCTGCCAATCAACATGCGGCTCAATCGACTTGCCCCGTGCGCACCCACAACGACAAGCTCCGCACCGCAATCTTTCGCATATTGCGTTATTTCGTCCGCCGGGTGCCCCCTTCGGCGCACATGCGTTGCGAGAAGGCCGAAGCCTTTCATGATCGTAGCCGCTCGATTGAATGCGTTCTCTGCGTATTCGTTGCCGAGGCGGCAAATCTCATCTTGAATATCGCCCGGTACTATTCCGTATATCGGTGGGCCAACTACCGTTAAAACTTCATAGCATTCTTCGCCGTGAATCGGCAATTGGCTAAACCATCGAATGGCTTGTTCGGCGGCATCGGATCCGTCCGTTGTGAGGATTACTTTCACGGTGTTTTTTCAATCGAAAGCGAAACGAAAGGGGACTAATAGTATAGCCGTCAGGGCAACGTCCGTTCGTGATAACGTTACGCACAGTTAACACATGTGGTTGCCCATGGTACAGCGGCCATTCTTGCTTTTGCAATAGGCTTTTGGCACACTGTGCAAATCCCATACTCGCCTGTCTCGATGCGACGAAGAGCTAGGCGGATGTCGCGAATCTCGGTCTCCGTTACATTCCCAACGGCGGCGAGGGTTTCATCACCTTCCTTGGCAATCGCGTTCTCTTCCCAGTCCTTTTCGCCCGGATCGCTAAGTTGCTCTTCAATGCCATCTGCCCGCTCAAGCAATTCGGCAAGTTTGGTTTCTAACTCGGATTTGAGAGTGGAAAAGTCGGACATATCGGGCTCCGTAAGAACTTGAATTGGGTTGAAACGCTGACCTTTGGTCCAAAGAGTGCAATCCATGTGCCATTGGTTTGACGATGTCATCGCGGCGATTCGAGCTCAAGCACCATTTCATTGAGTACGAGCAAAAACCCCAACGCCTCAGCGACTCTCTTTCTCGTAACCATTAGCCGTTGGGCGCTAGCCCCGGTTTGCGTTCGGATTAATGCTGCAAACCGGGGCTAACGCCCAATGGCTGATTAAATCAGCAGCCCCATAAAAGGGGCGAGGTGAGCAAAATTCCAAGGTAAGCGTGCGAGTCATGCGCGTCAAATTTGGTTGGTCTCATCATGGGTGTGCCATTTTGCTACACAATGCTCGGTCAACGCGGAGGTCCGTTACTCACAGGTATCCCGCTGTTTTGAAGCGATGCCAAACGCCGCGTTGAAAACGTCCGGGCGTGACATGCAATATCCGATCCATAGAAGCACGGCGATGACTACTTGCGGAATCGGTGCTTCGCCGATTCGAACGTGTGCTGCGATGGCGCCCCCCATGTAACCGGTGAGCAGCACCAGGCCAATGAACGAGAGCCGCGTTGGAATAATGAACAGGAGCGTGCTGGCAAGCTCGATGATTCCAAGCGCAAACATTTGCTTAGGTTGCCAACCGATATCTGGCATCTTGGCGGCACTTTCCGGAGTGATCATGAACTTAGCAACAGCACTGCCAGTTAGCATCAACGCCAACAGTCCGCATAAAATCCAACCTGCAACGTTCCGCTTATTCATCAATCTAACTTACTTTCGTGTTGTGGAGCGGTATGGAAATGTTGCCCGGTTCCGGCATGCCCGTTCCTCGAAGGGAACGAAATCGTTGGATTAGCATAGCCAGTTCAACCGGGCGAATTTTGAAATCAGGTGGATTCTGCAACGTTTTGGCGAAACACCCGACTGCTAAAAAGTTTCGAAGAAAAACGAAAATACTCCAAGAAAACCGCTAAGGTGTCTTTTTTCTCGTTAAGCATAAGTTTAAGATTACATAAACGCTTAAGGCACCAAGTGGGTGTTTGTGTTTCGTCGGATTTGATTTCGTTTTATTGAGGAGTATCCGGTATGAAAAAATCGTTTCGAGTCTTGAGGCCAGCTTTTACGCTGGTCGAGCTTTTGGTCGTTATCGCCATCATTGGAATTCTGGTGGGTTTATTGCTTCCGGCGGTCCAGGCGGCGCGCGAAGCAGCGAGACGCATGCAATGCGGCAACAATATCAAGCAGATCAGTCTTGCTTGTCACAACTATGAATCAACATTCAAAAGGTTGCCTCCGATGCAGACCGGAAGCGGCGGCGTGCATCCTGGCAGCATCCAGGGTTCAACCCAGAGGTTCGCGATGTCAGGCCATTTCGCACTTTTGCCTTACTGCGAGCAGGCGCCTCTCTTCGACCAGTTTCAAAGAGCGAATTGGGCTCCTTGGGATGATGGTGGTTCAGCGGCATCGCCGCGTTGGGTTTGTCGCACAATGGTACCCTACTTGAATTGTCCGAGTAGCGTCGGGATCGCTGAGCCAACCAACATAAACCGACAACGTGGGCTGTCGAACTATGGCTTTTGCGCGGGGGACAATTACGCGGGTTCGCAGATCGTTCAAGGCGGAACTCAAGAACGCGATAGCACCGCGCTATCGGCGCAGAAACTTGAGATTAAGAACCGCGGCATTTACGGTAGATCATGGCCGAAAATGGCAGAGAACACAGATGGCAGCAGTAATACGATTGCTATCGCTGAATACGACCGTCCTAACTCTCTGAGCTCGTTGGGAATGGTTGTCTTGCAAGCTGGTGATCCGAGTGCCTATTCCCCACTCAGTTGCCGAGCTCAGTGGAACGGTAGGGCGTATTTAACACCTAGCTTGATTTTCACGGGTGATACGGCCAGAGGATATCGCGCATGGGCTGGAAACGTTTTTTTCAATGGCGTGACAACCATTCTTCCTCCTAACTCGCCGTCCTGCATGGTTGCACTTGCCGTAAACAACCCTCACTGGTGTAGTGGCATCTATAGCGCAGGCAGCAAACATACAGGTGGATGTCTCGTTTCGATGGGTGATGGTTCTGTTCGCTTTATCTCTCAGTCGATTGACACCGGAAACTTGGCGGTCGTTGCTCCCGCAGCCAACGGAGGTGGGGCGAGTCCCTATGGCGTGTGGGGTGCATTAGGCTCAGCGCGGGGTGGCGAAACCATTAATAGCGATGAATAGCGTTTAGATTGATGGACTTGAAAAGGGCTGATGCAACTGCGTCAGCCCTTTATCTTTATTTCGATTTTGCAAATTATTCAAAGTGGGACCTAACCTTGAGAGCAATAACTCGGTTTGCTTGTGCTGTATTCTGTGTTGCTTTGGTGAGCGGATGCAATTCTGGACCAGGGCTACCGGCGACGGTTCCTGCCGAAGGAACTGTGACACTGGATGGGGCTCCGGTTGCGGACGCTACGATTACCTTTATTGCGGATGTTGGAGCTTATAACGCGAGTGCGGTAACCGACAAAGAAGGTAAATTCGCAATGAAGGCCTTCGAGGAAAAAAAGGGGGCTGTTCCTGGCACCTACAAAGTTGCAATCAACAAAACGATTGTGGAATCGCGAGATGGCAGGCAAGGAGAGTCCGACGTGAATCTGAAGCAGGGGCTGCCAATGAAGTATTCTAATTTCCTGACTTCAGGCCTGACAATCCAGCTAGGAAAGGATGGAGACAAGAACATCAAGTACGAATTAAAGTCCAAGTAATTCAAAGGGCAAGAATAGGGACACCGCTAGGCCTGACCCCCTTTGATCGTCCATTGATCGTTTCCCCAGTGTAGAACGGTTGTCCTCAACCGTTTCCGAAGTGCATGTTCTTCCAAACAGTTGAGGACAACTGTTCTACAATAGAGGCAAGACGCCCGTGGTCGGACCATTTGTTCCGCTGTATCATCTTGCTTTTTGAGACAAGCGTCAGCTATCGCTGCACGCGTTCGCCCCCTTTTAGCAATGGTACCGGATTTCGTTTATGATCGATAGCACATTTAACGTGGAGCGAGTTCGGTCGCAGTTCCCGTCTTTGTCTCGAATGCTGGACGGAAAACAAGCGATCTACTTCGATGAGGTCAAATAGGTGCCAGGGGTCAAATAGGTGCCAGGGGTCAAATAGGTGCCAGGGGTCAAATA
>JAIPFP010000234.1 GCA_021736575.1 Pirellula sp. | reverse complement strand
GCTGGAGCGACGGGCATCGGAGAAAACGTGATGCGTTATTGCGGTTCGTTTCTCATCGTTGAACTGATGCGATCCGGCATGGAACCTGAGGCCGCATGTCGCGCAACCATTGAACGCATCGCCAAGCATGACAAAAAATCGCCATCCGACCTGCACATTAATTTTCTTGCGATCAACAAACAAGGTCGATGGGGAGCTGCGGGTACGGACGCAGGATTTGAAATTGCAGTTGTTACGGCAGATATTGCTCGACTAGAAAAGCCGTTCCTGGTGAAATAAAAGTTGCGCCAGCAACGAACAGCGTCGCCCTCAATCCCCCTCTCATTGCGTCGAGTCCTTTATGTTCCGAGTTCACTACAAGACTCTTTGTCTTATTTCATTGCGACTCTTGAGTTGGGGAACACTTTTTCCGATCGTTTGCCTGGTGGGTTGTTTCTCCAATTCGGACAAGCAACGCGTTGAGCAGCAAGGCTTGAAGAACCGATCTCTCGCGCTATTAGAAAACGGAGCCGAGGGTGACAAGGATGGTAAGATGCTGAACGAAGCCATCGACGGGTTTCGAAAACTCGTCTTGCAGCTTCCTAAAGAGCGGCTTGGGGTTCAAAACCTCTGCGTAGCTCTTCTGACTCGGCTCAAGAAAATGGACGCGGTCGATAATCCGACAGCCTTCGCTTCGGCTGGAAAAGAACTCGAAACAGCCCTTGATAATCTCCGGCGTCTTTCCCCCAATGAACCGGATGCCGATGTTTTCGAATCGCGTTATCGACAAGAGAGAGGCGAACGGGAGCTCGCAATCCAATCCATGCGCAAGGCAACCCAAAAGAAGAACGCAACGGCAGACACTTTTTCTCAACTCATCCAACTGCTCCAAGCCGAGTCCAAGCCAGAGAATGTCGGCGAGATCCGCTCTCTGTTGGAATCGGCCATCCTGCTTGCTCCCAACAACCTCGTGCTTTCGGTGCAACTGCTCGATGTGATGGCGAAAACGCAAGATGTCAAATTCAGCGAGGTCGCGGAGCGATGTCGTGAACTTTTTCGCCCGTTGATGTCTCGAACCAACAGTCGTATCCCAACGCTTCTGGATGGCGGAATCGAAGCCGCTCGCAAAAACGACTGGAAAACAGCTCAAACGCAAGTCGCTTTCCTTCGCAATGTTTTGCTAGCCGAACTTGCATATCAGAACGACCTCCATTTGCTCGAACCGCACAACCTGGAATATGTCCAGCTCGAATTCCAATCGCAAAGTCCAAAGAACCTCGCTCGCCAATCGGCTTCCTCAAAACAGCGGTTCCTACCAAATAATGGATTGCAATTTCCTTCAAAAACGTCCTCCGCAAGTATCTCCGCGATTGCAACCGAAGACTTCGATTTGGATGGTCATATTGACCTTTTTTGTGCAGCAGGCAAACAACTTGACATCTGGAGTGTCAATGGTTCCCAAGTCGCCAAGAATTTGGCGTCCGCCCCCCTCGAAATGGAGTGCCGTGGTCTTGTGCTTGCGGATTTGGACCATGACTATCAATTCCGAAAAGATGCGTTGCCCCCATCTGCATTGCCGACGACGGCAATGCCCGGCTCGCAACCTACTTTGCAGTCGAATCTTGTCGATACGGATGTCGACTTGATTGCCTTTGGCGAGGATGGCATTCGGCTTTATCGAAATGATTTAGATGCTGTCACGGGACAACGCTCTCTCACTGCGATGCCCCAGTCCGATGCGTTTTCGGCCTTGCTCGGTATCCGTACCGCTGTGGTTATTGACTTCGACCATGACTCGGATCTCGATCTCGTCGTTTCGTCAAGCAGCGGAGTTTCATTCTGGTCCAATCGCGGAGACTGGACCTTTGCAGACTTCACACCTTTCTCAACCCTACCACCGTCCTCTACCAAGATTGACTCGATTTTGGCCTTGGACCTCGATCGAAACGTCCTCAATGATTTTCTGCTCGGGTCCGACGAACTCGAAGAGCCCATAATGCTATCCAACAACCTGCATGGTCGCTATCAAATTCGCGACCTTTCCTGGAAACGCGAGCTATCCAACGTCGGTCGCGCGATGGAAGTTATTGATGCCAACGCGGATGCTTGTTGGGATTTTGTCGCGTGCGGCCGGAATGGAACCAAGCTTGCGACGATGAAGTCCGTAGGCAGGCATGGATGGGTTTCTGATCACGTTTCCACTTTGTCAACGAAGCCCATGATCGGTCTGTCGGTCGTCGATGTCGACAACGATGGATACGCGGATTGTATTGCTTGGGGCTCGGCGGGCATGGAGTTGTTTCGTGGTGGTTCGGATGGAAAAATGATTCTCGATGCGCTCGCATTCAGCATTCGCGAAAGCATATCTCGGGCGGTTGCGTTGGATGTGGATCGGGATGGGGACGAAGACTTGGTTTGCTTGAACGCCAACGGGAGTTTGCAATTCCTCGACAATCAAGGAGGAAATGCGAATCAGCAACTTGAGGTGGTTATTCGAGCCGACGAAGACGGAAAACAGCGGCCAAGGGAACGTTGCAATATGCATGGCGTAGGGAGTCTCATCGAACTCAAATCGAGCGGAACCTATCAACCGCGAATCGTCCGTGGGACTCGGACTAAATTCGGGATCGGCAAACAAACGGGAGCCGATGTCATGCGCATTCTCTGGACCAACGGCATTCCGAACAATGTTCTCAATGTCAAAAATTCGTCGACTGTCTTCGACCAGCAAAACCTGGGCGGCTCGTGCCCATATCTGTACGCTTGGAATGGAGAAAGATTTGAATTTTGTACGGATTGTTTGTGGGCAGCACCGATCGGGCTTCAATTTGCTCAGGGAGTCTCGGCTCCAACCCGGGAGTGGGAGTATTTGAAAATCGACGGTCAGTTAATCCGCCCTCGCGAAGGACGGTATATCTTGCAAGCGACCGAAGAGCTGTGGGAGGCCGCTTACTTTGATTCGGTCCAATTGATGGCGGTTGACCATCCCAAGGAACTCGAGATCTTCACGAATGAAAAAGTAGGGCCGCCTGATTTGGCTGAGTTCCGAGTCCACACCGCTGAAAATCGGAGGATGGCTCGGCTGGTAACCGATCAGCGTGGACAGGATGTAACTGAATTGGTTTCAAAACGAGATCAACGATTTACGAAATCCTGGAGCGAAGGATTCAACCAAGGGCTCGTCGAAGATCACTGGTTGGAAATTGATATGAATGAAGCTTCCGAGCAATCGGACAAATTGACTTTGTTTTTGACTGGTTGGGTGTTTCCTACATGCACGTCGCTCAATCTTGCGATGACCGAGAATCCGATGAGACCTAAGCTAAAACCGCCCGCGATCCAAGTTCCAGATGAACAGGGGAATTGGGTGGAGGTCATTCCCTATGCAGGATTTCCAGGTGGCAAGACGAAGACGATTGCCATCGACCTGTCAGGTAGGTTTGTGTCGAATGATCATCGTGTTCGGATCGTAACGAACATGGAGCTCTGTTGGGACGAAGTATTTTGGACAAGGAACGAAGGAAACGATACCTCCAAATACCGGCTGACTAATCTGAAGTTGTTAGGTGCGGATTTGCATTTCCGAGGATTCTCAGAACTTGTGCCGCAAGCTGGTAACGCGCCAAAACGATTCGAGTATGGAAATGTGACCACGGAGTCGATCTGGCCGCCGATGTCCGGAAATTTCACGCGATTCGGTGACGTTAAGGAGCTGATCGATGAGGCGGACGATTTGCAAGTGGTTATGGGAGCTGGCGACGAATTGACACTTGAGTTCTCAACGGAAACGCCTCCCATACCCGAAGGTTGGGTTCGTGATTTTATTGTTTACAACGTTGGATGGGACAAAGACGCGGACTTGAATACAATTCATGGTCAGAGCGTCGAGCCTCTCCCGTTTCGATCGATGAAACGCTACCCATACGAACCGGATGAGACATTCCCATCAACTTGGAAGCACATCGATTTTCTTGAACAATTTCAAACCCGCCGACAGAACCTTGGTCTCTTTTGGGATCAAATAAGGGACGCATCACGATGATTTTTCCATCGCCAATGGCACTGATTTTCCTGTTTGTGATTCAGATTCCAATTTTTGCGACTAGTTGTCTTTCGGAGGGGATGGAGTATCCCATTGGAGTGGTTGCTAGTCCGGAAGGCAGCCTTTTCGTAGCGGACCGAAATCTCCCAGGAATTTGGAAAATGGATCAAGGCAAACCCACGATCTACTTTCAGGGCTCGAAAAAGTTTCGTACACCATTGAATGCAGTTCGATGCTTGGCCATGGATGCCAAAGGGGTCCTTTACGCAGGTGATTCCGCAACTCGCGAAGTCTACCGTTTCGATGAGTCCGGTCAGCCTCAACCCCTGACCTCCGGCGGAATCGGAATTCCAATGGCCATGTCGTTCGATTCCAAAGGAAATCTATTCGTTGCGGACCTCGAACTTCATTGTATTTATCAAATCCCATCTGGCGGGGGACCTGTCACCGAATACGCCAAAGTGCAGGCACCAAGAGGAATCGCAGTCGACGGACAAGATCGCGTTTGGGTGCTATCCAGTTCAAAACAACCGGTGATTCGATTCGATGAGAACCGAAAGAGCGAAGTCATCGTAGGAGAACCCGTATTTGAGTTTGCGAACCAAATGGCATTGGACTCAAAAGGGAATGCTTATGTTTGCGATGGCTATGCCAAGGCCGTTTGGAAAATTCCGGTCGGCGGCAAACCTGAAAAGATGGTAAGCGGCGACCCGCTGAACAACCCCGTCGGCCTTGCGGTCGTTCAAGATCGCTTGTTGATCGCGGATCCTCGTCAAAAAAACGTTTTTTCGCTGCCGCTCGAGGGCGACAAGACATTGCAATCGGTACTGAAGTAATGGCCGCTACGACTACGAAACGAAAATATGTTCCTGCGATAGGACCGAAGCTCAAAAAGCTGTTGTATGTTTTATTTGGGATGCTTTCGTTGCTGGGTGCGAATTCGCTTTACTTGGCGACAATCACCTTCCTTGAATGGCAACGTGGAGAATCGTATCAAAACCAATTTTATATGGCCATGTTTCTCGGCCACGTTTTGCTTGGCTTGCTATTTCTCGTGCCGTTCCTCGTCTTCGGACTAATCCATTTGTTCACCGCTAGAACGCGAAAGAACAAGCGAGCGATTCGTGTGGGCTATGCGCTCTTTGCATTGAGCCTGGTGGTTCTCGGGACAGGGCTGCTTCTGGTTCGTGTCGGCGATTTTTTCGATCTCAAACATCCTGCAACCAGGTCGACTGTCTATTGGCTCCACGTCTTAAGCCCGGTGGTTGCCATTTGGCTTTATTGGCTCCATCGTTTGGTTGGTCAGAAAATCAAGTGGAAGCTTGGTATTACCTACGGTGGAGTTGCCATTGCGTCGGTTGCAATCATGGTCTCCATGCATGTTCAAGATCCACGCGAATGGAATAAGATTGGTTCCGTAGATGGCGAAAAGTATTTTGAACCGTCTCTTGCAAGGACTTCGACAGGTGCTTTCATCTCCGCCAAAGTCCTTGATAACGATGAATACTGTTTGTCATGTCACGCGGATGCCTACAAAAGTTGGAACCACAGTGCCCATCATTTCAGTTCATTCAACAATCCGCCTTATCTCGTCAGCGTCCGAGAGACCCGCGAAGTATCGTTGAAACGCGACGGAAGCGTCAAAGCAGCTCGTTGGTGTGCTGGTTGCCATGATCCCGTGCCATTCTTTAGCGGTGCGTTTGATGATCCCCATTTCGATGATGTCAAACACCCGACCTCGCAGGCTGGCATTACGTGCACCGTTTGCCATGCGATCACCAACGTGAATTCCACTCGCGGAAATGCGGACTACACGATCGAAGAACCCCTCCACTATCCATTCGCCTTTAGCGAAAACTCGGTGCTGAAATGGGTCAATCATCAGCTCATCAAAGCCAAGCCCGCTTTCCATAAAAAGACCTTTCTAAAGGACTTTCACAAAAGTTCCGAGTTCTGTTCGACTTGCCACAAAGTACACCTGCCCTACGCGCTAAACGAGTACAAGGACTTTTTACGCGGCCAAAACCATTACGATTCTTGGCTCTTGAGCGGCGTTTCCGGGCATGGCGCGCGGAGCTTTTATTATCCCGAGAAATCACAAAAAGCATGTGCCGGCTGCCATATGCAATTGGTCGAATCAAACGATTTTGGAGCCAAACTGTATGAAGGATCTAATGGGAAATTCTCGACTCACGACCATACTTTCGCAGCCGGAAACACCGGTTTGCCGTTCATGCGAGGTTTCCTCGATGAAGTGGAAGCGAAACATAAAAAATTCCTCGATGGAACCATGCGAGTCGATATCTTCGGCGTCAAGGAAGATGCAAAGGTCGACGGAAAACTACTCGGTCCAATTCGGCCCGACGTACCCAAACTCAAACGCGGCGAGAGTTATCTCCTTGAGACCGTCGTGCGAACACTCAAGGTCGGTCATGAGTTCACACAAGGAACGGTCGACTCCAACGAAGTCTGGCTAGAAGTAACTTTGCAAAGCGGTGACCAAGTCATCGGCAAAAGTGGCGGAATGGATTCCAAAGGGGAAGTCGACCGGCGCTCTCATTACTTGAACGTTTTTATGCTTGACCGAAACGGAAACCGAATCAATCGCCGCAATCCGCAAGACATTTTTACGCCACTGTACAATCACCAAATTCCCCCTGGCTCAGGGCAAGTCGTTCATTATTCGTTCCAAGTTCCCGAAGATATCAAGCAGTCGATTTCCGCGACGGTGAAACTTCAATACCGGAAATTCGACTATGAGTACATGGACATCGTTCATAAGCGATTAATGTCCGACGATCCTAGCGATGCGTCTACCATCGGCAAAACCAGCATCATCGATAGTGGGGCGAACGTTTCGAACTCCGGCATGCAAGAGGATGGGACGTATCGAAACAATCTGCCTGTGCTAACGCTCGCTTCCGACACGGTTATCTTTCCAATCGATGGCATAGAAGAGGAGATTGCGGTACAGGAATCGAAGATACCGACCTGGCAGCGCTGGAACGACTATGGCATTGGATTATTTCTGGAGGGGAAAGCCGAGCTGAAGCAGGCCGAACAAGTCTTCCAGCAAGTAGAAAAAATGAACCGCTTCGATGGGCCCATCAATCTTGCAAGAGTTTACCTGCGCGAAGGTCGAATCGATGAGGCGTCCGATGCTGTCCAACGTGCGGCCAAGTTCTCCGAACCCAAAGCCCCAGAGTGGTCGTTGGCCTGGTTCAGTGGATTGGTCAACCGCGAACAAGGCAGGTTGGTTGAAGCCGAATCGAACTTCCGAAGCATTGTCGATCAGACTACGGAAGAACGAAAGTCTCGCGGTTTTGACTTCAGTCGCGATATCGAAGTGCTCAACACTCTTGGACGAACCCTTTTTGATCGCGGTGAGCAAATGCGACTTGAATCGCAAAAGAAAGAGCGGGAGGCACTTCTCAGGGATGCTGCGAAACAATTTCAGCGGACGATTGCCATCGATTCCGAAAACGCAAACGCGCATTACAATCTTGGGTTGATCTACACGGAGTTAGGGGAGACGGAATTAGAAAAGAAGCACAAAATGTTACACCTGCGATACAAACCGGACGACAATGCTCAAGGTGTTGCAGTGGGACTTGCACGCAAAAAGTATCCAGCCGCAAACAGTGCAGCCGAGTCGTTGGTCATCTATCCACTACAGTTTGAGTCAGAGTGATTTCGGTATGCAACCATCAGCAGCAGGTCCCGAAAGCGAATCCCCGGAACGCGAGGAAGATGATTCGGTCATAGGCCGCGCTTTTTTGGGCTCTGCGATTGTCTTTACAGCCATCGGCTTGATTGGCGGGCTCGCATACTATTTTCTGTCCAGCAAGCCCGTCAAAGTAGAAGAGATTTCGCAGACGGTTTCGTTGCCCGAACGAAGAGCCATGCCGAAGGTGACGGTTCCGGTTGTCAACTGGGTGGACATTACGGAGTCTGCGAACATTCAGTTTATTCACGATAGCGGTGCAACGGGTGAGAAACTGCTGCCGGAAACAATGGGGAGCGGTTGCGCTTTCTTTGATTACGATTCCGATGGCGACCAAGATCTTTTGCTGATCAATTCGTGTGCATGGCCTGAAACTCGCAACGCCTCAAAGCCGTCAAGTACCTTGGCACTTTTCGCTAACGATGGACGCGGAAGCTTCACGAACGTTACCAAGCAAGCCGGACTCGAAGTTTCGGTCTACGGGATGGGGGTCGCGTGTGGTGACTACGATAATGATGGACGCGTCGATTTGTTCATTTCTTGCTTGGGACCGGACAAACTGTTTCACAACGAGGGGGGCAAGTTTGTTGACGTGACTGCTCGCGCTGGAGTTGGTGGTGATCCGAAGGCATGGAGCGTTTCCAGCGGATGGTTTGACTACGATCGGGACGGAGATCTCGATTTGATGGTATGCCACTACGTAGAATGGACTCGCGAGTTTGACTTGGCGCAGGAGTTTCGTTTGATCGGTGGTAAAGAACGGGCTTACGGAAGGCCTCAGCCATTTGGTGGATCATTTCCGTCGCTCTTTCGAAATGACGGCGATGGAAAGTTCGTGGACGTGACACAAGAATCCGGCCTCAACGTAGTGAACCCTGCAACGTCCGTACCGATGGGTAAGTCGCTTGGTCTGGTGTTCGAAGATTTTGATGGGGATGGGAATTTGGATTGCATTGTGTCGAATGATACCGTGCAGAACTTTATGTTTCGCAATTTGGGGAACGGAAAATTTGAAGAAATAGGCGCCATGGCGGGTGTTGCATTTGATGCAGCGGGAGCGGCCCGCGGTGCGATGGGAATCGATGCCGCTGCATTCCGCAACGATAACTCGATAGGCGTGGCTATCGGGAACTTTGCCAACGAGATGTCGGCGCTCTATGTGTCGCGATCTCGCAATTTGCAGTTTTATGACGCGGCTGTCGCGAACGGGTTTGGGCCAGCGACAAGGCTTGAATTGACGTTTGGCGTTCTATTTATGGACTTTGACCTCGATGGACGACTCGACTTGTTTCAAGCGAATGGTCACTTGGAGGAAGACATTGCCAAGGTTCAAGCCAGCCAAAAATACGAGCAATCCCCACAACTTTTCTGGAATGCTGGCGCAGAATACAACACGGAGTTCATCAAATGTCGCGAATCGGAAACGGGCGAGGCTTTTCAAAAACCCATGGTGGGTAGAGGCTCATCCTACGCGGACATCGACGGTGATGGGGACTTGGATTTGCTGATCGTTGGTTGTGGTCAAAAGCCTCGACTGCTAAGGAATGACCAAGCTCTTAAAAACCACTGGCTGAGAGTCAAGTTGGTTGGCAAGTCGTCCAATCGAGATGCAATTGGCGCGTTGGTCGAATTGCGAATCGGCGATACGACTCAAACGCGACGAGTAAGCCCGACTCGTAGTTATCTTTCGCAAGTGGAGCTTCCAGTTACGTTTGGCTTGGGTGCGATCGATTCCGTCGACCGCCTTACGATCTATTGGCCTAACGGCAAAACGCAAGTTATTTTGCAACCCCAAGCCGACCAGATGTTGCAGTTGGATCAAGCAGAATAGCCAAGCGACGAGCGGCTACTATTACGACGAGCGGCTACCATTGGGCTTGTTTCGGCGAACCATTCTATTCCCAGTCAAGGGGAGCCAACCACGTCTCTCGCAGTTGTAACCACGGAACATCGATAAGGACTTCGTCGTCGCAACGCACCACAACTCGGTCGTGCGCCGCAACTTCACCTAACCGAAAACAAGGCGTGCCCTGCATGGTTTTCTCAAACTGTTTGGTTTGACTCGCTGGCACTTCGCAGAGTAACCGACTATTCGATTCGGAGAACAATGCAACTTCTCGGTCCACAAAGCTCGCTTGACGCATATTGGTTATGTCGATCGATAGGCCCAGCTCGCCAGCAAACGACATCTCCCCTAGTGAAACTGCCAAGCCCCCTTCGCTCAAGTCATGGCATGAAACAATTTGGCGTTTCACGATCGCTTGATGAACGGCTTCGTAACCTCGCATTGCGACCGCAGCGTCGACCGTAGGGACATTCCCACCTGATTTACCCATCACCATGGCAGCAAAGGAACCAGCCAATTCCTCGCGAGTTACTCCGATTAAATAGATCGGATTGCCGACTTTTTTCAGATCCATTGAGATCGCTTGCGAACAGTCGTCGATTTGCCCGATTGCACTGATCAACAGCGAACAAGGGATCGCGATCGTTTGCTTTTGCCCATGACTTGTAAACCAAGTGAACTCATTGTTCAGACTGTCTTTACCGCTGATAAACGGCGTTTTCCATTGAATCGCTAAATCATGGCATGCGATGGCGGCTCGGACCAGGGTGCCGAGGGTTTCAGGTCGCTCGGTATT
>JAIPFP010000233.1 GCA_021736575.1 Pirellula sp. | reverse complement strand
CATCACGCCGGAAACATAGAACAACGGTACAAACGCGATGATCGTGGTCGCAACGCTTGAAAACACGCTTGGCAGAACTTCGCTTGCTCCATCGATCGCAGCTTGCAAATTCGATTTGCCCATCCGGCGATGCTCGAAAATGTTCTCGCCGATCACGATGCCGTCGTCGACTACGATTCCAACCGCCATCAAAAAGGCAAACATGGTCAACATGTTCAGCGTTTCGCCGGTGTAGAGCAAATAAATGCCGGCCCCCATCAAGCTTATGGGAATCCCCATCGCTACCCAAAACGCGAGCCGGAGATTTAAATAAATAGCGAGCAACAAGAATACGATGACACCACCTTGCAGACCGTTTTCTCGAAGCATTCGAATTCGATCGCGAACGTCAAGACTTTCGTCTCCCCAGGCTTTCAACGCATAGCCATCAGGAATCTCTGCCTTCTTGATGAACCCATTGACTTCATCTGAAATGTTGAGCAGATCCTCATCGCTCGTCCGCTCGATCACAATGACCATCGCCGGTCTGCCGTTGATTTCGCTGATTGCAGTTACATCATCAAAATCGTCGCGAACCTTGCCTATATCAGCGATCGTTAACACAACTCCGTTGCGTTGTGTGATGACGGGCAGTGTGGCGATCTGATCGCCCACCTCGCGTTTATTCTTTCCACGAAGCAAGATTTCTTGGCCGTCACTTTTGAGTTGGCCGCTCGGTAGTTCGATGTTCTCTCGTCGCAAAATGCTTGCAATTTGAGATAGGGTCAGCCCATACTTCCGAAGTGTATCTTCCTCTACTTCGACGTCGATTTGGTAGGGTTTTGCATTTTGGATTTGGGCTTGAGATACCGAGGGGAGCTCAAGCAACCGTTCTCGGATGTTTTCCGCATACGACCTCAAACGAATTTCCGCAGCGCTCGATCGGTCGTCTGGACCCAAAATCGCGACGCGGATCGCAGGCAACCGAAACGTGAGTTGTTCGACCGTGGATTTTTCACTTCGTTCCGGGAAGAAGACAGACACACGGTCCACTGCGGACCGGATCTCGGACAACAGTTTTTGTGGATCGGTGACACCGGTTTCCAACTGAGCGAGCGTAAAGCCACCGCTTTCTCGACAAATACTCGTTAGCTTTTTGATGCCCGAAAGGGGTTGAATGGCCTCTTCTATTTTCTGGCAAATACCGCTCTCGACTTCGTCCGGTGTTGCCCCCGGATAAGGAACGCTTACGAGAATTACGTCCAACTGAAATTCAGGAAAAGTCTCTCGCCTCATACCGAAGAAAGACAAGAATCCAGTGACGAGCACCAAAACGACAAGAACGTTTATACCCGCGATGTTTCGAACGGCCCATTCAATGACTGTCTTCACTGCTCGTTGCCTCCAATGCTTGATCGTTGAAATCGGGCTTTGTCCGTTCCATCCCCTAGGATGTTTGCCAATGGAGTCACGACGGTGAGCGTCCCTGGCTTTAAATCGGGACTTGCCTCGGTAATCCAATACTCTTGTTTTGGATTCTCCGGTAACCGAATCGTGCTGATGACTCTGACATCCGTCAAGATTCGAATTCGCCCCGCCGACCACTCCTCTAGGTTCAGTTTTGGTTTGGCCATCCCGCTCTTCGTGGATTCGTTTTTTGGGGTTGATCCGGGTGAATTCAAGGATTCGTTTAGTGGCGATTCGTCAACTGGAGCACTAACAAGGGAGTCGTCGCGTTCAAACTGCCAGACTTGGTTTCCAGGCTTGAGCGCGAGCTTTGGCAGCAATACGAGTGGTCGGTTTGGATTGGTTCGGATCGAACAATCGACAAACATGCCTCTTACCAACGCGGGCAGACCGCCGTTACTGTCCTCCTCAATCATCTTGCCGCCCTGCCAGACCTCTTCCGGTTTGGGGACAGTTATTCGAATCGGAACGGTCCTGCTTTGCGCGTCGAGACCAATCCCTTCGTATCGGCTCAAGTTCCCGTGCCATTCGTAAACCGTATGATCGCGACCCGCAACATGATATGAGATGGTGACTGGTGTTGTAGGTAGTTCATAACTCGCCGATTTCACAATTCTTGACGACGGCGGACTCGATTGGTTGGTTTGTGTTTGGTCCAAAATCAAAAGCAATTGATCGGAACGAACGTTGCAAGAAACCTCAACGCGCTCAGTGTCCTCGATCATGCACAGAGTTGCGCCCTTTTGAACGAAGGAATCCTCTTGGACAGATTCGGTAATGATGACCCCAGAGATGGGTGACTTGACTTCCGTTCGATCCAAATTGACCTTGGCCTGCTCGAGCTGTGCCGCCGCCAGTCGTTCGCCCAACAGAATGCGTGTTCGCTTGGCTTCTAGTAGTTGCAACTGGTTTTGAATCGTCTGCCGTTGACTAGCACTGGTTATTCGCAATCGACGAGCCTGGTCCATTTCCGAAGCGCTTGCGAATCCGATGGGTAGAGAATTTAAGCGAGTTAGTTCCTTTTCTTGCAGGGCGTAGTCCTCTTCGGCTAGCAGCAGAGACTTTTGAGCGTTGGAAAGCTCCTGATCGAGCTCTTTTTGCTGAGCATACTCAGCATCACGCACGGCAGCTAGACGATCGACTTCAAGCTGAAAGTCGGTCGGGTCAATCTTGAAAAGCACATCCCCTTTGTGAACATATCGGCCAATCCGGCATTCGTCGCTTTTGAATTTGACGCGACCTGCGATCTCGGCTCCAAGCGTTACTTGTCGGTACGGAACAACCGTCCCCATGACATTAACGTCCAGAGACGCGATACCCTCGTATGACTTGACCGACTGAACACCGACAATAGAAAGCTTGGCCATCAACGATGCTGGGTCTTTCCCGTCCGTCGCGACCTGTTTGGGTTGTTGGCTGCCCATAGCAACAAACAAACCGATTCCGCACAAGACCAAGATAGTCGGCAATATAGCCGCAAGAAAGAGGTTGGTAACTAGACTTTTATTGTTCGACACGCTGGATGGATTCAGGCTAGGTGAATGGAGGACTCGAAGATCAGCCCTTGCATTTTATTCTATCGGAACCGTAAAGCCCAACCCAACTCGGTCTTTCCACTGCGAAAATTAGCCCAAGGAAGAGTCGGCTGCTTGCATGTGTCCAACTTCGAATGTCAGAGGAGAATCAACTGCCGTCGCGGAATCGCTTTTCAACTGGCTCTTGAGGGTACCCTGCTTGGCAGTCGTGCTAAGCTCTTTAAAATCCTGGGTAATGCTTTGAATTCCAGGCTGTAGTTCTTCCAGCATTTCCGATAGTGCTGTCATAACAAGATAGGTGCTTGCGTTTTGGTGGTGTCCGAACGCTTCGATTCGACCAAGAACTTTCCCTTCGGAAACGACCGGTAGTTTCACAAACCATCGTTCCGAAAATTCTGGCATCCTGTTCTTGTGCCAACTCGCATGGAACCCTTCGTGCAACCAAGGCATGTTCAAGTCCAAACTTATCTTAGCAAGTTGGTGCTTCTCGGCGAACTCGGTTAATGTGTTCCAAACGGTCTCCCATTGCCTGGATCCTTGCAGTCGAACTGTTTGCTGTCGCACCCGATCGTCGGAAATACCACGTCGAGCGACCAAACTGCGAGAGAAATTCATACCTCGCTTGAAAACGAGCTCAAGCTCCGCAAAACCAAAAATACGAGTGACCACCAGGGAACCGAGCGCAAAGACCATTGTTCCAATCGAAAGTACATCCGACTTGTAAACGACTCCGAGAACAGCACCGCTCGCAGTAACAGAACTCAATAGCGTAATGACACCAACTAGCCAACGATTTTTGATTCCGTACCGAATTAGGTTGTGATGCAAATGCCCTCGATCGACCGTGAAAACGCTACGCCCTGTTAGCTTTCGTCGAATGATCGCCATGCTGGAGTCAAACAGTGGAATCGACAAGAGAACGATTGGAACCGCGATCGATATAGAATCGGATTGCTTCAGCCAACTCCGCATGGCGAGCACGCCGAGAATCAAACCCACCAACATACTACCCGCGTCCCCGAGAAAAACTTTCGCTGGTGGCAGATTGAATACTAGAAAGCCCAAAAGGGAACCTGCCATCGCCGCCGCAATCATCGACTCCATGTGGTGCCCAGTGAACCATCCAATCGCAGATAGTGCCAGAAACGAGATCCAGCCCACCGAAGAACAAAGTCCATCGGCACCGTCGATCAGATTGACCGAATTGATCGAGAGCAACAACCAACCCAACGTAATTGGGATCGTTAACAAGCCCAATTCGAACGTCCAGCCAAAAATCCCCAACGACGGAATAGTAAATCCAAAAGCAATGATCGACAAACAAATCAAAATTTGGCCAGCAAGTTTCTGCCTACCTCGCAACGAGAATCGATCGTCGAGCATCCCCAAAATCACGATCGCGACGGCACCGATCCCTAACGAGATTGCCGCATACATACTTTCCTTAAAAATGCTCCCGTATTCTTGGGTGGCTACCAAGAAAATTGCGACCGTCGCAAACAAACTGAACAAGATTGCAGTTCCGCCGCAAAGTGCGATCGGTTCACGGTGGAGTTTGCGGTAAGAATCTGGGTGATCCACCATCCCAATCCTGATCGCAAAACTCCGAGCGACCGGCGTAGCAACGATCGCGAACAAGAACGCAATCGCAAGTGCACCAAGTGGAAAAATCATAGGTAGTACATCAAGTTGAGGAGTTTCAGAGAACCTGTCTAAGATTCAAATGGATGAAAACGTGAAACCACTTCCCCTCTCGATATGATCGTCAGCGTCAAACCATTCGTCTAGGTCCAGCAAGGTTAAGTATTCGTAAAAGTTCATACTAGGATCCTTTTTTTTGGGGCAACCGCTAAGATTGGAACTAACCCAGTTGGTGGGTATGGTCCGACCGTTCAGCACATTCATTACAACATTACCGTTGGGTCAAATTCCTTCTAATCTCTATTCCCTACGAACTATTTCCTGCGAAATTAAAATCTCGCAGGCCAAAATAGCCTTTGCTATTGCATCGGCCTTTAAGGGATCGATAGTTGCTAAATTCGCGACTCAACGACTGATTACTCCCTTTCCCGATAAGCCTTTGCTTGCCGAAATGCAATCTGTTTTCTCTCGACTTCACTGGATTGAGGACCGTTATGGACCGCGTAAAATATGAAGAGCTAGTGACGACTTTTTTCGAATGGAACCAGCCTGCGATTTCGCAAATTTTCGCCGAACTTCTTTCTGCCGTGGCCGCGGAGGGGGCTTCGTCGCCAGCAAGTCTCATGAGTCAGAATTACGAGACAGCGAGGGCAAACCCGGAAATTCACATGCTCCCGGGCAATCTGAAAGACGCTCGCGACGCAATTTTCCCCTACTTTTGGGGGACGGACAGTTGGAACAATCCGCTGCATCTCGAAAACGTGAGGGGACCTGCCAACCATGCTTCACTCATCGGTGTGCTTGCATGCATCCTCAAGAATCCGAACCTTTGCACCGACCGCTATAGTCAACGTTCCAACGAACTTGAGGTCAAGGCAATCACGACACTCGCCAACCTGATTTTTTATCATACGGATGATCCATGGGGAGTTTTTTCGATCGGCGGCACGATATCCAACCTATATGGTGCCAAGATCGGCCTTGAACGCGTTCTGCCCGGAGCAATGAGGACAGGATTAGTGGGTGAGCGAATCGTAGGCATCTGTTCACAAGCCGGCCATTATTCCAATCAAACGGTAGCTGGTTGGCTAGGAATTGGCACGACGAACCTCATTGAGATTCCGACGGACGAACATCTCGCTATGCGGATCGATCTGTTCGAGTCCAAACTAGACGAACTCTATCGATCCAAAACGAAAGTGGCGTATGTGTGCGCAACTTTCGGCACCACGGATGGGTTCGGAATCGATGATATCGAATCTATTCGAAATGTAATTGTCGCGAAAAGCAAACAGTATTCGGTTCCGATGCCGCAGCTTCATGCCGATGCGGCCGTGGGCTGGGCGCTTTCGATGCTGACCGACTATGACACCACCAAGAACTCACTTCGAATGGAATCGGGCTTGATGGAGCTCGTCAAACGTGCACAGATCCATAACCGAGGTCTTCGATTTGCCGATAGCGTAACCATCGATTTTCACAAGATGGGACGCGGTCACTATCCCTCCAGTGCCTTCATCGTTAATCGACGCGAAGACCTTAAGTACCTTGCAAGAACAGTTTCAGACACTCCATATTTTTCCGATGCGGATGCAAGCCGGGACCCTGCATTGTTTACGCTGGAATGCTCGCGCCCAGCCATAGGACCGTACAGTGTCATCGCTTCGCTCAACGGGATTGGGCTAACGGGTTGGCAGATGCTGCTTGCAAGATCGCTCGAACTCGCTCAACGGCTCAAAGACAAATTGGAAACGATTGAGCACTGCAAAGTATTGAACGCAGGCACATGCGGTGCATCGGTGAACTGGTGGGTCTTGCCCAAGGGGCGGAACGCCGAAGAGATCTTCCAGCGATTGGTTCGCAATGAATTGACTCCTGAACAAATTGCACGCTACTTGCCCGAAATTCGACAACTTTTTGATAAACGCCTAAAAAGTATGGATCCTTCGTTGGATGCGAGGCTAGGCTTTACCACCAGTTACGGATACCGTCCCAACGGGATCCATATTCCAGCTTGGAAGGCCGTTTTTTTCAATCCAAAAACCACCGAAGAAATGGTGGATCGAATCGCTTATAGCATCGCAGAACTATGACACCGAAGATGATAGGCACATCGGTATGAGTCTTCGAGTGAAACAAACGGATAGCCGAAGGGCGAATTGGGTTGAAAAACAGTTGCGGATTTGCTAAGGCGGCGTTTGAAATCTATTGAACGATCATTAGCCCCTCGGTGGGGGAGCAATGCTTGGTCTTGCAGCGGTTGCGCCCGGCATTCTGCGCCGTACCGAACCAAAAACATGTTGCGCCGAGTAGGCGGTGTCGGAAATGATTTCATCTATCTTGTTTCGAAAGATCGCAAATGCACCCAATGCCGGAATCGCAATGACCAAGCCGGCCACCGTCGTCACTAGGGCTGAATAGATACCCGCCGCAAGATCGCCTGCCCCGGCCGTACCTTGAGATAATGCCACCTGCCGAAACGCAAGAATCATGCCCGTGACCGTTCCGAGAAGGCCAAGCATCGGCGCGATGTTGCCGATCACGGATAGGTATTCCAGTTTTCGATAGAGTCGAGCCGCTTGTTCCGCAGTTGAGTCCTCGATGGCTTTCTCAACAGCCGGCCATCCGTATTCGATTTCCGAGATGCCGCTCTGAAGAACGAACGAAAGGGGACATGGCCGATCTCGACAAGTCTGGTCGGCTTCTTTGAGTTTTCCTTGCGCAAGTAATTGCCGAACGTTTTCTACCAAGTCCGCGGGTACCAATTCTTTTTTTCGAAGAGCCAACGCTTGATCCACGACTAGATAAACGGCCAAAATCGACAAGAGAATCAAAAGGATCATGATGCCGATCCCCATCACGCCGCCGCTAAAGATGATTTCGAACAACGTGTCGTCTGTAGCCGTGTTCGGTTGGCTAGCCGTGGGCGAAGTTGATGGCGGGTTCGCTCCTTGGGCTTCAAGCCGATGCGTTGTCATAATTAGCAGCAGCAAACCTATCGCGAACTCAACGGCAGCAAGTTTTCTTGATTGTTTACTTGGAGGAGACAATTTGAGCAGTGGTTTGATTTCCAACATCTTGAACTCGTTCTTGTTTGGAACAGCGTCTTATGGCGTCTTGATTTCATATCGCTTGAGCAACAATTCGGCCTTATACGCTTCCTCATTCCTGCCAAGCGATCGAAGTGCCGCGACAGCTTTGAGTATCGCTTTGCTTGCAAGATGGTATCGATCCGCATGAAGTGTCGCAATGCGAAGCCATTCGGAGATGGCGAGAACCGGCTGGCCGGCTTGAGCCAAACGCTCTGCCAAAAGCATGGTTGGGCCGGCTTGGATTGGTAATAGCAACGAATCTCTTTCTGCAAGCCATTTGGGATAGCGGTCCGATATCAATTCAGCCGGTGGAGTCGTTCGCCACAATTGTGCCTTTGCATAAGACCTTAGGATCTGCGACTTTGAGTTCTTGGCTAGATTTTCGAGCGATTCGATGGCGATGGCCCTTTTTTGTCCGCTAAGTAACCATGCAGCCCCCATGAGCTGTACGGCTTCATTTTCGTCGAGAATCCATTCTTCCGCCAATCGTTGAATCTTGGGTAGATTGGCATCGAGAGTCTCGGAGCCCCAGGGTATTGGGATGGTCGCAATGAGCAACTGAGGGGGATTCAGTTTGGCAAGGACCGAAAAGAGTTTTCCAGCAGCATCCGGGGCACCTAGAGCAGAACGCGATTCGATCATCTCGGCCAGGATGACACGTTGTTGCCATCGAGGCATTCCTCCCAACTTGATCGCCTCATTTCCTTGAGCGGCAACGGCTTGGAATTGGTTTTGCTCAAAAAGCCGATGAATTTTTTCGGCGGCAGGGCTGGTCCAACTCGGTTCGATTCGAACCACGGTATCGCCTGAAATCGTGCTTTCGCTTTTTGCTTCTGGCCGTACCAACACAACGTTTTGTTCGCTCCATTCAAGAATGATCCCAAAGTCCTCGAAGAGTTCGCGGGGCTCCCATCGATCGAGGCTCCTGTCTCCTGGTTCGGAAAACCAAATGCGGCTGTCCTTGCCAAATTTATCTTCCGCCAATTGGCGAAAATCTTGGGCACATCCACGACCGGCTAGTTCGTCGATCGAGCCATAAATAAAAACAGCTAAAAAGACGAGCCGACACCGCTTCCAAATGGGCAAACCCCAGACGGGTGTCCGAGTGATAAATTCGAAGGGATTCATAGGTTTACGAAGTGCGTTTTCTCGACAACAATACGCTTTCAAGGTAACACGCCACTCTTCTTTTCGATATCCCAGGTTGTATGGCTTCGCTTCAACTCATTACCTATCCACATCCAACATTACGCCACCGTTCCAGGCCTGTGATGCGTGTGGACGCGCAACTCAAAGAGTTGGTCGATGAGATGTTCGAAATCATGTACGAATTTCGAGGTGTTGGACTGGCAGCCAATCAAGTGAATTTACCGATTCGATTGTTCATCGCGAATCCAAGCGGTGACAAAGAGGAAGGTCCTGAGCTTGTTTTCATCAACCCCGAAATCAACAAAGCCAAGGGGTCAACGGAAGCGGAAGAGGGGTGCCTGTCTCTTCCCGGCCTAAACGCACATGTCAAACGAAACAAGTCCTTGCATGTGAACGCTTACGATTTAAATGGCAATGAGGTCAATACGGAGTTCGACGGCTTCGTGGCTCGAATCATTCAGCACGAAATCGATCACCTAGACGGGGTCTTGTTTATCGACCGGTTAACGGACGAATTGCGGAGGCCGATTCAAGAGCAAATTCAAAAATTCGAGAGTGCGTTCGAATCAAGACAAAAGTCAGGCGGAATTCCCGGAATGGCGGCAATGAAATCGGAAATCGCCAACTGGGAAAAAAAATATTGCTGAACTGAAAATGCGGCCGAGAGGACTCGAACCTCCACACCCTTGCGGGCTCTAGGCCCTCAACCTAGCGCGTCTGCCAATTTCGCCACGGCCGCAGAAATCATCTCGAAGGGCTCTTCTCAGACGAGAGTTTAGGCGGAATTGAAAGATCGTCAAGTCGCTATTCGGATGTTCTTTTAAGCGAGCGTTCGACTGAAATTGTCCTGCCCTCGGGTTCCAATTGGGAGCCTCTCACTCCAGTTACCGCTTGCCTAGTGCTCACAAGCTTGCGATTCGTCACAACCCTATCTATCTGTCTTTGCGTCCATGGACGTGCACTGCGAGGTCGAGAATCCCAAAAATTCCATCGCACACCAGGGAAACGCAAAATGCTATCAATTCACGTACCTTCCATCGTCGAAAATAGCTCGATCGAGTCGATCGTTCAGTCGGCTGAGCGTGTCCAGCAAGGAGAAATGACTCAAGAGGAAGAGCCAAACCTTGCCCTCGCTCTAGAAGAAATCGCCACTCTATCGACGTTGATGAATCGATACGACCTACTGTTAGTTGAAATGGACAACTTGAATCGACGGCTAGAGGAATTGCTCAAGCTGGAAAGTCCAACGCGAAAAATTGAAAGCTAGCTAATCGGATAGGCTTCCAGCTTGTCAGGCTAGGAATGACAGGCTGGGAGCCTTTCCGACTCGTTTTTTGCCAAATTGGCGTTGCAGCTATTGCTTCTGCATCCCTAAAGTGAGTTTGTTTGAAATTAACGATCCCCAAACAAAAACGCGACAATGGATTCCAAAGTTACGGTTGTTTTCGCTATGCGTTTTTGGCCCGGCTTTCGAAAAGCCTGGTGGAAGGGGGATGTTCATTCGTTGCTCGTTTCCATCCTTTTTGGATGGG
>JAIPFP010000232.1 GCA_021736575.1 Pirellula sp. | reverse complement strand
CTTAGTCGCGAAATTGCACGAGCTAAGAATGACTCCATTAAGAAACACAGAAGCTTTGGCAATGTTCGAGGGGACCTTTAGAAAGAACAACATTTACATAGCTCGAGAAATTGCTTCTGATGCCGTTGAAATTGCAGGAAGACAACCCTGTTACCTACAAACTCTCGGGAATTCAATCTTCGAGATTTTGGCCACCGCTCCGAGAAATGCGGATGTGGTTGATGGAAAAGTTCTAAAATCGGCAATACCTAAGGCATGTATCAAACTAAGTGCTCATTTTAGCGAACTACGAAAAGAACTTTCTACCGTCTTAGGAAGGACGTCATTAGATGAGATGCTTTCAACGGGAGTGCCAGAAAAGCTTTTCCAAACTCAGTGGATGCATGGCTGTGTGCAGAAATCGGCCTCTTGTTCAAGCTACTATTTTGATGTGATTCCTGGGCTTATTCCAAAGTACCGTACAGACCGATCTCTGCATCAGGTTGATGTGCTAGACGGTTTCTCCGTAACCCCTCTGTTTCACTACTGGTACAAATCACTCTTTCACGCTTAACGGAACCCCCAGCGAATCGGACGGACGCGTCTGTAACTCGTCCCCTGCTATGCTAAGGAAATAAATGTCGAGTTCGATGAAGGCCCGATCCTGGATCGTCTCAAACACTCGATCGTCCCAACAACTTGGCACAGGGAACTACGCTCGGTTGCGAGCCCGGTCTTGAAGATTGCTGGTTCGCATTTGCAAATCCGCAAGTTCCATTTTTTGTAAATCCTCTACGTTACTCAAAGCCAGCCCCAAGATTCCCTCAAGGGTTCGAATCAGCTTAATCTCGCCTTTGATCTCGCCTTTAATCTCGCCTTTGATCTCACCTTTGACCCAAGCCATCAATCATTTGCTCGCTTTTGGTCTAAATCTGCATTTATTGCCGTGGAGTTTTAAAAAGACGTTTGCTTTCCTGGAGAAAAACGACGCAAATCCGGTTGAAAACTTCGTTCAAGGACCTTTTCCCTCCATCCTGCGCAGTAAACTTGCGAGAGTAAGGGGTTTCGTCTAGTTTGGACAGGTCTATTTTGGAGGGAGACGCGATGCTAATTGAATTTCGAGTTGAAAATCATCGATCTATTCGCGAAGAGCAAGCTCTAACCTTCGTTGTCGCCCGTGGGGGGGATAGTTGCGACCCTCGGCCTAGACAAATCGACGGATTGGATGAAAGCCTTTTGCCTGCAATCGTTTTGTATGGAGCGAATGCCAGTGGGAAAAGCAATGTGCTTTCTGGGATCGAATTCATGCGTGATGCCGTTCTGTCGTCATTCCGTCTTTGGGATCGCGATACGAACATTCCTCGTTCGCCTTTTGCCTGGGGGATTGAGCGAGGCAAACCCTCGTTGTTCGAAGCAACGTTCCTAATAGACAAAGTAAAATTCGAGTATGGTTTCGTCGTCAATGACGAAGTCGTTTTAGAAGAATGGTTATACGCTTGGCCAAACGGAAAGAAACAGATCTGGTTGGACCGAGAATTGGATGATTTCACGTTTGGAAGTCACCTGAAGGGCGAAAACCAACTTATCAAAGAAGTTACTCGAAGCAATTCGTTGTTTCTGTCTGCTGCTTCGCAACACCGCCATCCACAATTGCAGTCGATTTACAACTGGTTTCGCAATATCGCTTCAACTGGTCTGACTCTGAGAAGAAATTCCAATCGGTCATCCCGATTTATGCCTCATCACCTTTTTCAGCCAAGGCAGTTGTCGCTTTTTGACATCGAAGATTCCAGTGAACTAGTTCGAGATCGACTGAAAAAGCTGTTTTTCGCAGCCGACATCGGAGTCGTAGATGTGAAGCTACGTGAAATGAAGGACGATTCTGCGAAGGCAGGGTCAGGCCTGTTCCGGGTTTCGTTACAACATCAAGCAAATGATGAGGAGTCATGGATAGATCTGGAAGAAGAATCGCAAGGAACGAAAACTTTGTTTCATATGGCAACTCCAATATTTGCTACGCTCGCATCGGGTGGATTATTGGTCGTCGATGAATTGGAATCAAGTCTGCATCCATTGCTTGGACAAGCGATCGCACAAATGTTCAATTGTCCGAAGACCAACGCCCTGAATGCTCAAATTCTATTCACCACCCACGACACGAATCTCATTGGAACTACGCTGGGAGAGCCAGTACTCAGGAGGGACCAGATTTGGTTAACTGAAAAGGATAAAAGCGGTGCGACCAAGCTCTATCCGCTGACTTCATTTCATCCGCGAAAAGCAGAAAACCTAGAACGAGGCTATCTTCAAGGTCGATACGGAGCTATCCCATTTCTGGGTGACATTTCAATGCTCTCGGAGTAGAAAATGCGCAAACGACATCGCGAAAAGCGGCCCGCACGCCCTGAGGAGCAAAGAGCTAGCCTTCCACGGATTCTCGTGGTCTGTGAAGGATTGATTACGGAAAAGGAGTATATCGAAGGGTTTGCTAAGTCCTGTCGGAATCCTCGCGTCGATGTCGATATCCATCCGGGAAAAGGGACTCCGGTCACGATCGTTGAATATGCAAGGGACAGGAGACTAGAAGCGATCGAGCAAGCGTCGCGTGAACGGGACTCCAACCTCGAATATGACGAAGTATGGTGCGTTTTCGACATTGACGATCACCCCAACGTACCTAGAGCAAAACAACAAGCAAGAGACAACGGTCTTGAACTGGCTATCTCCAATCCTTGTATTGAGTTGTGGTTGATACTCCACTTTCGCGAGCAACCCGGCGCACAGGAACGAAATAAGCTAAGCAACATTCTGAAGTCGTTTGTTCCTCACTACGACAAGCATGTCGACTTCGAGCACTATAAAAACGGATATATCGATGCGAGTCGTCGTTCACAGAATTTGGATCGAGAAGCAATTCTAGACGGGGACGACGGGCGAAATCCAACGACGGGGGTTTGGCGACTTACGGAAAGCATTCGCAAAGAATAAATCCCCATCGGTCGCACCCGGTAAGCCCAGGAGGTAGGACGAGGTAGGACCTACTGTCGTCGCGAACTATCTCTTAGGGCTTGAAGCAATTGAGGGTTCGGTTGCGAAATGTGCAGTTGCTCTTGTTTTCCATCGCTCCCCATCAAAAGAACCGTTAATTCGGATGTAGGTGGGGCTGTTCGATTGGGTGCATTGTCGCGGGCTTGGTTATTTGTGTTTGGCTGTTCGCCCGTGCGCTCGTTGAAAAGTCGATGCAGTCCAAGCTTCGCAAGTTGATAGTAGACCACTTCAGCTCCGTTATAGAGACCTTCCTGGAGCTCTGGGTCGGCAGCGTAGCATACGCCAATCAACTCCCCGCTTTCGTCAAACAGCCCGCCTCCGCTCCGACCCTCGACAGGCTGGCCAGCGACTTCTACGTTAGGCGCCCCAAGGTAGCGGTTTAACTTCGTGATTTTAGAGTCGTATCGAGAGGGCAACGCACCTCGATCGCAACCCCAGCTAAAGACCGTTTGTCCCTCAGCCAGCTTTCGATTTTTGGGAATCAACGTCGCTACTGGTACTTCCATGTTGGGACGGAATTGCACAAGTCCAATATCCATGTCCTTGGCTTGAAAGTCGACCAAGATGGCGGGGTACGATGTGATTTGGCCACCGAGAAATGTTTCCACGGTTATCTTTGCCTGCCCTTGGCTTTCACGGAACAGATGCCCACAGGTCAAAACCAATGCTTGACCATCGTGCGAATCGATGATGGTTCCAGTACCTACGGATTCTTGCTGAGGTTCTTGGATGCGAATTCGAACCGTGGATTCTCTCGGATCTTTGCTTCTCAAAGGTTGAGCGAACGCTGCGTTTGGTACGAACGCAACGCTTCCGGCTGAGAAAGAAGCTGAGGGTGAGGGTGAGAAAGAAGCTGTGGCTGAGGAAGGAGCTGCAGCTGCCATTGGTACCATTGCGAGCTGCGATTGAGCTCGAACAACGGGCGTCTGAACATTTCCCTGTCTGGAACGCCTCTCGGTTGGTGTTGAACGCATACTATCTACGGACGAAGCGGCCGCCATACGCTGCTTCATCTCCCGATACTCGATTGGGCCCAAGATTCGATCTAGTTCACGACCATTCCGAACCAGAATCGTCGTTGGTACGCTCTGGATCTGCCAACGCGAAGCCATGTGCGCGTCCCTCTTGGCGTCAAATCGTCGAACGACCCATCCATCTTGGATCGCTTGGTCGGTGGTGCGATGCATCTCGCCACACTGCGTGCAGCCCTCCGCAGAAAACTCGATAACAATGCAGTCACCCGAGGATTCGACAACGCCGCGCGATGCACTTTGGAAAAATAGAAAGTGGAACGATGCGGAAATGAGAATTGGTACAAGTCGATGCTTGAACATGGATGAATAGATCCTTCTATTTGCTTGATCAAAGCGTGCAAGCGTCCATGCTCGCGGCGACCGATGTCAAGTCCAGGAGTGTCCAAAATCCAAGGGACGAATGCAATATCAATCGCTCTCGGTATTGCTAATGCCTCCGGCGGTGAGTTCGGTCGGACACTCGCCTAGTGGCACGGATTGCAAGTTTTGTTGCACTGTGCACTCTAGTCCAGGCTCTGCGGCTCTGCCTGGCAACTAAATGCAAGCGAGGCTTCGCCTCGCCGAAATGCATCGTTGGTTTGTGAACTCAGGAGGCAGGAGCCTCCACTGCAATGCGTTCCCAGGCAGAGCCGCAGAGCCTGGGAACGAGTAGTCTCCTATGCGACGTTAATTGAAAAATCTTTTCAAACTGCCGATGACAAAAAAACGCTGGTTCTTACAATACAGGGATTAGTTTGTGAAACTTTTCACAAAGTCGCTTGTCCGCAGGAATCGGCCGTGGCAAATTACTTACCAATATTAATTTATCTGATAGCCGTTGTTGGCTTTGCAGCTGTTTCGATCATTCTGCCGCATTTGGTTGCGCCCAGGCGTCCGACCCGCGTCAAGGACATGCCGTACGAATCGGGTATGGATCCAGTTGGGGATGCTCGCAAGCCGTTCGACATCAAATTTTACTTGATCGCCATTCTGTTTTTGGTTTTCGACATTGAATTGTTGTTCGTCTATCCGTGGGCTGTCTCGCTACTTGCCCCGGATGGAGTTCCGCAAGCGTTTCGGCCCGCAGTTTTGGCTGTTCTTCTCGTATTGATGGCAACTTTAGGCCTAGCCTACATGGTTGCGTATTGCAAAGGAGTCTTCGATTGGCGACGCAAATAAACAAGCAGCTTGGTGACAACGTTTTTTTGACCACGCTCGATGCGGCTGCTTCGTGGGGGCGGGCAAATAGTCTTTGGCCAATGCCCTTTGCGACAGCGTGCTGCGGCATTGAGCTTATGAGCACGGCGGCTAGCAAGCACGACCTATCTCGCTTCGGTAGCGAGGTGATGCGATTCTCGCCACGCCAGTGCGATTTGATGATTGTGGCTGGTCGAGTGGTTATGAAAATGTTGCCGGTCTTGCAACGCATTTGGCTTCAGATGCCCGAGCCAAAGTGGTGTATCTCCATGGGTGCGTGTGCCTGTTCGGGTGGAGTTTTCGACACGTACGCGGTCGTTCAAGGCATTGATCGATTCATGCCGGTGGACGTTTACATTCCTGGCTGCCCACCGCGACCTGAGCAATTGATCCGTGGCATCATCGACCTGCAAGAAAAAATTCAAAAAGGCGGAACGATTAACGCACGCGAGTTCAAGCTCCGTATTCTGCCCGAAGGTCCACCCCGCTTCGATGAGGATGAACTGATTCGAATCCGCGAGCGCAACGGGTTCAAGCTTGATGATCCAACCTACGATCCGGTGCACTAAACCATGACAACCGAAACACCAAAACCGAGTTCCGTCGAAATCGATGCAGTGAAAGTAAAGCTCGCCGATTCATTGATCGGCGTCGCACTCGAATGGTCCGAATTTCGTGATCAGTATCGTGTTGTGTTTCCAGCGACCGAACTGCTGAAGTGTTTGAATGCGTTCAAATTCGCTGGTTTCGAGCAACTCTCCGACCTGACCGCCGTGGATTTGCTTGAGTATAGCAATGCAACGGATCGATTCGAGGTCGTTTACTGTTTGCTCAACGTCGACACTGGGCTGCGTTTGATCGCTAAGACTTATTTGAACGAGCCAGACCTAACGATCCCGTCTGCAACCTCGGTCTGGTCTGGGGCCGATTGGCTTGAACGCGAGGTTTACGACATGTACGGAATCCTTTTTTCGGGTCACCCAAACTTCAAAAGATTGCTGTTACCTCAAGAATTTCAGTCCTTTCCGATGCGAAAAGACTATCCCGTCAAGGGGCGGGGCGAGCGTCATAATTTCCCAGTCATCACACGAGCGGAAAGCTGAGCGGAGTCTGTTAGCATGCCATTAGAACTGCTCGAAAGCCCAGATCTCAACGCGAATCAACGCGAAGGTCTTTGGACGCTCAACTTTGGTCCGCAGCACCCTGCAACCCATACGACCTTGCGTTTGGTTTTGCAGTTAGACGGCGAAATGGTCATCGATGCCGAGCCCGACATCGGTTTCTTGCACAGCGGGTTCGAGAAGCTGGGTGAAGTGCTCGATTTCAATCAGTACGTTACCATCGTCGACCGGATGAACTACATCTCGCCGATGGCCAACGAAATCGCATGGCACCATGCGGTGGAGAAACTACTTGGCATCGATCTAACGCCGCGTTGCAAATACATACGCACCATCTTTGCTGAGCTCATGCGGATCCATGACCACCTTCTTTGCTTGGGCACTTGTGTGCTTGACCTTGGCGGTGCAACTGCGTTCATGTACGCCTTCAACGAGCGCGAGACCATTTACGAAATTTGCGAGCGAGCTTCGGGGCAACGATTTCATACTTCGTACACTCGTGTCGGGGGATTGCTTTACGACGTGACGGACGATTGGGTCAAGATGGTCCGGGATTTCGTTCGAAATTTCCCCAAGGTCTATCGCGACTTCAGCGGTCTTGTGATGAAGAACCGGATCTTCGTTGAGCGTACGCGGGATGTGGGTGTTCTCAGCCGTGAAGAAGCGATTGCCGGGGGTGCGACAGGTCCCGTCGCCCGTGCAAGCGGTGTGGTTCGCGATCTTCGTCGCGATGAACCGTATCTCGCCTATGAAGACTTCGATTTCGATGTGTGCGCGAGCCAAGGTGGTGATTGTTACGCTCGCTTCCAAGTTCGAATGATGGAAATGCTTGAAAGCATCAAAATCATCGAACAAGCCATTGAGAACATTCCAGCAGGCCCGATTTTTGCCGCCGGCACTGGCAAAGAAAGCATGCCCGATAAACGCGAAGTCTACCGAAGTATCGAAGGACTCATTCATCACTTCGAGAGCGTCATGCCCAACCGTCAGATGCAAGCGCCCAAGGAATCGGTTTATGCGGCAACCGAGTCTCCCAACGGCGAACTCGGCTATTACATTGTCGGCGACGGGTCGTTTCGGGCTTACCGTGCACGAACGCGTCCCCCCTCTTTGCTTCACTTCTCCTTGTTTTCAAGAATGATGCGGGGCTGCATGTTGAGCGACGTTGTGGCAGTTCTGGGAAGTATCAACATTATTGCAGCGGAGTTGGATCGATGAGCGAATTGAGTTCCAATGCCAAAAAGGTAATCGAGGAGCACCTCGGTCGCTATCCAAGTAAGCAAGCGGTTACGCTGCCTGCGTTGCACGTCGTTCAAGAAGAAAAGGGCTGCGTAAGTCGCAAAGCTATTTCCGAGATTGCGGACATTCTTGAACTCTCCCCTGCACAAATCAACGACACACTGTCGTTCTACGGCTTCTTTCGAACCGAAGAAGATCCACTTGGCAAGAAACGGGTATGGATTTGCCGCTCGTTGCCTTGCATGCTTCGAGGTGGAGACGAGTTGCTCGCGGAGCTGTGTTCACGATGGAATATTCAGCCGGGGCAAACAACCGCCGATGGCGAGGTGACCCTGGAACTGGCTGAGTGCTTAGGCGCTTGCGATGGTGCTCCGTGCATGCTGGTCGATGACGAACTGACGTTGTGTGTGACTGCGGATGATGTCGAAAAACAAGTACGAGGTGGAGCATGAGCAACGAAGATTTCAAGCCCGTTTTGCTGGCTCGTCAGGGTAAACCGAACAGCCACACGCTAGAAACCTACAAAGCCGACGGCGGATACCAAGCGCTCGCAAAAGCCCTTGCGATGAAGAACACTGAAGTCATCGATGTGGTCAAGGCATCAGGGCTTCGCGGGCGAGGCGGTGCTGGCTTTCCAACCGGACTCAAGTGGACATTCCTGCCCAAGGACGTCTCCGGCCCAATCTATCTTTGCATCAACGGAGACGAAAGCGAGCCAGGGACGTTCAACAATCGTGTTTTGATCGAACAAGATCCACACCAAGTGCTCGAAGGAATTGTGATCAGCAGTTTCGCGACTCGCACCACAACCGCGTACTTTTATCTTCGCTACGAGTATGGCCGATGCTATCGCGTGCTGAAAGACGCGATCGACGAAATGTATGCTAACAATCTGCTCGGCAAGAACATTCTCGGTTCCGGCTACGACTTGGACGTGCACTTGCATCGAGGTGCTTGCGCGTACATTTGCGGCGAAGAAACCGGACTGATCGAAAGCCTCGAAGGCAAGCGGGCTTGGCCTCGAATCAAGCCGCCATTTCCCGCCATCGAAGGCGCGTTTCGCCGTCCGACGGTTGTGAACAACGTGGAGACGATGGCATGCATTCCGCACATCATCAATCATGGCGCCGAATGGTTCATGAGCATGGGAGTGCCCAAGGATCCCAACAACCCTCGCGACGCTGGTTCATATGGACCAAAGCTCTATTGCATTAGTGGACACGTCAACAAGCCCGGTCTCGTGGAACTGCCCATGGGTATTTCGGCTCGCGACCTAATCGATAAGCATGCCGGTGGCGTGTGGAAAGGTCGAAAAGCCAAAGCCGTCGTGCCTGGCGGTATCAGCATGGGTTTCATGAGCGAGAAAGAACTCGATACGCCTTTGGATTTTGCTGGTCCAGGTCGCGTCGGTTGCTTGGGACTTGGTACAGCCGCTGTGGTCGTCATTGACGATCATACAAGCATGGTCGATGTGCTCTACAACGCATGCCGTTTCTTTGCACATGAGTCGTGCGGACAGTGTACGCCATGCCGCGAGGGGACTGCGTGGTCAACGAAGATCTTGGAACGTATTCGCGATGGTCGAGGCAAACTCAGCGACATTGATTTGTTGCTTGAGATCTCGGGATCGATGGGTACGATCCCGGGAACTACGATTTGCGGTTTGGCCGATGGCGCTGCCTGGCCGATGAAGAACGCGATCCATAAATTCCGACCCGAATTCGAAGAGTACATCAAAAGCGGACGACGCAGCGAAAGCCCAGCGTTGGCCGGAGCTCATTAATCAACAATCCGATCCATTTCATCAATCCGGAACCGACACAAGTGGCAAAGGTTATCGTTAACGACATCGAAGTCGATGCTGATCCCAAGGACAATTGCATCCTTGCCGCTCGCAAGGCTGGGGTTGAGATCCCTCACTACTGTTGGCATGAATCCCTCTCGGTGGTGGCCTCGTGCCGCATGTGCCTAGTCGAAGTAGGCGAACGCAAGCCGGATGGGACCATTGTCATGGGACCGAAGTTGGTGCCGGGCTGCCAAACGCCGATCCGAGAAGGCACCGTGATTCGGACCGACACTTCCAAAGTCAAAACAACGCAAGCCATGACACTTGAGTTGTTGCTCCTCAATCATCCGCTGGATTGCTCGATCTGCGATCAAGCAGGTGAGTGCTATCTCCAGGACTACACCTACAAATTTGGCAACGCCCACAGTCGGTTGGATGAGCCCAAAATCCAGCGAATGGACAAGTACCATATCGGCGAGCAAATCGCGTTGTTCACAGACCGATGCGTAATGTGCACTCGATGCGTACGGTTCACTAGAGAAATCAGTGGCACGGCGGAACTTCAAGTCGTTGCGCGCGGCAGTCACGAAGAGATCGATGTCTTTCCCGAAGTGCCTTGCGATAACAAGCTCGCTGGCAACGTCGTTGACTTGTGCCCAGTCGGCGCGCTATGCAGCAAAGACTTCTTGTACAAAAAACGAGTGTGGTGGCTTAAGCATTCGGACAGCGTATGCACCGGTTGCTCAACCGGTTGCAGTATCCAAGTCGATCAAAACGAAGATAAAGTTTATCGATTACGACCTCGCGAGAATCCGCTAGCGCAAGGGCATTTTATGTGCGACGAAGGTCGGTTCGGATTTAAATATATTCACGACGAACGCCGGCTGAAGCTGCCCAAAATTTCCGCAGCTTTTTCAAAGGCTCCATCCCCTAAGCCGCCGAATGGCAAACCAACCGGAACTGCGGATCTAGACTTTTCCGATCCCTGGTCCGAAGCGATGTCGATGGCCCGTTCGAAAATCAAAGAAGCGATCA
>JAIPFP010000231.1 GCA_021736575.1 Pirellula sp. | reverse complement strand
GCTAGGCTGTCCGCACACGCTTGAACCAAGATCGACTTACCGTCCTCCATGTCCGCTCGCAACTTCTTTGCCAAGTCATCCACTCCATGTCCAGCGGTGATCGCGAAGGCACCGAGATAGTCGGCTTTGCCTGTCGAATCGACGTAGTCCGCCAAACTTCGAAAAGCTTTTTGATCAACGCGTTCCCACTGTTGTCGCAACATCTCAAATCGACACAATTCTTCGCTTCGCGAATCGTCCGTGAACAAAGCAATGCTGTCCCCAAGACTCTGGGCTGGAAAGAATCCATACACTCCCCGCAATGAAATCGTTGAGTCTTTCTCAAACTGATCAAGAATCACTTGAGCATCCTCATAGAGTTCTTTGGAAATCTCTCCGACGAAGGGATCTTGGAAAATCTTGGGGTACTTGCCCTTCAATTCCCAAGTCATAAAAAAGGGTGACCAATCAATATAAGGACGCAACTCGGCAACGCTCGTGACGATATCTCGTATGCCAAGGAATGCAGGTTTCGGAGGGGTATAGTTTGCCCAATCGATTTCCAGTTTGCGGCTTTGTGCTTCGCTAAAATCGACTAGCTTGCGATCGCGTCTCATCGCAAAGCTAGCACGTTCGTCTGCTTGCTTCTGTTTGATTTCGACACCAAACGCATCGCGACTCTTTGGGTTCACCAGTTTTTCAACCACCGGCACGCTTCGAGAAGCGTCGAGCACATGCACCACCTCGTGATCGTAATGCTGTGCAATCTTGACAGCGGTATGCTTAGCGCTGGTTGTTGCACCGCCGATCAGCAACGGAATGGTAAAACCCTCGCGTTGCATTTCCTTGGCGACGTGCACCATTTCGTCAAGCGATGGCGTTATCAAACCGGATAGCCCAATGACTTGAGCGCCGTGCTTTTTTGCTTCTGCCAGGATCTTCTCACACGGAACCAAAACGCCGAGGTCGATCACTTCGAAATCGTTGCATGCAAGCACCGTTCCGACGATGTTCTTGCCGATATCGTGAACGTCCCCTTTCACGGTCGCAAGCAACACTTTACCTCGACTGGTGTGCGCACCGGAAACACCTGCCGCTTGCTTTTCTGCCTCCATAAAAGGAGTTAAATAGGCCACACTCTTCTTCATCACGGCGGCCGACTTGACGACCTGTGGCAAGAACATCTTCCCTTGCCCAAACAAATCACCGATCAGGTTCATGGCATCCATCAGCGGACCCTCGATCACCTTGAGTGGCCGCCCAAGCTTAGCGCGCGCTTCTTCGGTGTCGGCTACAATGTGATCGGTTATTCCTTTCAACAAAGCATGTCGCAATCGCTCTTCGACGGTTCCTTCTCGCCATGCATCCACCTTGACAGGTGCTTTGTCCTTCGCTTTCACTGTTTCCGCAAATTCGATGAGACGTTCGGTCGCATCTTCGCGGCGATTGAGCAACACATCTTCGACGCGATCACGCAATTCAGGATCGATCTCATCATAGACTTCAAGCATCTCTGGGTTGACGATCCCCATATCGAGGCCAGCTTGGATGGCATGGTACAAAAAGACTGCGTTCATCGACTCGCGAACCGTATCGTTACCGCGAAACGAAAACGAAACGTTGCTCACGCCGCCACTCGTCCGAGCACCAGGACACTCTTTCTTGATGGTCCGAACCGCTTCGATGAAATCGACGGCGTAGTTCGCGTGCTCGGGCAAACCCGTGCCGACCGTTAATATGTTCGCATCGAAAATGATGTCTTCCGCACGAAAACCATTCTCGGTCAGAAGTTTGTAGGCGCGTTTGCAGATTCGAACTTTGTTTTCGTAATCCGCCGCTTGGCCTTGTTCGTCGAAGGCCATTACGACCACCGCCGCTCCATGCTGCTGAACGAATTTGGCTTTCCGTAAAAACTCGACTTCGCCTTCTTTGAGACTAATCGAATTTAGAATAGGTTTACCCGGCGAATGGCGTAAACCAACTTCAAGGATTTCCCATTTGGAGCTATCGATCATCAGCGGAA
The DNA here is from genome assembly GCA_021736575.1 of Pirellula sp. Lineage (GTDB taxonomy): Bacteria > Planctomycetota > Planctomycetia > Pirellulales > Pirellulaceae > JBKCUI01. The sequence continues at coordinate 8,460 of JAIPFP010000231.1, read as the reverse complement.
CTTTGGCGATGTCCGCTTCGTGTGCCACAAGATTGAGAAAAGTGCTCATGGCGGCAGCTCCATCGAGCATTCCCTCGTCCATGTTCACATCGATGATGTTTGCCCCGCCCTCAACTTGAGTTCGCGCAACACGAATCGCGTCCTCGAACTTGCCTTCTTTAATGAGACGGGCAAATTTGCGCGAGCCTGTAACGTTGGTGCGTTCACCGATCATGACGAACGGATTTTCTTTGCGGAGCACCAGCGGTTCGTTTCCAGCGAATTGGGTCATTCTCTTGAACTCGGGCTTCTTGCGGGGAGTTAGTCCCTGCACCGCTTCGCCAATCGCTTTGATATGGGCCGGTGTACTTCCGCAGCAACCGCCGACGATGTTGACCCAACCTTGTTTTGCAAAGTCGCGAACGAAGCTCGCCATCTTATTGGGTGTTTCATCGAACTCTCCAAGTTCATTGGGGAGCCCAGCATTCGGATAACAACTGATCGCGGCCTCCGAGACGTTTGCAAGTCGCTCCAGATACGGACGCATCTTGTCTCCACCCAGACCACAGTTTAAGCCGACGCTCATCATTGGAAAGTGGGAAACGGCAACCCAGAAAGCTTCGAGTTGCTGACCCGTTAACGTTACGCCCCCTTCGAAAACCGTGGCAGAAAGCATAACGGGCCAACGTTGTCCTCGGCGCGCAAAAACGTTTTCGATGGCCAAAAGGCAAGACTTGAAATTCAGCGTATCGAACGCAGTTTCGGGAAGCAGAATATCCACCCCGCCATCCAGTAATCCTTCAATATTGACCTCGTAGCTTGCAACCATCTGCTCAAAACTAAACGGTCGAGTGGCTGGATCGCCTTTTGCATTCATCGACAATTGAACCGCCGTCGGCCCCATACTGCCGGCCACGAACCGAGGCTTGGACGGGTCTCGCCGAAGGTGTTCCTCCACGGCGGAACGCGCGACCTCCGCCCCAGTCTTTGAAATTTCGTAAGCGAGGTCCGAAAGCTTATTCTCCGCGAGCCCGATGATACTTGCGTTGAACGTATTGGTCTCAATGATGTCTGAGCCAGCGCTGAGATACTCTGCATGAATGCTGCGAATAACGTCTGGCTGGGTCAAAACGAGCAAATCGGTCGCTTTGGACAAATCGGCAGGATGATCCTTGAATCTCTCGCCTCGAATGGCCGATTCCGGTAGCTTTTTCTGAAAAATAAGGGCCCCCATGGACCCATCCAGCAGCAAAATCCGCTGCTCCATCAATTCCAGCAAAAGCCCTTCAGTATCAATTTGTGCCCGCGTTAACATGCGAAATCCCATATCCAAATGTCGAAACAAAACCCTGTCGTATTCTACTTTATGCCCTATTTCCTCATAGGAGCCAACAGTTATTACGGTCCGTTTGTAACGAATTTTGCAAAGGTATTATGCATATTCTACGTTTGCAACGCAGAGAACGCGCTGTGCGCAACCAAACGGTTGCCTCAGCGTTCTCTGCGTTCTCTGCGTTTTGATCCCCTTCTCGGTATTTATTGACGACGTTTCATTATGCTTGATACATCAGCGGGGCATTTTGCTGCTGATGGATTTGGTTGCATTGCTCTGGAGTAATCCGAAGGGCTTTGGCCAATTGACGAAGGTAGTCCGCTTCCTCCTTTGTATCAACACTGATGGCCGTGAGCGAAATCGCGTACGCTTTTAGCTCCATTCCGACCGGCAGGGATTGAGCGTACTCAACGACATTGAGAGGTCGAGCAAATTCGGCTCGAAGGAACTTTATGGTTTCGGGACTTGTGTCACCAATCTGCCCGAGGATGCTTTTTTGTTCCTCGTCGGAGATTTCGCCGTCCACCTTGGCCGAATTGATCATGGCTCGAATGAACAAGACGGCTTGGTCATTTTGTGAAAGGGGCGCAGGCTTGGGAACGCTTAGGTTGATTTTCGGCTCTTGAACTTTACGTTGACCAAAAATATCGGTTGGTATCGAAGAGCTTGGTGCCTGATATTGGGTGCCGCGAGAACTTGCACTCGCAGACTCTCGACCGACGCCGAGCATTTCCTCTAGTTGTTTGGCGCTCGTGTGAGCGTCGGAGGGGCGCGGATTACCTTGAGGAGCAGATGCCTTTGCGGCTCCGCCAAGTATTTCCGCAAGAATGTCTGCCGCGCCACCGCCTCCTTTTGCCCCTGGTTGGCCTGCACCAAGCAAACTTCCAAGGATGTCAATTGCGTTCATAAAAAGTCCTCCAGTAAACTGTGTCGAAACGAAAGCGGAAAGTCTAACCAATTTCGATGCAATGCACGAGTACTGTTTCACTGGCCGAATCGGCGGCCGAATCACTGGCCGAATCACTGGCCGAATCACTGGCCGAATCACTTGTCGGACCGGAGGGCTACTTGGCGTCGATTGGTTGGAGTTCTGATGGTAGGAGTTCTGGGTAATGCCTGCGGATGAGCGTCCGGTCTTCGTCGGCCAGTTCGGAGATCGCGATGGGCACATCCTGCGGGCGGGTCCCTTTCTGGTTGATTCGATTCATCAGGCTCCAGTTGCGTGTTCGCTGGCCGGGACCAGGGTCGGCTGGTTCGCTCGCAGGAAGATCGTAGCGGGTAAAGTCGATCACTTTTTCCGACCCGTTTTCTTTCCAGTCGCGCAGCAAGGCGAGGCGAAAATCCTTGTTCATGAACCATCGAATCTCAAGGTTTTCCTGCGAGGCGCGGACACCTGCTCCACGGTGAACGAATCGGTAATTGAGTTGGTCATTGTCGCGAAATCGCGAGCGCCACCGAAGTCCGAATTCGCCTTGAGTGATCAGCTTGACATCGGGCCAGCGTTTGCGGGTCTCGGTCAGCCAAAGATGAAGGCCTTCCATACCGTTGCGCCCACCGTATCCGTAAATCTTGCGGGCTTCCACAAGCCCCATCTCCCAGCCGCAAGTCACCCAAGCAAAGCCGTTGCGGGCGAAGCCATCGTCAAAATGCGCAGCCGTGGTAGCGAGCATCGACTTCGTGCCGCGCTCGGTGCCCATGTCGAGCACCGTCTCAATCGGTCCTACTCCCTGACGACTACGCCAAAGCTCGCCATCGACGATTTTACGTCCAGGGATGCGGGCTGCGAGAAAGTCGACTGTCCAACCGTCGAGATTGACAATATCGATGAGATCCTTCTGCTCCCGTGCAGGCTTGCAAAAATGTTCGCGCGACGGGTAGTAAGGATATGCGATCGAGCCCTCGCCATCGCCGTTATCGACCGCGTATTGACTCCAGATATTTCCTTGGCAAACGTGGATGCCCTCCACCTCCGCGAGGTAACGCAGGTTTTCAGCGGCGAGGAATCCAGCAACCACGCTTTGCGGAAGATAGCCGCCACCGACGATTTCCGAAACGCGTTTCAAGCCATCGTGCAGATCGCGATTAACCTGCTCGCGGGTGTTATACATATTCGAGAAATAGGCACCGGGAATAAAGGTTATTTCATCGCCAAACTTCTTTTGATACGAAACGATCAGCGCGTGCAGCTCGCGATATTGCGGGCGTTCATCATGCAGGGCGAGCCAACTGAATGCCCAAGTGATGCGTGCACCCGGCCAAGCGGCTTCGATCGCTTCGCGAAACGTTCGGGCCTCTGCGGGTGTGTGGATACTCGACTCATCGGGGCCGTGAGCCACGTCCCGGGTCACTTCGATTTGACGCACGCGGACGACGGTGTTGAGCGTTAGAAACCGCTGGCCCAAGAGCTGTTCGCCCCGCATGGCGGAATCTGGAGCTTCACGCTGCGCAGTGACAATTTCGGTGGCAGGTTCGGTCCCGGTTTGATCGTCGGTGGGATGAGCCGTCTTCATCGACGAAAATGCCATCGCCGCGAGAACGCATGCAGAACAGGAAACGAGACGAAACTTTATTCGTGTGAACAGAGCGAAAGTCGACTGTTGAAACATGTTTTATTTCCACAGTTCTTCGCCATATTCCCAGCCTTTGCGTACCGGTTCCTTGAGGAAGGCGTTCAATTCAGGGCGATTGGTGATCTGACCTGCCTTGGCATCCCATTCGATACGCGTATGAAAACGCTGAGCAAGCACCCCTAACAAAATGATCTCAGTGAGTTTTGCCGAGTAAGTAAAATTAGATCCCGGCTCGGGTCCGTCGCCTCGGATCGCGCGTAGCCATTCGCGGAACGGTCCCCCCTCGACCCGTGGAATCGTTTGCGGCGGAGGATTTTTCAGCCAATCTTGCTGCAGCTCTTCGCTTACAAACATGGGCGTTCCAGCATGCGTGCCGCAACCCAGCATCCCTTTGCTGCCAACGATCCAACAGGCGCGACCCAGATGCGCGGCGTTCTCGGCACCGAACTTATCGATGCGCCCAACTTGGTTCCAGTCTTGTGGTCCGTCGAACCATTCGAGCGTCGTCGGACCGCGTTTGTCTTTGGCTGGAAAGTGATACTTGATGTGGCTCCCCGCAGGAATGACGCCCTCTAAAGATTCTTTGCGTTCAATGCACTCCACCACGGTCGGCGCATCGAGATCGAGCGCCCACACAGGTGTGTCGAGCGTGTGACACCCCCAGTCGCCGAGCATGCCTAAACCGAAATCATAAAACGACCGCCATTTTTGCGGATGGTAGTCGCTACTGAATTCTCGCGCCGCGACCGGGCCGAGCCACAAGTCCCAGTTGAGACCCTCAGGAACCGGCGTTGATGGCGGTGGCATGACCGCTGGATTGGCGAAATGGGGTCCGCCCATTTGAGGTCCGCTGTTGTGGCAAAACACTTCGCTGACATCACCGATCACACCCGCGCGAACCGCTTCGACCGATTGGCGAATGCCATCGCCCGCATGACCTTGGTTGCCCATTTGCGTGACTACCTTGTAGCGCTCGCGGGCTTTAAGGAGAGTTCGCGCCTGCCAGATGTTGTGCGTGAGCGGCTTTTGCGTGTAGACATGAATGCCACGCTCCATGGCCGCAAGCGTAGCGGCGAAATGCGTGTGGTCCGGCGTAGAGATCACCACGGCATCGATGTCCTTGTGCATCTTGTCGAACATCACGCGGAAGTCATCGAAGAACGGTTGCGTCGTGCGCCAGTTCTGCATGTTTTCTGCGCAATGGTTGCGATCTACATCGCAGAACGCGACGAGGTTTTCCTCGCTGCAGCCTTGCTTGTAGGGTTGTTGGGCAATCCATCCGCCAGAGCCGATGAAGGCGACATCGAGTTTGCTGTTCGCGGACTTCCCAGCCCTCCCGATGGCGAATGTTGGGAATACCGAACTAGCAGCTAAAGTGCCCGCTGCTGTGGACAAAAAGTTTCTTCGTTTCATGTCCTTAGAATATCACATTCCTGTCAAACTTACCACGATTTTAAGAAGCAAGATTTTTTCCCAACATCCGACGGTCAACCTAATACGCTGTCGCGACGCAACCATCATCGTCCCCCGCAGCTTCGTCTCGATCAATGATTGAATTCGACTCGATCAGCCTAGAAACATCGATCCAATTCCACAGATAATCTTCACCAGAAATTCATCGTGTTTACCATCAGAACCATGGAGTTGAAAACCGAGGCTCCCTATAATCAGCGTTGGGAGATATCTACCACGTTCTCGACCAACAGAAATCAGAGGTTTCACGCTATGTCAGATTTCGATGCCGATCGTCAGCCCCTCTCAACGAACCAAAGCGGTGACTCACTTTGGTTACAGAGAATTTTGGCGACACCGTTCGCACTCTTGACACTCTGCCTTTTGATAGCGGGAATGTCGTTGTTGATGTCACTCATCCAAGGTGACTTACGAGTTTTGGTTCCTTTGTTAGGCGTCGTTGCGGTTGGCTACGCAAGTGGTGCCCTTGCAACCTCTTTGTACTGTGGACGTGGCGTACCTAAGTGGTTTATGCGAGCCTTTTATATGTCGTTGATTATTTTAATCGTTTTACCAACTGGATTGGCGATTCGGGACTACCTCAAAGGTGTTCCAATTGATCTTGCCGAGGTTTTGCTCATCTTTGTCCCTGCAATATACTTCGGGGTTTCTACACGCCAGGCGTTCTGGAATCCGGTTGGTAAGTAGTCTTACCGTCACCGTAGCCACCCCTGCCCGATTCCAGGCCATGCTTGCACTCGAAACGACCTAACTCGGTCCGTGACCACAAAGTTGCAGTTACTCTCAAAGTGCCGTAGCCAACCCCCCAACCTTTCTTGGTCTCAATGCCCGCTAGTCTTCGGCCGCCGTCCGAAGCTTCCCTGCCTCTAGCGGGGCGATTATAATGAGTCGTTCTTTCGTTTCGAACCATCGACGTACCACGAAACAATCGATTCCCCACACGCGGCTTGAAAGTGATAGATGTTCTTTCGAAAGCAAAAAAGAGCCTCTGTTTCCAAGCCGAAAATCAAGCGGGTTGGAATCTTTGAACAGCTCGAGGACCGGAAACTCTTTGCCACGTTGACGGTCATCAGTTCTTCCGACCATGGGCCGGGGAGCTTGCGAGAAGCCATTGAGAACGCGAACTTCTTTCCAGGGTCCGACGTGATTCAATTTGCGTTGCCACAAAATGACACCATCATTCGTCCGCTGACAGAATTGCCTGCTGTCACTGAGCCTTTGACCATCGACGCAACCACGCAACCAGGTTTTGTTGGAAAACCCATCGTCGAACTCTCGGGAGAACGCACCATTGGATTTGACTACGGATTGAAACTTGCAGGAGGCAATAGTCTTGTTTCTGGATTAGCGATTCATTCGTTCCCTGCCAGCGGAATTCTTATCAGTGGCCCAGGTAACAACCACATCACACGCAACTATGTCGGACTTGATTCCGGGATCACTGCCAAAGCCAATCGCTTTATAGGAATCGCAATCGACAATTCGCCCCACAATGTCATCGGCGGTTCTACAACCGACGGAAATGTGATCTCGGGCAATTCCGCCGAAGGTATTCGAATCGTAGGCTCTGCAGCGACTGGGAACAAAGTTCAAGGGAATAAAATCGGAACGAACCCAAACGGAGATCAAGCGGTTCCGAATGAATTGGAAGGGATCGTGATCTTCAACGACGCAAAAGGGAACATCGTTGGAGTTGATTCCGATGGGCTCAATGATAGCCAAGAAGGGAATTTGATTTCGGGAAACAACCGGAATGGAATTCGGATCCTGTCTTCCCAAAACAATATCGTCGCGGGGAACATTATTGGACTTGCTGCCAGTCTATCCGCCTCGCTAGCCAATAAGGAAAATGGTGTCTTGATCGACAGTGTTATCTCCGAATTGTTTAGCAGCTCATCGGGTAACTTGATTGGAACGAACAGCGATGGTCAATCGGACGAATTAGAGAGGAACTGGATCGGCGGAAATCTGCTCAGCGGAGTACGGATCGATCAATCGACACAAAATCAAGTATCCGGGAATACTATTGGTGGTTCTGCCGAAGGCCAGGGTTTACTGGGAAATGGCTTTGACGGGATTTTGGTATCGAATAACGCATCCAATAACTTGATCGGCCTAAAGGATGGAATAGGCAAAGGGAATGTAATTTCTGGTAATGGCAGAAATGGAGTCATGATGTTCGGCTCAACGAGCAACTCGATCGGCGGGAACTATATCGGAGTGACGGCTAATGGCGATATACCGCTACCGAACTCGGGACGAGGCATTCAAATCGAAAGCGGTTCCAACCTCAATGTCGTCGGAACCAACGACAACGGACTGTTTGACAGCGGCGAGCGGAATGTCGTATCTGGTAATACGATGGACGGCATTGCTATCGCCTTTCAAAGCTCTCAAAACGTGATCGCCGGCAATTACATTGGGACAAGTGCAAACGGGTTAACCAGCGTTCGTAACGGACTATCGGGAGTGGTGCTCTCAACGCAAACTTCCAACAACACCGTAGGGACGAAAACGAGCTCCCCTGCCAATTCAAGTGCCGGCAATTTGATTTCAGGCAATGGTGAGTATGGCGTGCAGCTTGAATTCAAAACAGCTCGCAATAACGTCAGCGGCAATTGGATCGGCACGGACGTTTCCGGGAATCAAGCGATACCGAATGTTTCCGGAGGCGTTCGTTTAACGAGTTGCTCCATCGACAATTGGATAGGTGGCCTGCTCAGCAATGAGCAAAACAAAATCAGCGGTAATAACGGCTATGGTGTGCTAATCGAGCAAGGCTCGTACGGTAACGGCATATTCGGGAACGCGATTGGTCTCGCCGCAAATCAGTCAGCACTCGGCAACACGCTTGGCGGTATCCGAATTGACGATTCCCTAAACAACCTCATCGGAGCCCCACTCAGTGGAAACACCATCGCCTATAATGGCAAGAGCGCGATTGTTGTTACTGGTTCGAACTCTACCGGAAACCGAATTACGACGAATTCCATTTTCGGAAACGAAGGGATTCCGATTGATCTAGGTAACGATCTTACGACTCCAAACGATCCGCTCGACCTCGATTCTGGCCCAAACACTCTCATCAATACACCGAGCATCTCG
>JAIPFP010000019.1 GCA_021736575.1 Pirellula sp. | reverse complement strand
CGCGGGAATGACGTGGAGCTGGGTTCCCGCCTGCGCGGGAATGACGTGGAGCTGGGTTCCCGCCTGCGCGGGAATGACGGAAAAGTGCACTTAAAAGGCAAAGCAATTCGCTTGCGACGCTAAACAGTGCATGAGGGGCGGGGCGTTCGAGAGTGCACAATGTTCGAGGAACTTATGCATTCCCTTCAAGAAGCCTGGAACCTCGCGCCGGAGGGAGCCAAGTACGTTGTCGACAAGCCGATCTATCCAGCAGCCGCGAGTACTGGGGACGGATGGAAGAATTCGAATTTGCGAAGTCAGTTCCTAGAAGCAGCTCAAAAAAGCGGGAGTCGACCCTGGTTTCGCTTGTTCCACTCCACCGCAACCGCCACGCGACTACCCACACGGACCAAGCAAAAGACAGGTTGGAAGTGGTTTTGTGTGGGAATTCGCAGAAAATTCAAGCGGAGGACAAGGGATTCGAACCCTCAACCGGTTTCCCGGCGCCTGATTTCGAATCAGGTTCCTAACCATTCGGCTATCCTCCTTTACGCCCATAATCTACACCATCTGTAGTTGATCGAGCAAGCCTGTTTAGGAAAGCTTTCATTGCGATGCCGCAGGACAGCAGATCTTGACCCGGCCCTGTCAAATTCGCTATCCATCCATCTTCAAGGGTTTTTCCGCGAATTCCCTGCAAACGACCCTGTTACCTACGAGGCGACCGCAATGCTTCTGTCAATTGTGCTGCCGGTTTACAACGAGCAAGAGGTATTGCCCGCACTGTTTGAAACACTCCCGCCTGTCCTGGCACGGATCGATTGCGAGTACGAACTTATCTTTATCGATGACGGCAGTCGGGATACCACGCGTTCTATCCTCAACGCTGCTGCCCAGCAGGATAGTCGCATCAAAGTACTCGGCTTTAGCCGCAACTTCGGTCAGCAAGCCGCCATCACGGCTGGACTCGACTTTGCCAATGGTGACGCTGTGGTTGTTATGGATGCCGATCTGCAAGATCCGCCTGAATTGCTGGTGACGATGGTCGAGCAATTCAAGCAAGGATTCGACGTTGTCTCCACTCAACGAATCACCCGCGATGGTGAAAGTATTTTCAAAAAAGCGACCGCCTCTGCGTTTTACGCCTTCATGCGCAAGGCGATCGACGAGAGGTTGCCCCCCCAAGTCGGCGACTTTCGATTGTTCAGTCGGGGAGCCGTGCAAGCGATTCGCAAGTTTCGGGAACAGCACCGCTTCATGCGAGGTTTGGTCGCTTGGCTGGGACTGCGAGAAACCATCGTACGATTTCATCGACCGGCCCGAGCTGCCGGGGAAACAAAGTATCCACCTTGGAAATTGGTGAAGCTGGCCTGGACAGCCGTTTCCTCGTTTTCAGCCATGCCACTCAGGCTCTGCTTGACAGCCGGAATCGCCTTGACATCCATTGGCCTCGCCTACTCGGCATATGCTATTTATGCTGCCCTATTTGTCAGATCTACGGCACCAGGCTGGAGTTCGCTCGTGTGCATTCAATTGCTATTCAACGGTGCGACATTGACGGCGGTCGGATTGGTTGGAGACTACGTCGGCCGCATCTATGATGAGGCCAAGCAACGTCCCCTCTACGTTCTTGGAGATTCGGTCAACATCGAATCCTCCGGTTGCGCTCATCGTGTGGTCTGGATCAATCCCCCAGACTCAGCCTTGAACGAAACCCCACACATCTACCGCTTGGACGCCGCTCGCGAAACCGTCGGACGAACTAGGCGGGCAAGCTAAGTATCATGGCTCGACAATTTGACTACGCGCAACGGATTGGTTTGTTAGTTGTAGGCGTGGTACTGCTGATGGTACAACTTGGAAACTCGCACCTGTGGGATCAAGACGAAGGGTATTATGCGACGGCAGCCGCAGAAATGTATGCCCGCAACGACTGGATCACGCCGACTTTCAACGGAAAGTTGTTTGGGCACAAACCCCCCATGATGTATTGGGGAATGATGCTCGGGTACCACGCATTTGGTGTCACTGAGTTCGGTGCACGCTTTTGTTCTAGCATCTTCGGCATCCTGACGATCATGGCAACGTACGCGATTGCACGTAGACTCTTTGATGCCACAACCGGGTTCTTTGCTGGTTTGGCAATCGGTTCGTGCTTTCTGTTTGCAACGGTCGCTCGCTCCGCAACCGCGGATGCTCATCTCGCGTTCTTCACGGTATTGGCTCTTTTTGTTTGGAGTCGCAGTTACTTTTCGGTGCAAGGCGAGACGCGTGACCAGCGGCTTGCTGCCATACCTTGGCGGGTTTGGCTTGCAGCGTACGCAGTGATGGGACTAGCCGTTTTGACGAAAGGGCCCATCGGTTTCCTCTTTCCGACCGCGGTTATCGGATTGTTTTTATTGACGGAACAGCAAGTAATGCAACCTCTCGGAGCATCGCGCTTGAAACGCATTGCAATAGGACTGTTGCGGTATTCTCCGTTCCCATTTTTCAAGACCGTTTGGAAAATGCGGCCATTCACAGCCATCCTTGCTGTTTCGGTTGTAGCGGCTCCCTGGTACTTGCTTGTGCAATGGAAAACCGATGGTGCGTTCCTTCGCGAATTTATTGGCGTTCATCACATGGGCCGCTTTTCGAGCGCGATGGACAACCACAGCGGTCCTGCGTACTACTATCTGCTCGCGTGCCTAATCGGTTTGTATCCTTGGTCTGCATTTGCGATCCCAACCGTGATGACTTGGGTTGCACAATCCAAGATGCCAAGCCATTCCTCTGCCACTCGATTTGTGAGCTGTTGGATAGCTGTCTATTTGTTGATTTTTTCGCTCGCGAGTACGAAACTTCCGAACTATGTTTTGCCGGCCTATCCCGCTCTCGCGATCATCGTGGGGCGATACTTTGCAATATGGTCCGGTGACGCATCGCTTGTCAATACTTTTTGGCTTCATGCAGGCTGGTTGTTATTGATCGCCGTTGGCGTGGGAATCGTTTGCGGATTGCCTGCGTTGGCTTTCATTGAATTTCAGGGCCAAACAGTTCTGGGGCGTTTCAACATGGATCCATTGATTCAGCAAAGGTTGGCATGGCTTGGCATGGCAGGATTGCCCCTGGCGGTCTTTGGGGTTCTTGGTTGGTCCTTTCTTTATTGCAAGAAAACAAGTTGGGCCGCAGGAGCCTTCGTCGTCGCGGCTACGTCGTTGATCGCAATCTTGAGTCAGGTTGTTGCACCCGAGCTGGATCGATTGCAATCGTCTCAAATGCTTGCCGAGAGTTTAAAGGCTCGATTTGCAAACGAGGGTACTCAGGTCACCATATTGGGTCACTATCGCCCGACAATGGTCTTCTATCTGGGACAGGAAATCGACTTTTGCGACTCGCCAGCCGAAGCGATTGAGAGATCCAACGCAAACTCGAATTCGATTCTGATTACTACGGAGGGTCTTTATTCACGAATAGAGCCGTTCTTGCAAGAACATACTGCAGTGATCCAAAGAGTGGCTCAATTCCCCGGGCGCGAAGATTTGATTGTTTTGGGCGATCAATCATTGATGCGATAGAGAAACCGGAATATCATTCCGTGGATGGACTCAAACGAAGCTGAATTGAAAACTGTCGCAATTCTGGAATTGCAATCGCCACTCATCATGGCAACTTTGGAGCAATGGCAGGGCGTTGCAGACCGTCTGGCAACGCGATTGTGTCACCCGGTTATCCTGTTGCGAAGACTCGATTTCGAGGAACGTGCGGAAACGCTGGAGTCGCTCGTCAAGGAACATCGCGAGCGTGGTTTTCTACGAGTCGTGGTGATTCCAATTGGTCTTGAACCATATGACATTCTCGGCCTGAAAACTGCAATCGCATGGTCACATCAAGTACATATTCCAACTGCAATTCATGTCGCTCGCGAATGGAACATGGCGGACTGGAGCAATCTTATCTTGACGTCGATTTGCGACAATGTGACCGCGAGTAACCAAGCGAACGCATTGAACAATCCCCCAAAACCGCCTCAGAAAAAAGCGTTGCTAGTGATCTCGGATGGCGGGGCAACAACCTGCGAATCGAGAACGACAGGCGTCGAATTGGCGTGTTTATCGCACGAGATGTTACAGCAGGATTCGGGATGGGCGATACGTTACGCATTCATGCAGGCAGAACTTCCTAATTTGGCTCAGGTGTTCCATCAAATAGACTGCGACCAGATCCATCAAGTCGTTTTGCTTTGTTGGAGGCTCGATCAAGAAAAAGTCTCCGAACTTTTCCGTACGATCGGTCAATTGCATGCGCTCGATGTGCCCGTTTTGGAGCCCGCCAATGCTTGGTTTTGGGATCGCCTAACGAATCAAATGCCCGGACCGCTCAAATTGTTGGATCATCCGATCGCGATCCATATCTTGTTCGAGAAATACTTGGATGCGCTCGCATCGCGACCGATCGGGCGCTACTTTGCGGAAGCGGTTTCTGAAAGTGACCAAGACCGTAGTCTATTTCGATTTGACTTGATGTCGCTCGATCAAAGAATCGATTCGCATCTTCCATCTGAGTATCAAGGACGCACAGACATCGTTCGCAGTCAATCGATGGGTTCGAGGGCACTTGAGTTTAACGCAGATGGGCTTGTACCATGGGACGAGATTTGGACCAGCTTTTGCGATCTTGCAATGGCAGGCGGGCCGCCGCATCGCGGTAAACTTTTAGAAGCGATTTCACGCGAACAAGTCCTTCAAGATCGCGACGCCTACCAAGGAGTCGCCAACGAGATTCGCCGGGGAATCGAATTGGTTACGCAATTGAAGACCATGGAATCGGAATCGCTTGGCTGGGTAGGGATTTTGTGCGATGACGAAGCGATGGCCGTGTGGCTAATGCGAGCGATCATTGTCGAAAACGTGATGGTTCGGCGCGAAAAAGAAATTCTCTTTGTTCCCGCTGGACCCGAGTTTACGATCAAGCGTGAAATCAAGAATGTGATTACATCCGTGGCGAAGACGGTACATTATTGGCGCGCGCATCTCAAAATGCGAAGTTAGTTTTCCCAGGTCCGGATGCGACGAACCTTGGATTATCGCAAGATCGCGAATGCAAACGACAGCTTAGCGATCCTTGGCTATTTGGGAGATTCGGGGGATTTGCACAGGAGCGAAAACTTGAGTGATCGTTGAATATGTTGATAGCCGAAAATATCAAACTGCGAGCTTGAATCTTTCGGCAGGAAGCCAACGGGCAAGCGCGATGCGATGCGATTGCAAATGAGCCATGGAATTGCATGCATTTTTCGAATTTGGAAGCGAAGGGATTATCGCGACATGAAGAAATTTGCGCTACGGACATTACTCATTTGTTCGCTTGGAAGTGTTTTTGGATGTGAGTCATCGTCACCATATCGAGGTGTTTTGGCTCCCTACGCACCGGACACGGGCCATCATGATCTCTGGGACGCAGCTTTTCGTCGTAGGCACCGCGATTTCAAAGAGCCAGTTGCAGGAGATCCCATGCTTGAGGTGGCTCGTGACCTAACGATGCTAGAAGACGACATTCGACGCGATGGATCCATCACGGTGAAGAAGCCTGATGTGTGGGGAGATGGCAACTTGATGGCATCCATCCAAGAATACGAACGACTCATGTCATTGGGTGAGATCAGTGCCTTTAACAGTCGTTTTAGTGAGTCCGTTCAAGCGTACATTGCTCGAAGCGACCAGGGAGAGTTTTTGAGCGCGACAGCGATCGGTGCAGCGATTGGCGGCGGGACTGCTCCAGCGGTAACTTCCGTATCCACTCAAAACATATTGCCTACCCCTATTCCTGGAGGTTCAACTCCGTTCGCACTTTTAACCACACCAACTCAAGGCGTAGCGGCTCCGACCAAGGGAGTGGCTTTAGAGCCAACGGAACTGGATCGAGAACGCTCCACGTTCATTCATGCCAATCAAGCATTGAGGCGGCGAATGATCGGAGATGATAACAGCCGAGCTGCTGGTTATGGCCTCTATCTCTTTCGTATTCCAGTCTCGGTATTGCCTGGTCGCGAAACCACCGAAGGTTATAGCGCCGTCGCTACTCTGCGAGCTCAGCTTCAAGTCGACCATGCCCACCTGCGCAACACCTTTCCCAAGATGGTCATTGCGGATCTCGTCGAAGCACTCACACCGAGAATCTTAAACAATTGGAAAGATGCGAAAGAGTATCGTAAAGCAATCCAAGTTGGTATTGCTAAGATCGGTGCGAACAACCTGACTTGGCAGCAACGAAGAATACTCCAAACCGCTTCGTACAAGACAAGAATCGAATCGTTGCAGGGAACGCAAACCCCGGGTAATAGGAATCTAGCTCAGGGTCTTTCCTCCAACAATTTCACTCCGGCCTCTGTCCCATTTAATTCCCACTCGACGGTTTATGGTGACGATGCAATCGATACTTTAGTGGATAATGCCATCGAGCAATTTGAAAACTCTCCAGATGCACAAGTGCTCGATCAACCCAAGGCGGAGGAAATTCGGCAATTTCTCTTTGCCACACTTGAGCAAACACACAATGCTCTAAACGAGAGCCAAGTTTTTGACGCAAACATCAGCACGATTGCAATCGCAGCAGACGCGTTCGTCAAAGGGCAATACGACCAAGTGGGCGTGTATCGTGCGGAATGGAACCAAAGCGTGTCCGCGTATGCTCTCAATGGTGTTTTCGAGAGCAGCAGTTGGTTGCTAGCGCTCCAGTCTGGAATTTTTGATCGTAATCTTAAGAAAATTCTCAACGATCTTCAGGCCAGTGGAGGCAACGTTGGTGAGCATTGCGCCGTTTCCGATAACGTTCAATTTTATGCATCCGACTGTCCAGAAGCGGTCCTACTTTGGGAAACCATCATTCGGCAAACATTTCCTTTGCAAGTGTTTAACTTGGATCCAATCGTGGAACAGCAGAACGCATATGACGCGTTCTCGCGACGTCGAGAAATGCAAGTCGCGTTGGCCTTCAGTGTTGCCAAGGGGACGTCACTTTCTGCCGATCAAAAGCTCAAGATGAGTAGAAAGTTGGCATTGGATGAGGCCACGATAGGGCTCAATCGGACGGCTGTTGCCTTTGCCCACGGCGACGACACTTTCGGCTGGTACTTCCATCCTCGTATTCAAACGCCTCCTACCGAAAGCACCAACATCGGTGCCCTCGCGAGAACCATCTGGTCAACAGGGCCAACCGATAATTATGATCGCAAGCACCGACGCCTTGAGCCAGGCATTCGCGATTGCGAAGTATTGATTGCAATGCCATCGTTTGTTACCGAAGTTTCATTTGACGTAACCACCAATTGGGAAAAAGTTGCGAGGCCAGGCGTCACGAAACGTTCGTACGAAGAGATGATTGCACAAGGTGGTCGTTTGCATCGACTGCGGAATTGCATGCAAGATCCCAAAAACCAAAATTGTTACCGACCAGGTGACTATGGTCGACTCATCAGCCGAATCGATCAATTGGAGACGATGTTGGGAATGCAAACGCATGACGTTAAATTGCCTTACCAATACGAGCAGACCGGCGGCGGTCTTTTCGATTCAGGCAAGAAACAGCTTAGGCCTACCGCGGATTATTTCTATGGCTTAACCTATTTGGACCCCGCGCTCTCGCAAGCCGATCTCTTTATCGCAGGAAAGAACTTCCATCCCACCTTGACGCACGTCATCGTTGGAGGTTCAGAGCAACACATAAGCTCAGGCAATGACTCGATTGTGGAGGTTATCAGCCGAGAATTGATTCGAGTTCGAGTCGGCAAGCTTAACGAATCGTTGTCCGATCCGGGGCGCTTTGAAGTGCGAGTGGCAACGCCAGCGGGAATGTCCAATCCCCTCGTGATCAACAAACGAACTGAAAAGAAAGCGGAAGCTGTAGCTGTGGCTGTAGCTGAGCCTAAGAGCGATTACGATTTGGTAGGCAAGATTGAACTCGCCGGAAGTGTTGGCTGTAAAACAGATCCTGCCGACGCGTGTGGAGGTTCCTTTTGCTTGATCAACCCGCCGGGATCTCTTCGAATCGCTATTAAGACAGGATATCCCTTTATCCAGTCGGACGGATTTTCGACATTCACCTTGGAACGACAAAGAACGGATGCGAACAAAGTAGTCACCAAAGAGCCGTTAGGAACCACTCCGACCAAGATCCCCTTCCGAAATCTACAGATCGATATTGCCGACTTTGCAAATGCGATAAGACCCCTTATCGAACCCCGAATCGACTTCCAAGCGGGAGATGTGATCGTCGTAACAGGGAGTCTTGATTTCTTGAATCCGTCTCAACCCCGCGTCGACATGACAACCAAAATGTCGATCAAGATAGACTTGAATCGATGTGCAACGATTCCACCGGCAACGAATGTCTTACCTCCACCGGCATCAAACCGAGATCATTGATGCGAATCGCTATGCGAGGGTAGTGCCACTGATTGGAATGAACGTCGCACAGGAGACTACTCGTTCCCAGGCTCTGCCTGGGAACGCCCTGGTGTGGAGGCTCCTGCCTCCCGAGTTCACAAACTAAGGATGCATTTCGGCGAGGCGGAGCCTCGCTTGCATTGAGTTACCAGGCAGAGCCTGGTAACTAGATTGCAACGTCCGTTACGACACAGCCGACAAAAGTAGCACGACAAAAGTAGCACGACAAAAGTAGCAGGCACTCCCCGAACCGGTTCGCAGTCAAGCTTTTGCCAAGATTCTAGGTGGACGGCACATGAAATGTGCCTACTACTTTGACCTGTGTCCGTTACGAATCGCCTAAATTTCCTCGCAAGCTTCGTGGCAGATCAGGTTGTTGCCAAGCGCTCATTCCACCATCTACGTATATGGTTTGGCCGTGAATGTGGGTCGCTTCGTCGCTGAGCAAGAATGCAGCGATAGGACCGCACACGGAGGCGTCCGGTACCCGTCCGTTGGGAGTATGCATCTCCATCCATTTCAAAGCATCCGCGTCGCGGCTCACCTGTTTCGTTAGTGGAGTTCGCACCAAGCCAGGTGCCATCGAGTTTATTCGTATCCCGTGCGGAGCTAACGCGACACAAAGGGATCGAACCATGCCAGCCAGCGCTGCTTTGGATGCGTCGTAAGCCGTGTGGTCGGATTCCGCTAAAATGCCGTTGATCGACCCCGTGAACAGGACTCTCCCAGATCGCCCAGTGCACATCCATTTTTTTGAAAAGTATTGAGTCAAGAAGTAGCCAACCTTGACGTTTAAATGAAACGTGCGATCGAACAACACTTCACTCATTTCCGGAAAAGGCAGATCGATAAAAACGCCCGCATTGTTGACAAGAAGATCGATATCAGGTTCGATTTCGAGCGCTCGTTCGGCCAAGTCATTCAATACAATATCGATGGGTTGAGTTAGATCGCAGTAAAGCGGGCTGACGCGAACGCCAAAAGTCTGGCACTGAGAGATAGTTTCGAGAGCGCACTCATCCTCGACCAGTCCATGCAGGATCAAGTTGGCGCCAGCTTTGGCAAGGCTCATTGCGATAGCGCCGCCGACACCTTGGGTACCGCCAGTGATCAGTGCCACATGCCCCTGCAAATCATTTAGGCTCAAAGAACTCTCCGGTGGAAGTATCTAGTTGCGGTCCAAATTCAGCCGTTTCTTTCGTGTCGCCGGACGATTGAGAAGCGACGCTGCCGTCCGTTTCGACGCTCGTGTCCAAATCGGATTCCGGGATTTCAATGTCTTGCAAAACATACTCATCGGACGAATGCGATGCTATGATTTGCATGCGCCCGCTCTGGAGTCGCGGTTCTGTAAATCGCGCAACGACAACCGTGATATTGTCGCTACCGCCGCCTTGTTTGGCATACTGAATCAATTTCTCGCAAGCCGTATCAGGGTCGATGAACGCCAGCAAGTTCTGTCGGATCTGGAAATCGGTGACATGTTTATTGAGACCATCGCTGCAAAGCAAAAGGGTATCACCCAACAGCAAATCAAGCGTATGCATTTCCGCAAAAACTTCGTTCGCTCCAGCACCAAGCGCGTTGACCAAAACGTTTGACCAAGGCGATCTTTCGATCGATTGTGGGTCCAACCTTCCTGCTCGCATCATTTGGTTTGCGACAGTATGGTCGTTGGTAATCAAACGCAGTTCACCCGCACGCATCACGTAGCAACGCGTGTCGCCAGCGTGGACGACGAACATTTTTGGCCAAACGACGTAAACCATCGTAAAAGTCGTCCCCATTCCTTCGTATTGCGGATCACTGGCAGATTGCTTTTGAATCGCCTTGTGTGCGTCAAGCAGAATTCCCTTTAAGTCATCTACGAAATTTGCTTCGCTCGACGGGGGTACTTGCAGCAACCATCTGGGACTATTGAGGATGGCGTTGACAAAGTATTTGATCGCCAGCATGCTCGCTTCGCTGCCCGCGCGGTGTCCACCCATGCCATCTGCAACAAAAAAAAGGTGCCCCATTGGACTGCCAAAAAGCCGTGATTTCTTTGCAGCATCCAGAGAGCCGGATTGCACCAACAAACCACGCGTTAGGTCAGCTACGAAAAACTGATCTTGATTGTCCGCACGAACAAGCCCCGCATCGGTTAAACCTGCCGATTGAACTTCGATCCTTTTCATCATGTGCCAATCGATTTGACTTTGAAACCGTACTCAAGCGGTTTTAGGCTTTGAAAGACGCTGCTTGCCAACGGCTTTAGTCTAACAGAATTTAAATGCATCGGTTCATAATTTAAGCCTTCCGTTCGGGCTCGTCCCGACGGAGGCAACAATTGGTAGCGGCTAGTAGCCACCAATTATCGCCCCACTGGCATAAAGCCAGTGGTAGCGAAACGCACGAAAAAATGCTTCACAGCGATGCCTGTACTAGGGGAGAGGAGCTGGAGGTGGTCTGAAAGCTGGACGACCTAGGCGGCAGCGCGAGGATATATGGCGTTCCCGCTCGCAACATCGACATCGATAGGCAATGTCCCTTCGTCCGACTTCATTAGTTTCGACATGATAAAACGCGCGGAAGCATTGCTGGCTCCAGGCTTGGCAAATTGCTGCGCAAGAGATTGCAGGTTGCGGCGCCTCATCATTCGATACTCCGGGTCGCTCACTAGTTTCGACATTTCGATCGTAGCTTGCTCGATCGATTTGAGTGCTGATTTCGAAGTTAACTTGCCATGCGATAGGAACTCCGCCAACACCTGCTCTTTTGCCATGAGGTTGGGTAGTGACATGCACTTGCACCGCACCAGAAGCTTGGCCATGGCGAATGTCAGTTGACTGAGGTGATACATGACTGCGGCAGGTTTGCCACGGGCCATGAGTTCAAGTGAAACGGAACCACTTTTCATCAACGAACAGTCGCTTAATTCGATTATCTCGCTGGTTTTACCTGCAAAGATTTGGACCGAGAGTTTGGCATCCGCCGGTTTCAATTGTGATCTACACCAAAGGGCGTGCGAGTCTTTCAATGCAGCAACCATGAATTGAGTATTTGGATGTTTTGCTGCAAGGCGCCGAATGACCTCTAACTGGAGTGGCCAAATGGTGTGTACCTCATGGTCGCGTGAGCCCGGCAGGACAGCGACTTGCAAATGCTGATTGTCTTTCCATTTGTGCATAAAGCGCAAATCGAGAGGTTGTTGTGCGACCGAATCGAAGAACGGATGTCCAACATAATGTGCGTCGACATTTCGTTGTTGAAACCACGGCGTCTCAAAAGGTAGGTGGCACAAGACGTGATCCACGGTTCGGCGCATCTTCTTGACGCGCCAGCCACCCCAAGCCCAAAGTTGCGGTGGCAGATAATAAAATACGGGAAGGTTGTATTTCTTGGCCCGCTTGGCAATGTGCCAATTGAAACCTGGGAAATCAACCAAGACGACGCCATCGACGTCTCCACGAGCAAAGCTTTTTTCAGCCAGATCCGCCACCCTGCAAAACTCTCGGAGCTTCGGCAGCACCTCGGCAAACCCCATCACCGCCAAACTTGTCAGGTCGTAGTCCAAGTCCAGGCCCGCCTGAATCATGCGGCTACCTCCAAAACCTCGAAATGTCGACGAGGGGGAAATCGATTGGATAGAGCGAATCAAGTTGGCAGCGTGCAAATCGCCGCTTGGTTCGCCCACTGAGAAGAAAAGTCGTTGCCCCATAAAGCTTCCGAAATGTCTCGCTCGAACGATGGTGACTGTTTTGACTACACTTCGGACAAAGTGTCCAAAGCTGGTGAACTCTTTCTGATCTTTCGGTAGGCAAACCCGCGTTGCCTAAGTTACTTTTGCATATATACGTGAAACTGAGCAAAGGAGGCAAGACGAGCAGACTCTGGTATCGCTTGGATAAAGTTTGCGGTCGGCCAAATCATGAGCGATTGGCTTGATCGTACGAATCAGGTAGCATTCATGGATGTTTGTCGCCATTTCTCGTTGTGCAGTTCAAGAGCTCCTATCACCTTGGAATTTCCTATTTTGTCCGAATCTCCCTCTGCTAAGATCGAAAAACCAAAAATCCCATTCAAAATTCGGCGCGCTCATTTCGATGACTTAGCTGGCATTCAATTGCTTTTGAAACCGTTTGTCGAGCAGCGCAAACTCTTGCGCCGAATGCAAGCGGAAATTCTGTTATTGATGAGCAATGGCTATGTCGCCGAAGCGATCGATCCAAACGGAGTGGCGAAAATAGTCGGCTTTGCCGCCGTCGAGATTTACTCGCGCAAGCTAGGCGAGATTCAAAGTTTGGCCGTCGCGGACAGTTATCAGGGAAATGGAATCGGGAGCGCATTGGTTAAGGCTTGTGTGGAACGCGCTCGTGAAAAAGGGATCATGGAAGTGATGGCAATCAGCGCATCGGAGGGATTCTTGCGACAGCTCGGTTTCGATTACTCCTTACCCGAACAAAAAAGGGCCTTGTTTTATCAACTTCATTCCCGGGACGAGATATTCAAGGACGAAAGGAACGAATAGTGTTCACGCGCGAAGAGGTTCGAAGGGCACAGCATGTAGTCTATGCTGCACTCAACCCGACGCCGCAATTTCAATGGCCCTTGCTCGACGCGGACTTGGGGGCCCGAGTGTGGGTCAAACATGAGAATCATCAACCCGTAGGAGCGTTCAAGGTCCGGGGAGGGCTGACATACATGGATGCCTTGACCAAACGCGAGCCTCACTTGCGCGGTGTGATCAGCGCCACTCGCGGCAATCATGGCCAATCTATCGGTTTTGCAGCCCGCAAGCACCGCATTCCTGTCACGATTGTGGTACCGAATGGAAACTCCATTGAGAAGAATGCGTCCATGCGTGCCTTGGGAGTGGAACTGCTGGAGCTGGGTGCAGACTTTCAAGAGTCTCGCGAGCATGCAGCTCGTTTGGCAACGGAACGACAATTACACATGATCCCTTCCTTTCACCGCGATTTGGTGCGCGGTGTGATGACATGTTGGATCGAGTTTTTTGAAGCTGTACAGCCTGACGTTGTTTTCGTGCCCATCGGCCTGGGATCTGGTTTTTGCGCTGCCGTTGCTGCACGCACCTACACGGGGGTGACCTCGAAACTCATCGGAGTCGTGTCGGCTCATGCCACAGCCTACCAAGATTCTTTCAAAGCCGGACGCAAAATCGAATCGCCCGTAACCACTCAATTGGCTGACGGGATGGCCTGCCGTATACCCGACGAGGAATCGCTGGAGATTGTACTCCGAGAAGCCGACGATGTAATCGCCGTAACCGACGAGGAAGTCGCAGCGGCGATGCAATTGCTTTTCAGAGCCACGCACAATGTTGCGGAAGGGGCGGGCGCAGCATCCTTGGCTGGCGCTTTGCAGCAGCGTCAAAAGTGGCAAGGCAAGACGGTGGGCACCACATTATGCGGGGGCAATGTGGATACCGATGTATTTGTGAAGGTACTGTCAGGAAAATGAATTCAAACCGAGGCAAGCACCAATGCACGACCTTGTTCGTGAAGTTTCCGAAGTCGTTGGCTTAGCTCTTCAATCAGCACTGCATCGGTCATGGACATATACGTTTCTGCACCTATCGGCTCACCTACCACGACCGCGATCGGCTTTCTGGTTGGAAGTTTTTCACCCTTGGGCAAGCAGTCATAAGCGCCCACAATGGCAATCGGAATTATCGGAACTTGAGAGCGTCTTGCAACCGGGATAAATCCTGGCTTTATCTGAGCAACCTGGCCATCCGATGTACGTGTTCCTTCGGGAAACATCAGCACCAACTCGCCGCGCTGAAGACGATTAAGCATCTCGCGGAGCCCCGCCAATCCACCTCGCTCGCGATCGATTTCGATCGCGTCGAGCACGCGTATCAAGAAAGCAAACGCGGAATTCTTGAACAGTGTCTTGCGAGCTAAATAATTCAGTCGCCTGTTCGACACGATCCCAACCAACACTGGGTCCAAAAGCGATTGATGCGTCGAGAGCAACATCCCACCACCCTCAAAATTCAGATGATGTCGTCCCTCCGTTCGCAGACCAAAAGCAACCACTGCGATCATTCGACAGACCAACCGCGTGCATCGATAGAACATTCGTCGACCGACGGCTCGAAGTTTGGTTTCAACGGAACCAGCGCCGACAGATTTGCTCGTCATCAGCGTGGCGTCAAGTGAGGTTTGTGCTGCAAAGGTTGCTCGGCCATCGGGTTCATTTCGGGAGGTCGTTTGCTTTCTACTATTGCCACCAAACTTTGCAGTACTTCGTCCTCGGTCATTCCGTCGGTCCAAACCATGATCGAATCCGTGGCTTGTTTGAGCCCTCCGGATTCGCGTTGCGTGTCTTGAAGGTCTCGCTGATTTTGCATTTCCAAGACTTCTTCGTAGCTAACTTCGACTCCCAATTCGAGAAGTTGCGATACCCTTCGCCGGGCTCGCTCCTCAGGGGTAGCGGTCAAGAATATCTTGCATTCCGCATCTGGGAACGCGATCGTCCCTTGATCGCGCCCTTCGGTAACGGCATCGCGGCCGGCCGTCCAACGTCGTTGAGCCGCAACCATGGATTCTCGAACAGCAATGTTGTCGGCGATAGCACAAATCGACTTGGTTACCGCTGGAGTGCGAATCGCTTCGGAAACGTCTTCGCCATCCAAAACGACCTTGTCTGCGAAAAACTCAATCTGAACCTGGCTAGCTATAGTTGCGACCTCTTGAAGTTGCCCCAGGTCCATTTTTTTCCGAAGACAGGCGAGCGTCACACAGCGATACATAGCACCTGTATCGAGAAAACTGAACCCGATTTCACTCGCAAGTCGTTTGGCAACCGAACTTTTCCCTGATCCGGCAGGCCCGTCGATCGTTACTATCAAACCTTTACCCCTAACTAGAATGCATGGATACCGAATTACCGAGCGCATGTTCGCCCTACGCTTCGATTCTCGTTCGATCGCAATTGTACTCGAAACGTTGGGCGAGAGGCAGACATCAGACATAGCCGACCATAGTAGCAGGCACGCTCCGCCGTGCCGTTCGCCGTCACGCTTTTGCCAGGACCCCGGTGGACGGCACATGGAATGTGCCTACTACTTTGACATGTGCACGCCCAAATTCCACAACCAAGCTAGATGACGATCGACGGCATAGAATATAGAGTATTGTGTGCCGGAGCATTTCAAAGCAAGGAACGTTACCGGCTCCAGCCCATCCCCGAACACAAGAAAAGCCCCATTGGAGTTTCCATGTTGACCCAACTCTTTCATAGAATCTTTTGCTCGCTCGCCGCCGTTTTGCTTCTCGGCAGCGTGTCCTTTTTAGGCTCAGCGATTGCCCAGCGGGAAGCCTCTTCACCGACTCAAGATCCGAAACCGGGTGAAACGGTGCAGCCGATCCAAGACGTGGTAACTGCCCCCGAAGTCAAATCCGATGCCGTCGCACCGGAAAAAAAATCGGACAAACCCAAAACAGTCAAAGAAAAAGCACCGCCCAAAAAACAACTTCGCGTTATCGCGTTGAGCGGTTCCTACGACGACTTAATGCAACCGCCATCGCTTAACCCGACGGCTCTACTGCTTGGCAGTGGAGTAGGCAAAAGCAAGTCCTTTTTTCGACTTTGCGACTACCTGCAAGAAATGGGGGCCGAGGAAAACCTGACCTATGTTCTGTTTGACCTATCCGATACAGCGATCGAAATGAACTCCGCTCAACTGGATGAACTCTCTCGCAGACTTGAAAAACTTAAAGCCAAAGGCAAAAAGACGATCGCTTGGTTGGAAAACGCGAGCAACGTGCACCTCGCCATCGCCGCCTGCTGCGATGAAATCATCATGGCGGATTTTGGTGGCGTCGACATGCCTTCCTCATCGCTCGAAACCATGTTTTACCGCGAAGCCATGGACCTAGTGGGTATCAAGGCTTCGGTCGTTCGAGCAGGCGACTTTAAGGGTGCCGTCGAACCCTACACGAACCCAGTCATGAGTGAGCACCTCAAAA
This sequence comes from Pirellula sp., assembly GCA_021736575.1. Taxonomy (GTDB): domain Bacteria; phylum Planctomycetota; class Planctomycetia; order Pirellulales; family Pirellulaceae; genus JBKCUI01. The sequence goes on along the minus strand of JAIPFP010000019.1, from coordinate 28,868 downwards.
GCCACTACGTTGCCATGCTGGACTCGATCAACGCAGCCCAAGTGTCTCGAATTGCCAAAGGGCGAGGCCTAACGACGGCAACCATTCGCGATTTGCAAAAGAAACGCATGTTGCTCCCAGCAGAAGCATTGGCAGCCGGATTGGTTACCAAGCTAGCTCCGTACGGTAGCATGAAGAGCACCATCCAAGACTCCATCGGCAAAGAATTCGAGTGGACGACCCCCAAAGCCAAGCCGAAACGCGAATTGTCGCTGTTCGAGATTATGAGCAAAGCAATGGCTGGCCCCAAGGAGGTCGCGAGAACGAAAGACGACTCGATTGCAGTGCTTCATTTGAGCGGTGCAATCGTCGACGGAAAAGAATCGTCACCCGGCGAGATTGTGGCTGGCCCAATGGTTAAGACGATCGATGAACTTGTTCAAGACGAACGCATCAAAGGGGTCGTCGTTCGAGTCAACTCTCCCGGCGGTAGCGCCACCGCTAGCGAAGCCATTCGGCAAGCACTGGACGAACTTGCTCGCAAAAAACCGGTCGTCTTCTCGATGGGAGAAGTGGCGGCTTCTGGCGGATACTGGGTGACCTGCATTGGTCAACCTATTTATGCAGAGAGAGCAACGATCACCGGTTCCATCGGTGTCTTTTCTCTGAAGCTGAGTCTCGGTTCATTGTTGAGAAGGGTTGGAGTCCATGTCGAATCGGTTTTGCTGGATGAATCGTCGGCTTCCAATGCGATCGATCGCGCATGGTCGGAGTCTGAGGTGGCAAACATGCAACGCTTTATTGACGATGTCTACGAGCGGTTTATCAAACTCGCTAGCAAGTCTCGCAATATCCCTTCGGAAAAAATCAAAACATTGGCAGGCGGACGCGTTTGGTCCGGCGAACAAGCCAAAACGCATGGACTCATCGACGAAATCGGCGGGGTCGACGATTGCATCGCAGCCGTTGCCAAGAAAGCCAACATCGAAAAGTTCAAAGTGATACACCGACCCGATTCTCCATCGGGATTCGATCTGTTTCGATTGCTTGATGAGTCCGCAAACAACGATATTGCAGCCGAACACGCCAGTGTTTTGAAGACGCTAGAACAGAATCTGCTGGGCGTTTTGGCCCACCGAGGATTTCGACTCGATACAACCCGGGCTCTGCTCAAGTCGGCCTTCAAAACGTCGCCTGGAAGGCCCGAAATATGGGCGTTGATGCCACAAGAATTGCGTGTTCGCTAACAAGAAACCACTCAGTTCCGTGACGGCATCGCTTCGTGTTCAATTCTTGATCCCAATGCTGCTCGCTGTTTTCATGACAGCATTGGGAGTTACATTCCTTTCAAAATGGTTTGCCGACCGCTCCGCTCAACGGGCTACATTAGAACGTCTGTCATCTACCGGCAACCTGTGCGTCAACGCTTCCTATCCGTTGACCTCAAGCGTATTAAATCAAATCCAAGAGCTTTCGAATCTGAGTCTAGCGATCATTGCGAGTGACGAATCACAATCGTCCGCAACCGCCTTGGCACCTCGTGTCGAATCGACGTCGATCGATTTCCCCACTGCAATAAAACAAGAAACAATAGGCAGTCTTTGCCTGCGAGCCCGTTCATCTAACGAACCGTTCTACGATACGATCACCCATACGGGACGTTCGTGGAACGCGACAGCCTTTCGCCTAACATCGAACCCCTCGAACGTCTCATACGACCGATGCTTGATCTTGCTCGAGTCTGCGGACAACTCCAACCGCGCAACGATTCAAGCGTTCGTACTCCCGCTCGTCACAGGGCTTTGCTCCTCGATCGCAGTCGCGCTCGTTGCGACTTTCGTAGCCAGCCGTATCGGCCGCCGAATCGAACGTCTGGAAAAACATGTGCAGCGGATCGCGGACGGCTCCTTCGAGACGATTATTCCCGAGGGCCCCATGGACGCCATTCACGCGTTGACCGTTTCCGTGAACTCGATGAGTCAACAGTTGCTGCGGTCCAATTCGCAAATCGCGCAAAACGAACGCTCGCGTCTCATTAATTTGATCGCGAGCGGACTTGCGCATGAATTGAGAAATCGACTGACCGGCGCTCGACTGGCTATTCAAACCTGCGATCCAGAACCGAAAATGCAGGAAGCACTCGGGATCGCGCAAAAACAAATGCTGCTCGCAGAAGAGACGATCCAGCGTTTACTCACGCTCAAGGGGGGCACACCCAACGCGACCACCCCGTCGATGATGATTTCGCAAATCGTGGCCGCGGTCCTGGAATTGACTCAACCAATCGCAGACCATCAACGGGTATCCTTTCGCGTGGAGAGCTTGACGAGCCATGCGCACACTATTCCTGCCTTCAACAACGATACGCCGGTAAAGGATGGAAATGCCTTGGTTGGAGCGCTCATCAACCTAGTGTTAAATGCTTTTGAAGCCGCAGGGCCAGGCGGTATTGTTGAGTTGCGCACTCGAATCGTGCAGGATCGAGAGGCAACTTTTTTGGAATGGTTGATTCGAGACAATGGACCCGGCCCTTCGACCGAAATTGAAAAATCGATGTTCGAACCCTTTGCAACCACCAAACGCGAAGGTGTCGGCCTTGGGTTAGCCATGAGCAAACAAATTGCTCAGCGCCAGCAAGGCGATATTCGTTGGAGTCGTGACAGCAAATGGACTGAATTCGTGTTTCGAATTCGACTTCAACAACCGGAGTGAACGAATGCAGAAAACCATATGGATCATCGATGATGAGCAAGCGATTTGCTGGGCTCTGAAAAAGGCACTCGATCAAGCCGGCTACCGAGCGATAACATTCTCAAATGCAGAAGATGCACTGAAGGTTTTGGACAGCACCACACAACTAGATGCTGTCATGCTCGACATGCGAATGCCAGGCATGGACGGCTTCGCAGCAACGGCTGAAATCAAAAAAATACAGCCCGACGTCCCGATCATCATGATGACTGCATTCGGTGACTTGTCGAGCGCCATCCAGGCTATGGAATACGAAATCTTTGAGTACTTGACAAAGCCATTTGATTTGGCGGATGGACTCAAGGCGCTTACCAAAGCGCTTGCAAAGCAAGTCGATTTTCCCTTGTCCACACAACCCATCGAGCCTTGGTATTTTGATACGCTCCTTGGGTCGTCCCCTGCCATGCAGCAGGTTTACAAACAGATCGCGATGGCTGCGAAGAGCGATGTGCCCGTACTCATCCACGGCCCGAGCGGAACGGGTAAGGAATCGATCGCCTCTGCGATCCATAGGCATAGCCGTCGTAGCAAGTCACCCTTTCTTGCTTTTTCGCCGATATCCATACCGCCGATCGCACTGGCGATGGAACTGCTGGGCATTTTTCTCGAGCAAAGAACGAACCAACGAACCGACAAGTCAGGTGCATTTGAACGCGCCGGCAATGGCGTGTTATTCATCGACGAAGTTTCCGATTTGCCGAAGTCGCTGCAGGCTCAATTGCTGCGAGTACTCGAACAAAAAAGTTACTTGCCGCTCGGTGACTCAACCGCTCGGCCATGCGAGGCTCGCATCATGGCTTCCACCAGTCGGAACTTGTTGTCTGCAGTCGAGGAAGGCGATTTCCTGGAGGAATTACAACAACGGTTGAGTGTGTTCTCAATCGAAGTACTGCCATTATCGGAACGCCCGAGCGACATTCTCCCTCTCGCTTACGCCTTGTTGCGAAGCCGAGTCGAAACAAACAACGTTCATTTTACGCCGGAAGCGGAAACATGGCTCGTCAACCAAGCTTGGGCCGGTAATCTTCGCGAATTGCAAATCGCAATCGACCACGCATTGGTAGTCGCGAAAGACCATCGTATTGGAGTCGATGATTTGATCCGCGTTTCCCGATCGACGACGTCCTTGGAAATGGACGATCATTCTGCACTCTCGGAAGAAGTGCGTCGTTGGATCAAGGAACATCTGCAAAAACTGAACAACATGGGTCGACGAGTTGGTGTTGGCAACGATGAGGATTTCTTCGGCACGATGTACGAAGACTTTCTTTCGTCTGTTGAGCCTTCGCTTTTACGCGGAATGTTACTCGAGTTCCAAGGAAATCGCGCCGCGATCGCCGCTCAACTTGGAATCCATCGCTCAACGCTTCGACAAAAGATGCGTCGCTACAAAATTGAATAGAGCAGCCTAAGTTGCACGACGCTCCGCCGTCGTGATTCCTGCGACGCGGAGCGTCGCACAACGAAGTTCGTTTCATTTCGCTGAACGAATCAACAACAGCAAGTAAGACTTCTCCAGCGAATCACTCAACAAGGATGGCAACGGCAACTTTACCAAACGTTTCGCGCCAGCTTTTCTTGGCGAAGTCGAGAATGAACGTGCCGTGTCTTTCGAATCCGGCGGTAGCAACTGTTGAACAACTCCGCTTGCCTCGTCATCGATCTTGATCCCGCTCAACTGTTTAACCAGCAATTCGGCAGACTTTTCAAAGCTCATATCAAGCGAAAAATCAGGAAAGTCTTTGTCTTGGTCAAAAATGTCGGTCATCGTAAGGCGGAGCTTCTCTCCGGTCGCCCCAAGGAACATCACGCCGATTTTCTCCGATTTGACACCATTGGTCGAATCATCCAATTCCGATTTGGCACCATTGGTCGAATCTACCAATTTCGAATCTTCGAGGGCCTTCAATTGGTCTGCATCGATGACTAAGTCGTCGGCACAGACGATTCCATATTTTTCAAAGATGGACTCCAAGGCTCGGTTCTCCAGCGCGACTTTGTCGACGGTGATATCTAAGACCAACGTAAAAAAGAACTTTTCGGGTGGACTCGAAGGGTCAACCTGTCCCGGATTTAGATTCGGCGGTTTTGGATCCGGATTTGAGTCAGCCCGAAATTCCCCGTCCGGGAATGTCGGGTTTGTTGGTAACGAATCCTTGGGCATGTCCCGCTGGGCAATAGATTTATCGATGTCCTTTTCAAGCGATGGCGGAGTAATCGCGAGCAATTGCTCCTTTGGAATTAAATCTTGTTCAGGCCTATATGGTTCCAGAACTCCCAATTTATCGGGTTCTGTTTTGGGAACCGAAGCAAAAACTAAAACGAAAATAGCCGCCGTTGTAAGTGCACCGGCGTATAGCCACGGTCTCAATTCAAGCTTGCGAGCCACATTGGGGCGTGCCACGTTTGCCCGTGCCACATTTGCCCGTGCCACATTTGCCCGTGCCACATCGGGTGCGAACTCAGAACTACGAACGGGCTCATCGGGTTTCGATCGCAACCATTCAGGAGCATCATTGCCCATTTCCTTCGCCCGAGAACGAGCAAGTTCCGTAACTTTGCAAGAAAAACCTGAACCGAGTCGCCCACGGCTTCGTCCTTTAAGCAACGCAGTTCGAGAATGACTGAGTTCGTCTAGGCGGTTTTGCAGCGTCGGATCGGCTATCATGGCGCGAGTCAACTCGCGTGCTTCTCCCTCCGAAAGTGCTCCATCGAGCATTCCGCTCAAGAGTTCGTCAATATTTGTAGGTGGGAATTCCATGTCGAATCGTTAGGTAGTAGGTGCGTTTACATGGTTCGGAGTATTACTTGGATCGAAAAGTTCCCGCCTGAACTAGAGAATACCGAACTGAATTGCGTGTTTCCTGGAAAACGGGGCGAAATCCAAAAAATTTTGGATACTTTTCGCAGCTTGGTTTCGCAACACCGGATGTTGATTTGTTAAACTACCCACAGAAGCAAGATGTGGGATTGCCAGAACACCGCAACCGTGAGCGGCGGTTCGATTCGGTTTTTCGGCTAATCGTTTAGGGTTTTCGGCTAAATGGACGAGTCACTTCTTCGAATCCCATTTCGGTATCCAGTTCTTGGAATCCGATCTCGCGATCGTCAGATACTCGCCGATCGTCGCCGCAATTGCAGGGTTAATGCTGGCGATGTTTTCTTTTTCGGCAGGATCCGAATTCAAATCAAAAAGCGAGATCGGAGAATTTGCGTTTCCGCTTCGAATGCCCTTCCAACGACCTTGGTAGAGTGCCGCTTGTTTAAAGCCACCTTCATGGAACTCCCAATACAGGAACTCATGACTTTTCTGAAGATTGGATTGGCCGAACAAAGTTGGCAAAAAACTGATTGAATTGCATCCGTCGGGAGCCTTGCCGCCAGCAAGCTCGGCTGCGGTCGCCATCCAGTCTCCAAAGTAGGCGACGTGATCGGTTGTCGTTCCGGACTTGATGTGGTTAGGCCACCAAGCAATCGCAGGGACGCGGATACCTCCATCGGTAAGGCTCCGTTTGATGCCCGAAAAGGGGCCCGATGGGCGAAAGCGTTCGAGATTGTGATTGCTCTCATTATGAGGTCCATTGTCGCTGGTGAAGATCACCAATGTCTTGTCTGCAATGCCAAGCTTATTCAATTTTGCGAGCATGCGACCCACGTAATGGTCCATCATCGAGATCATTGCCGCTTGTCCTTTGTCAGGATTGGGCCAATCCTTGTCTGCATAAGTTCCGTAACTGGGTACTTCGGCTCCATCCTTGATCTCGCGAGTTCGCTCGTTGTTCGCATGTGGAATCACCATACTCCAAACCAAATAGAACGGATTCGACTTGTTCTGCTCCACAAACTGCATTGCTTCGTCCGCGATCACGTCGTCCGCGAATTGCAACGCCTCGATTGCGTACCCTCCTCCGCTGTCGCCGACCGGAATAATCTTGTTCGGCAATGAAACTTTGGTTTCATTTCGCCATAGATAATCGGGGAAATGATTGTGCGCATGATTTTGATTCAGAAAACCGAAAAAATAATCAAAGCCTTGCCTCCGAGGGAGACCGCTTTCCGCCTCGCCTTGGTCTCCAAGCCCCCACTTTCCGGTGAGCGCTGTCCGATATCCAACGTCATGAACGACTTTCGCAACGGTCACGTCTTCTGGCAGTAGTGCTTGAGCTTTGGGGTTGGATTTACCGGCGTTTCCTCGAACGCGCGTGCGACCATGGTGTTGTCCTGTCATCAAAACGCTTCGCGATGGAGCACAAACCGTGGCACCCGCATAAAACTGGGTGAACCTTATTCCCTCTGCGGCCATTCGGTCGAGATTGGGCGTTTGGATGACTTTCTGACCATAACATCCTAAATCGCCATACCCAAGATCATCGGCCATGATCCAGATCAAATTCGGGCGATCATCAGCAGTCAAAAGCGAATTGGAATTCAACGAAATCGTAAGTACGAACCAAGACAACAGCACCACCCGTGCAGCCGCTCTTTGGCATACCGACTTCAGAGGTAGTTCGATCCAGTCGCCACGAAAAGAGGCTCTCGAAAGGGAACGGCAATTCGACATACATGTGACTCAATGTTACGAAAGAATTGGAGGCAGGATCCGTATTCTACAGACTCTATGGAGTAGCTGCCATTATTTCGCAAGTTTGCCAGCTCACAAGCGAGGCTGGTTGGATCAATGTGCGGATCAGGCACAGTGGTATGGTACCCATTGTCGCGCATGTGCCGTGCAGAAAGATAGGCTGACAGCGCTGACAGCCTGTCAAACTGAATGCTCGTCGTTTCGGTGCATAACCCCATAAGCGTGCCATCGGATTTCACTAACAAAATTTTAAGTTTCAAAAAGTGCTTTCAACTTCGGAACACGATTCGCACTATGCCTTCAATCAAGTTGAATCGCTGTTGCACTAGCGGCAGAGCGAAATCTACCCGCCTCGGTTTCTGCTGCATGCATTATCATCTCTCCGCTTGGTTGCGTTCAATTACACCCTTTGAAAGAGAACATTCTATGGCATGGACCATCAACAAACTGATCTTGGTTCCTTTTGATTTTTCAGAGCATTCGCATTTGGCGGTCGACAAAGCCATCGAACTGGCCACACTCAATTCACAAATTCATATTTTGCAAGTCTTGCCTACTTTTATACCGCTTGCTCCTGAGGGTTTCCCATTGGAAGCAATCGACGATCAGGTGCGGGTCGAGAACACAGTCAAAGCACTCGACAAGGAATTCGCAGATCCGCGTTACGCGGGCATCCTAAAGGAAGTTCTGGTCGGTGATCCTGGAACGACATGCGCCGAACGCGCAGAAGAAATCGGCGCGGAATTGATTGTCGTCTCGTCCCACGGACGAAGCGGGATCAGCCGATTTCTTTTGGGAAGCGTCGCGGAGCGAATACTTCGCCTTGCAAAATGCCCCGTCCTAGTGATCAAGATTACCTAGTGCCACTGATTGGATTTAACGTCGCACAGGAGTCTACTCGTTCCCAGGCTCTGCCTGGGAACGCATTGGTGTGGAGGCTCCAGCCTCCCGAGTTCACAAATTAAGGATGCATTTCGGCGAGGCGGAGCCTCGCTTGCATTCTAGTTACCAGGCAGAGCGGCAGAGCCTGGTAACTAGAATGCGCAGTGCAACAAAACTTGTAATCCTCGCCACTATTTCTAGCGTGTCACGAATTGATTTAGCACAAACGGATTTACAATTTCGACGGTGCGGCCTATTTTTGGGGGCAACATGGCAACTGGTTCACCGTCATGACTAAGCGCCTTGGACTCTACGCGTGCACCTTGTTCGACGTGCGGATTCGAAACGGAACGAGTTCGGACCGGGGCATCTTTTGGAACGGCATAGTAGTCCGGCGCCGATCTCAATTGCGGAAATGAGGCGTAAGGGCTATCTCCATACGGTCGTTCGAAACGTTTGCCGTAGTACACAGGAGGAAAGACGGAAAAATAAGGGGGGGCTGGAAGCCGATTTCGAAAGCTGTTTTGATATCCCAGAGTGTACCCAAACTGGAAACCATACGGATCTTGAGCTTCAGACGTTGGGCTGGCAAACTCCAACACAAGAAAAGCAGTCAAAACAAAACTCATCTTTGCAAACATGAAATAATCCTCAAGTGTTTCCGACCCCCGTGTTACCCTCACGCTAGTCGGATTCAGCAACGCTTCAAGAGTTTTTTATGCAGATTTCGATCGCAAGATTAGAGAAATCACTGTTACGACAGCGATGCAAGGAACAATTGCAAAGCCTGTTTGTTGGCCGCGACATCGTGCACTCTCAATATCTGAATACGCTGCAACGCTAACGCCATCGAAACTCCGACCGTTCCAAAGCATCGATCCATGTCTTTGCTCCCCAAAACTTTGGCGATAAAGCCTTTGCGAGAGTGCCCGATCAGCAACGGGCGCCCAACTCGGTGAAATTCGCTGGCATGTTTCAACAGATGCAGATTGTGCTCATGCGTTTTCCCAAACCCAATTCCTGGATCGAGACAAATACGCTCGGGCGCAACTCCTTGTTCGACAAGCCAGTGATCTCGTCGCTCCAAATAGTCCAAAATTTCGGAAACCACATCGACGTAAACCGGATCCTCTTGCATGGTTTGCGGCGTGCCTCGCATATGCATCGCACAGACGCCGACCTTGGATGAGCAAGCCAGCTCGATCATGGCTGGATCGGCTTCGAGTCCCGAGATGTCGTTGATGATTTCAGCTCCCAAGTCGATTGCGGCAGACGCAACGCCGGCTTTCGTCGTATCGATCGAGATCGGAATCTGAACTTTGCCTTGCAATCTTTCCAAGACGGGGACAACTCGGCCCATTTCTTCATCCAACGAAATACTCTGGCTGTACGGTCGCGTGCTTTCACCACCGAGGTCAAGGATGTCGGCTCCGTCGTCCTCTATCCGTCTGGCCTGGTCGACTGCCGCTTGGATCGTAAAAAATCTGCCACCATCGGAAAAGCTGTCTGGCGTGAGGTTGAGAATACCCATGAGCAGCGGCATTCGTCCCAAACTCAATTCGCGAGTCCTAAGCGTCCATCGGCTGGCGGAATAGGGAATCGGACGTATAGGCTCAAACATAATTGGGTGTGGGTGGACGGTAGTGATCGAAGTCGATCGATCGAAACCAATCGATGGTCTTTTGAAGCCCCTCGCGAAGTGAAATTTGAGGCTCCCAGTTTAGGTGACTTTTGGCAAGCGTAATATCGGGACGTCGGCGACATGGATCGTCAGGAGGAAGTGGTCGTTTTTCGAGCGCGACGATATTGCCAGTCAGTTCAATGACTAATTCCGCCAATTCCCGAATCGTAAACTCTCCTGGATTACCTATGTTCACAGGCCCAATAAAGTTATTCTCGTTGTTCATCATTCGGAAGATACCCTCGACAAGATCGTTTCGATAGCAAAAAGAACGTGTCTGATCTCCGTCGCCGAAAATGGTGATCGGTTGGCACTGTATCGCTTGGCGAATAAAATTCGAGACCACGCGACCATCGAAAGGATGCATACGCGGCCCATAAGTGTTGAAAATCCGAACGATACGGATATCGACTTTGTTCTTGCGGTAGTAGTCCATGAACAACGTTTCTGCTACCCGTTTGCCTTCGTCGTAGCACGATCGGATGCCAATGGTGTTCACATTTCCCCAATACGACTCTGTTTGCGGATGAACCAGCGGATCGCCATAGATTTCGCTCGTGCTAGCCAGTAGGATGCGGGCTCCGCAGCGTTTGGCCATGCCGAGCATGTTGATTGAACCAATGACCGAGGTCTTTATGGTCTTGATCGGGTTGAACTGATAGTGGCCCGGCGCAGCAGGACAAGCCATGTGGTAAATCTGATCCACTTCGAGAAATATCGGCAAGGTGACGTCATGCCGAATCAATTCAAAATTGGGACGAGACAACAGGTGAACGACATTGGTTTTCTGTGCCGTGAAGAAATTATCGAGGCAAATTACGTCGTGCCCATCCTCCACAAGGCGTTCGCACATGTGTGAACCCAAAAAACCCGCTCCACCGGTCACAAGAATACGTTTGATTTTCGTCACAAATCCACCAATGTAGGGGTAAAATGCAGGGGTAATCGGAACAGGATAGCCATGTCGAGCGGTAGTTTAGGCTATCGTGCCAAAACGTTGATTATCGTTTGACATACCGCTATCATATTGTAGTGCGAAGGAAGGGTTCGTGAAATCGAACCTCTTCAGGGTCGATTGCGTACACGGTACGAACCATAAGGAACACGCAGGCTTCCCAGCTTTTAAATCACGTTTCTAGGTAACTGTTTTTCAAGGAGAATGTTCGCGAATGAAGTCTTTCAAATTAGGTTTGATGGTTTTGGCTCTTGCCTCTACCGGTTCAATGTTGCGTGCGGACGACGCCAAGGGCAAATGCGATGGCGTTTGTGCCAAAGATGGATCGACCTGCTCGGTGACCGCCGGGTTGGCAAAGCTTCCCAAGATTGCTTACATGGTTGGCGACCAAACTCTTTGCTGCGAAGAATCAGCTAAGGCTACTGCTTTGGCTGCAAAGACCAAGTTGGTGTATCTAGTCGGCACAGAGAAGTTCGATTCATCGGACAAAGCATTTGTTAGTCTAGTCGATCAAACAGAAAAGTTTGTGAGTTCGTTTTCAACTCCTAGCACTTGCAAAATCTCCGGCGCTACGACGGTTGCTGGTGAAACAATGACTTGCTCCGTGAAAGCGGGCGAAGTTGCCAGCAAAGTAAAGAAAGCCATGGACAGCGTTGCGATCTCGTACAAGGTCGGCGAAAAGTGTTGCAGTTGCCCAGTCGAAGCCAAGGCTCTCGCTGCTGACAAGAAGCTCAAGACTTTGTTCGTTGTCGACAAAGAAGAAACCGAATGTGAACAAACAGCGAGACTGAACTTGGCAATTGCTAAGTACAAGGCAGCATTGATGGCAATGGTTCCAGAAAAGACCGAAGCCAAAGTTCAGTAATGGAAACGAGGTCTTTGGACTTTCGGTGTTTCATTTGAAAAATCAAAGCGGGACGGGCTCATTTGCCCGTCCTGCTTTCTTTTAGCCACAGCTTTAAGGCGAGCGGCAGACTGAAAACTACCAATCATAACCCGATACGTAAGTGAGGGACCCGCGAAATTGTCCCTCGCGGACGCTTTGGATTGGGATACTGCAATCTGCCGCTCGCATCATTGCATCTCGCAGCGGCATGATCAATCGACTATATTGAATATCTTCGGTTTGATGCTTCCGCTGTCCGCAACCCTCCCTACCTTCCGAAATCGTTGCGAAATGCTCCTACGCCACCGCTTCAATTCACTTGGTTCGTGCCTAGCTCTTCTGGTTGGACCATTCATTTCGGTTCTCTTCGTTTGTCAAACCCGATGCCTTGCTCAATCGACGCTTGATCCAGAGCACGCTCAGAAGATGGCAGCAGGCATCGGGCTGTTCAAATCCGATGTAAAAACGACGCTGGTCGGGCGTTGCTTGAAGTGCCACGGCGGCGAAAAGACCGAAAGCGATTTCAGCTTAGCCACCCGAGAGGGCATGATCCAAGGTGGTGCGAACGGCAAGGCAATCGATCTCAACGCCCCAGAAGCAAGTTTGTTGGTCAAGATGATCCGCCACAGTGTCGAGCCGGTAATGCCTGAAGAAGGTGCTAAACTGGATGAACGACAAATTCGTGCAATTGAAAAGTGGATCGAATTAGGAGCGCCTTACGCTCGGCCTTTGATCGAACAACCGGATTCCGATCCATCGGCTTGGACCAAGAAAACGATTGACTCCGAAGCTCGCGATTTTTGGGCGTTTCAAGCGTTGAGAGACGTCTCGCCTCCGATCCTCGCCGACGATGCGTGGTGCAAGACCGACGTGGATCGTTTTGTGCTCGATAAACTGCTTGCAAAAAACTTGTCCCCCAATGCAAAGGGGCTGCCGTCAACCCTCATCCGTCGCGCTAGTCTCGATCTGCTCGGCTTGCCACCGAACGCGGAGCAAGGTCAAGCGTTTCTCACCGACGAATCCGACGTCAATTGGGAAAAACGAATCGACGGCTTGCTTGCGAGCGAACATTATGGCGAACGTTTCGCTCGACATTGGCTAGACCTAGCACGATTTGCTGAAAGCTTTGGTTTCGAGCAAGACTACGATCGACCGCATGCATATCACTATCGTGACTTTGTCATTCGAGCCCTCAATCAAGATATGCCGTTCGACCAATTCGCGGCTTGGCAAATCGCTGGGGACGAACTGGAACCTCACCAGCCCGATGCACGCATGGCGACTGGATTCCTTGGTGCCGGTGTGTTCCCAACTCAGTTAACGGAGAAGGAATTCGAATCGGCTCGATACGATGAACTTGACGACATGGTCGCGACTCTCAGCACCACGTTCCTTGGACTGACCGTTGGGTGCGCGCGGTGCCACGATCACAAATTCGATCCAATCCCAAGTCGAGACTACTACCAGTTGATTTCCGTTTTTCGAAGCGCCATTCGTGGCAATGTCGAGATCCCACTCGATCCAGCCGGCGACCAAGCCAAGATCGCAAAGTGGGAGCAAGAGCATGCACTGCTCGTCGCCGCACGGACTCGCTTCGAGGAGAACGAATTGCCGCCGCGATTCGATCAGATGCTAAGTGCGTTGAGATCCAACGAGGTTGCTGGCCCAAATCAACCTAAGTTATCGGCAGGTTGGCGGTTACCTGCTGCAACCCGAATGACGTCGGAAGCGGGTGCGACCATGACCCTACAACCGGACGGTTCGTTTCTGGTTAGCGGAACCAATGCCGACAAGGATGGATACTCATGCGTTGTAGAAACACTGTCGACAAACATGACAGGCATTCGACTCGATGCGTTCAACGATCCATCGCTGCCGCAAGGAGGCCCCGGGCGTGCGCCGAATGGCAACATCGGATTAAGCCGCATTCGTGTCGAAGCCGAACCACTCGACGGTTCCATTCCGCCGATCGAAGTGAAGTTGGTTAGCCCGATCTCAACGTTTGAGCAAAACAAATCGAATTTGTCCTTAGCATCTGCCTTAGACGGAGACGACACGACGGGATGGGCGATCGACCCTCAAATGAACAAGCCCCATTCGGCTGCATTTCAATTTGACACGCCCATCCGACACAATTCGGGAATAAGGCTTACGATAAAACTAGACTTTCGGGTAAACAAACAACACAACATCGGTCGGCCAAGAATCTCGATTACGAACAACGAATCCTTGCCTGCACTGGAAACAGTTGCCCAAGATACTTTGGCTTCCGAATTGCAATTCATTCTAGAACGCAAAGACTCGCGTCTACTGGAATTCGAGCGAAGTTTACTTGTCGCTCTAAACAAAACGAAGGACGCTCGTTGGCAAGAGCTCGACAAAATGGTAAGCGACCATCTGTCGCTCAAGCCTAAGCCGCGTTTGGTTACAGCCATGGTCTGCGGTGAAGGAATCAATCCGATTCCCAATCATGGTGACGGCCGTGGGTATCCGCATTTCTATCCCAAGTCGTACTTTCTAAAACGAGGTGACACAAATCAAAAACAGGGCGAAGCGGAATCCGGTTTCTTACAAGTGCTTACTCGTCCAATTTCCAACTCCACTGCTTCCAACTCCACTGCTTCCAACTCCACTGCTTCCAACTCCACTGCGTCGAACGCACCTCTTTCGAATAAGTATAACGAGCAAATCGATTGGAGTCGTTGGCAAGTTGATCACCATGGCGAATCCAAGAGTTCGTTCCGGCGTGCGGCCTTTGCAAATTGGATTAAGGACACGGAAACAGGTGCTGGGCAACAACTTGCCCGCGTCCTCGTAAATCGGATTTGGCAACACCATTTCGGGCAAGGCCTAGTGGCAACACCAAATGATTTCGGATTTCAAGGTGAACGCCCAACGCATCCCGAATTGTTGGATTGGTTAGCTCGGAAATTGATCGATGGCGGATGGCGAATCAAGCCGATTCACAAGTTGATCATGATGAGTGCCACCTACCAACAAGATTCGCAATTTGATGCCAACAAATCGAGGGTGGATCCAAAGAACCAATGGCATTGGCGGTTTTCGCCGCGTCGGCTTGAGGCAGAAGTGATTCGCGATTCCATCTTGGCAACCAGCGGGCAATTGGACAAAACGATGTTCGGGCCGGGAACTTTGGATGAATCGATGAAACGCCGAAGCATCTACTTCTTTGTAAAGCGAAGTCAACTCATTCCCTTCATGCAGGTCTTCGATTCGCCAGAACCGCTTGTCAGTGTTGGTCAACGGCCCAGCACTACAATCGCCCCTCAAGCGTTGATGTTCATGAACAATCCGTACGTTCGAGAATGGGCGCGCAGCTTTGCAAAAGAGGTGATCGTATCCAATCCGAATTCCATTGAACAGCAAATCGAACATGCATATCGGGTGGCCCTCGCGAGAGGTCCCAGCGCTGACGAACTTGCTCGCGCAATCGAATTTACTCAGAGACAACTGACTTCCTATCGCAGCGAGCGATTGGCCGATCCGATGGTATCTTCGATGGCCGATTTCTGCCAAGTATTGATCAGTTTGAACGAGTTCATTTACCTAGATTGATCGAGTGAGAGCCAAGAACGCATGTTGAATCGACGTCAAATACTTTCGCAAGCCGGCGGTGGAGCTGGCTTGCTGGGACTATCGATGCTCTTGAGAGACGAAGGTAGGCTGATTGCGGATGAGCCAAATTCGAAACTCGATCCGCTATCCCCCAAGACTGCACACTTCGAAGCGAAAGCCAAAGCGGTCATTTGGTTGTTTATCAACGGAGGACCGAGTCAAGTCGATACATGGGACTACAAACCGGAGCTCGAGAAATTTCACGGCAAAGATCTAGATGGGTTTGATAAGTTCACTGGTTTTTTCTCTGGCTCGGTCGGGCCACTCATGAAATCGCCGTTCCAATTCAATCAGCATGGCGAGTCCGGCAAATGGGTTTCGGAGATCTTTCCGAATCTTGCAAAGCATGTCGACAAAATGGCTTTCGTCCACTCGGCATATACAAAATCAAACAATCACAGCCCTGCTTTGTTCATGATGAACACCGGCTTCACTCAAATGGGCTATCCTTGCGTCGGTGCATGGGCGACCTATGGATTGGGTAGCGAGAGTCGCGACTTACCCGCATTTGTGGTTATGAGCGATCCCAAGGGCCGTGGTTTGCCCAAAGGCTACTCGTTGAATTGGGGAACAGGATTCTTGCCAAGTGTATACCAAGGAACCTGGCTCAAGCCGAGTGGCGTGCAGATAGACAACTTGGCTGCCCCCGCAGAATTGAGCGGAACGAGACAACGAGCTCAATTGGATCTTCTCGCGAGCTTGAACCAGCAACATCAGCAGTTGCACTCAAGCGAGTCTGAGTTTGCGGCCAGGATTGAGAGTTTTGAGTTGGCTTATCGAATGCAATCGGCTGCCCCTGAAGCGCTCGATTTGAGTCGCGAGTCGGCTCAAACTCAATCGTTGTATGGGCTAGATGACCAACGTTGTTCGCACTTTGCCAAACAGTGTTTGGTGGCGCGAAGAATGGTCGAACACGGAGTTCGGTTCGTTCAAATTTATTCGGGTGGCATGGAGAACCAACGATCATGGGATGGGCACGCAGACATACAAGGTAATCATTCGGAATTCGCTGGTGAGACGGATAAACCAATCGCAGCGTTGCTGGAGGACTTGGCACAGAGAGGATTATTGGATTCAACACTTGTGATATGGGGCGGTGAATTTGGGCGTTTACCCGTTACGCAAACAGGTGCCAAGCCAGGACGAGATCACAATCCACATGCGATGACATTTTGGTTTGCGGGTGGAGGAATCAAAGCAGGAACTAGTTATGGAGCGTCCGATGAAGTTGGCCACAAAGCCGTTGAAAATAGAGTCAGTGTGCACGATTTGCACGCGACGATCTTGCATTTGCTGGGACTCGACCATCAGCGATTGACTTTTCGCCACAACGGCAGAGATTTCCGATTAACGGATGTCGAAGGGAATGTCATACGCGGCTTGGTGTCTTGAGGCCGCTGAGATTCCTTGGGGTTCGAAATTGGTTCGTTGGCTTTGAAAGAAATTTGCTATGCATTACTTAGGTCTCTTTTCGATCCTGGTATTCGTTTGCGGTCACATCTCGGCTGCAGAACCAAGTCAGAAACCCAATATCGTCATTTTGTACGCGGATGATATGGGCTACGGAGACCTCGGTATTCAAAACCCGGACTCGAAGATCCCGACACCCAACCTTGACCGGCTCGCTCAAGAAGGAATGCGTTTCACAGATGCCCACAGTTCGTCTGGAGTTTGTACACCTAGCCGATATGCCATGCTGCATGGACGTTATCATTGGCGCAAGTTTCATGGGATCGTGAACTCGTTTGATCAACCGGTGCTCGATGAGGATCGCACGACGCTTGCAGAGCTACTCAAACTGCAAGGCTACAAGACCGCATGTATCGGCAAGTGGCATCTCGGTTGGGATTGGAATGCGATCAAGAGGGCCGGTGCAGTCCCAGCACAAGGCGAAAACAAAGATAAGCCTGGATATTCGCCTAGTGACTTTGATTGGAGCAAACCAATTCCTGGAGGCCCGCTTTCACATGGTTTCGACTATTACTTTGGCGATGATGTCCCAAACTTTCCGCCCTATGCATGGTTTGAAAACGATCGTGTCATCACCGCGCCAACGGTGCAATTGAGTACACCGAAAAAAACGTCCGAAGGAGCCTGGGAATCACGTCCAGGGCCATCGGTGAAAGACTGGGATTTTTGGGCAGTCATGCCTACGCTCACCGAAAAAGCGGAGGGCTGGATTGCCAAACAAAAAAAAGAAGAGCCGTTCTTTCTGTATTTCCCATTTACTTCACCGCACGCTCCAATCATTCCGGTACCTGAGTTCGTTGGCAAATCGAAGGCAAACGGATTCGGTGACTTCGTTGTCCAGACAGACGACACCGTCGGCCGTGTGATCGCCGCGCTTAAGAAGCATGGCTTTGCCGACAACACACTGGTAATTTTCAGCTCCGATAACGGCCCGGAACAATATGCGTATGATCGGATCAAGAATTTCCAACACCGAAGTATGGGGCCCTTGCGAGGGCTCAAACGGGACATTTGGGAAGGTGGCCATCGCGTCCCCTTGATCGTTCGGTGGCCCGGATTCGTTCCTCCCGGCAAAGTCAATTCCGGGCTTATCAGTCAGATCGATGTTATCGCAACGATTGCAAGCATCGTCGGCGCCGAGATTCCGGCAGGCTCAGCCGAGGACAGCTACAGCCAAGTGGGGCTTCTCCAAGGACAAACCGTCAGTGCACGCACAAGCCTTGTTCATAACACAAACGCCAACAATTACGCTCTCCGACACGGCGACTGGGTTCTTATCGCAGCCAAGACTGGCGGCGTAACAAAAGTTCCGGAATGGTTCGACCAATCCAATGGCTACGCTCCGAACAGCCATCCAGGCGAACTCTACAACCTCCGCGAAGACCTTTCGCAAAAACGAAACCTCTATGCAGATAAGCCTGACAAGGTGCAGGAGCTAACCAACATCCTCAAAGACATCCGAGCTAAAGGACAAGTGCGGTGACAGCATGAAGATCGAGGTGCATAGGCGAGCTTCAGATCGATCATCACCAGGTTATTTGATATCACCCAATGGACGGATCAGCGGTAGACTGAAAACTACCAATCATAACCCGAAACGTAAGTGAGGGATTGCAGTCGGCTCCTCGCTTACGCGTCGGGTTGGGATACTGCAATCTACCGCTCGACTAAGGATTTAGATGCCGATGAAAAAACTCCCAACGGAGTGAGGCGTAGGTGCTGCCAACGCCGTGTTGGAACTCGGGATAGATCATCATCTCAAAACGCTTGTCGCCATCATTCAATGCTTTCGAGAGCTGCCATGTGTTGGCTGGATGCACGTTATCGTCGATCAAGCCTTGCACTAGCAAAAGTTTGCCCGTTAGATTTTTCGCCAGCTCGACGCATGAACCTTCACGATATCCTGAAGGATTTTCTTCGGGAGTGCGCATATATCGCTCCGTGTAAATCGTGTCGTAGTTTTTCCAGTCTGTAACTGGGGCCCCTGCCACACCTGCTTGAAAGACATCTGGGTATTTCAGGAGAGCAAGGACTGACATGTACCCACCATAGGAGTGGCCATAGATACCGACACGCCCACCATCAATGTAGGGACGCTGCCGCAAGTACTTCACCCCGTCGGCTTGGTCGGCGATATCGGGACCACCGAGTTTTAAATACGTCGCGCTTTCAAATGCTTTGCCGCGCCCGACGGTGCCACGATTTCCAATCTTGACTACGATAAAACCCAGCTCGCAAATCGCATTGGCTGCTTGATAACGATTGCTGATTCCCTGCGAAGCTGGCCCACCATAAACGTCGACGAGCAGTGGATATTTTTTGCTCGCGTCAAAATGCGAAGGCTTGTGCAACGTGCCGTAAATGGTTGTCCTGCCGTCGTCGGAAAGAAAAGAAAAGAGCTCGGGTGGCTCTAGCTTGAGTTTTTCGGATTCGACAGTGTTGCCGGTCGCTATCACTGCAATCTCTTTGCCCTTTTCGTCATAAACGACACTGCATGGAGGCGTATCGAATTGTTCGCGCACTGCCAGTACGAATCGATTGTCAGGCGAAATGTTGAAGGATGTGTGATTCAGTGGTGAAGATGTTACTCGCCGATGGTCGGTGCCGTCGAGTTTGGCTCGATGCAGTTGAGCATTGTACGGATTCGAGTCACTGAACGCGGTATAGTAAACGAACCCTTGTTCTTCGTCGACCTTTTCAATCGCGCCGCAGGCATACTCTTGAACTTGTGAGATCGGATTCAACAATCGACCGTCGAGGTGACGGAGCTGAAAATGCTTCCATCCATTTGCCTCGGTCTCCCAAAGGAACCTTTCACCGTCCGAGAGAAATTGAATCTTTGGAGCATTGTTTTGCCACGTTGCTTGACTTTCCGAAACGACAACACGAACCTTTAACGACGACACGTCGATCGCGAGCAGGTCGAGAACATCCTGCCGTCGATTTGTTCGATTGACGAGGAGCTCTTTGCCATTCGGCGAAAATCGGATGGCGAACAAATATTGAGACGGCTCACCATCGATTTGGATCTTTTTGGCTTCCTTGGCTGCAACATCGTAAATCCAAAGTGCGACGCGAGGATTGGCGTTGCCTGGTTTTGGATAGCGAACGGATTGGAGCGATGTATACGTCGAGGTGTTGTCAAGTGTCAGATGATAGTCGGTCATGTTTCGTTCATCGACTTCATAGTAGGCTAGCAAAGAGCTATCGGGCGACCACCACATTGCATCATTTTGGTCGAGCTCTTCTCCATAGACCCAGCAACACGTGCCGAACCGAAGACGATCACTGCCATCCAAGGTCACTTGCTTCTTTTCGCCGGAAGCAGGGTCAATGGGCTCCAGCCAAACATTGAAATTTCGATAGACCGCGTTCCATTTTTCATCTGGGGATGTTGCCGTCTCACGCTGCTTGGCTCGGCCTACAGGTGCTCGACCGTTGGGTGGTCGCCGTCTCGCAATGGGTGCGGGGGCCTCTTCGACTTTTGGATTGTCTTCAGAAACGGATGTTGCCAAAGTCGAAGGGTCCAGCTTCATGCGTTTGCCGTCGAGGTTATACGAAAGAGAGGCCCCATCGTCTGACCACTTCACATTCTCGACGCGCCCACCCCCCGAGAGTTCGCGGCGTCTTGCCGAGACCTCTTCGTAGCGTTGGTACCCCGGAAGTTGTTTGAATGTCAACTGGTCAAAGGCATACGGAGGACTAAGGCTGACCAATATGCACAACAGGGCAAACCAACAACTAGGAAGTGCGGATCGAATCATGGATATTGCGATTTTCTTGATAGGTATTGCTTGAATGAATAACTAGCTGCTAGCTGCCACTCGAAACAAAAGGACGTAGATCAAAACACCAAACAAAATCAATGAAACCGCACCGAGCAAGACAACTGCGGTAAGTTGCTGACGGCGTTTCTGCTCGCGTTTCTTCTTGGCGAGACCACTTGCTACGGATTCTTTCGGCTCGAGGCTGAGTACGTCAACCACGTTTGTCGTCGTTTGCTCACTGGCTTCCGTGCTGGCAGGCGGCTTTCGCGTATCTGGCGAAACTAACTCAGGGATCAAATCGGTTGCAGCTTGCCATTGCGGCATTCCCTCACACCACAAGAACGAGTCCGAGGTCACACGTCGCTCTGCAATCCACTCCATCAGCAATTGCGGCGAAGCAGGCCCAAACTGGCCACCGCTAGGGGGCCTTACAAACCATTTTGCGTCCAAAGACGCACTCAAGGCTGCCGGCATTTCTTTCTCTGCGAGGGCCGGCAAATTGTTGTCGATGGGCGTTCGCGTTCGTGGATCGACATTCGATTGCTTTTGGCTGGCGGCCGTGGATTTTTTGGGTCGCGCCGATTTTTCGGTACTATTTTTAGCCGGAACATCCGTTTCAATGGAAATGGCACTCGTTGACTTTTTCGACGTTTTGGTAGTTCTCGATGAAGTCGAAAAAGTGAGCATGGCATCAGGATTCGCGGGTGAGTCATCCAATGCTAACGAGTGCGAAGCATCCTTCAACGGGATGCGAAACGGCGCTTTGCACTCAGGACAACGCCCTCGCTTTCCTCCTTGAAAGTCTTTGACGTGGAGCGAGTGATTGCAATGATGGCAAGCAAAATGAATTCCCATAGTCGTAGTCCTCCGATATAGGATCGTTATCGATAAGTTTCGTGGCACTTGCTGCACGCTTGGTCGACACGTCCGACAGCCGTGCGAGCAAGTTCTGCATCCTTGGAACGGACCGCTTTGGATACTTCTTGTGCTGCCTTGGTCATCGTTATCGCGTATTCCGCGTACTGCTTATCATCTGCGTCCGTCATTCCAGGTTGTTGGATGACTTGGCCAAACACAGCAAGCAATTCAGCATACTTCATGATTTCGTCTTGGCTGTCGCGAAACGTGGCTTCGCTGCTGGTCAATGGAGCGAGATGCTCTCGCAGAGCCCATTCCATTATCTGCATTGTTGGACCTCGGTCGGCCGTATCCGCCCAACTCACTTCGTCCGCGTTTCCGGAAATCTTGGTTCCCTTTAACATCGTTTGCAAATCCGCTTGCCGTTGTTTGGCTTCGTTGAAAACAGGTTGAGTACCCACTTTGCAGTTTGCGGCGACACGAGCAAAAATCCGTTGCGCGAATGCAGCAGAGGGTTGCCACCGAATCTCTTCCGGGTACTGAGCAATGACGGCCATCGTTGCGGCCAGCAAGGTGAACTCACGTCGTGTTTCCACCACTCCACCTCCGGCAAACTTGGCAGGCGTTGTGAGCATGCCATCGAGCCGAGTTGCCGACTCCTTGACCAAATCCTCAATGGTAGAGCCGTTGATCAGATTTTTCCAAATCCCATTTCCCGTCTCGGAGGGCATTTCCGCATTATCCTCCTTTGTGCCCGGGGTGCTCAGCGACGTGCTTTTCGCTAAAAGAGATTGAGAATCTGGCATTTCGCCTTGTAGTTGTCCAATGGCATCGGCAAAGAAAATACCCGCGAATTCGTTGGCTTGAAAATTGGGTGGAGATGCCCTGGTGTGCCGTTTGACGGTTCGCTGCGCGACCACGGTTGAGCCGAAGACCAACGAACAAAGCATCCATCCGAAAACGACTCGTAGATTCATTGATAATTCCGAAACAGGCGGATAAGCACCACTATGCAAGCAACCGCTCTCTATCTTACTCTTCTAACGCCATCGGTGCCAATTGGCTGCTCAAGGCTCTGGCGATAATACTTGAGGCCAGGGATAAAGAAACTAGCACCTGCGACGATTCCAAAGATAATATGGGCCACGTCAGGGAAAGCAAGCATCAACCCGCTGGCGGCAAACAAAAAAAATGCCTGAATATAAAACACCCCGCTCAGTATTCCGGCTTTGATTAGGAAAACCATTCCCGTCATCACCGCCACGAGCGGCGTCAGTGTCAGCGGATCTAAACCCAATCCTGACTCAATGGGGAACAAGGCTGCAATACCGATCATGCTCGCACCCCAAACGTGCGCGATTTGTCGTTCGACAAAAGTGACCGGTCCCATCCGACGTCGCAACGCCCAAAAGACGGCGGCCCACGCTCCAAGGCCAACTGTCCACAATAATCCATAGGCCCACCGACTCTCGGTATGGTTCCACTGCAAAGACTCGGTATTCCAATGCAAAGACTCGGTAAACGAACACAGAATAATGAGCACCAAAGAGTGCCACATCCACAACAACCCCCAATTCTCAAGGACGGGCGCATGGTGCGTTTCGCGAAAAAACCTTGCTAGCACTTGCGCAAATTGACCGGACCTGGCTGCAATAGGCTCGTCATTCAAAAACGCTCGCAGGTCGTCCGCCAATAAGTCCGCACTGGCGTATCGCAAATCAGGCGGTTTTTGCAAACAGCGCACGACAATCATTTCTAGATCGCGATCTATTCGCGGGTCAATGTTGCGAGGAGGTGTTGGATCCTGCTCGAGAATTTTGAGCATCAGGTCGACAGGCGATTTTGCAACGAGGGGAGGTCGTCCCGTCAACGCATGATACAGGACAGTACCAAGACTGTAGATGTCCGAAGCAGCGCCTATCGGCCCCATACGGCCGCTCGCTTGCTCTGGACTCATGTAGTTTGGAGTTCCCAAAACGACGCCCGTTCTTGTCAACGACTCAACGTTATCCGTTTGCTTCGCCAGCCCAAAATCCGTTAATTTGGCGCCGCCCGTTTCATCGATCAGAATGTTCGACGGCTTGATATCGCGGTGTACGACACCCGAATCGTGGGCGAATTGTACGGCTCGACTTATTTGTTCAAGATAACCTGCGGATTGGCGGTGCGTCACCATTCCCGATGCCATCAGATCTGAAAGCGTTCTGCCACGGATGTATTTCATGGCAAAGTACGGGCGACCGTCGATTTCACCCACATCGTAAACCGGCACGATTCCAGGGTGTTCCAGTTTCGCTGTGGCCTGGGCTTCGGCAAAGAACCGTTGCTTCTCTAGCACCGTTGCAAGTCGGTCACGAAGAATCATCTTGATGGCAACTTCGCGGTTCAAGCTCAGTTGAGTCGCGCGATAGACGATCCCCATGCCGCCCCGCCCAACCTCTTCGAGGAGTTCATAGTCCCCCATGGTACAAGGCAAACTCATTTGCCATACGCCCGACCCAGATTTTGCGTTCGCGTCATCGATCGCTTGGCCTTCTGCGCCGCCGACGGCATCCGTTACTAACACCGTTCCCCAGAGCAACATCAACTCCGAAGCGTGCTCGGGGTGTTGACGGCATATTTCTCGGATATCAACCGCCTGACCTTGTTGCATGCGATCCGTCAACTCACAAACAAGCAACGCTAACTTCGCTTCCGACTCTGAACTCGGTTCATCCGATTCGTAACCTTCGTCACCCTCATGAGGCAAAAACGGTTCCAATGCAGCATCTTTTTTTGATATCGAAGCGTCCCTCGGGATCATTCCTGCAGATCCTTGTGGAGCGTTGGCAGCCCTTCGATGACCTCGCGCAATCGTTTCAACGCACGCAAATAACGCATACTAGCCGCAGGCTCGGTCAATCCCAAAGACTGCGCAATCTCTTGGTTATTGAGTTGTTCGTAATGACGCATGAGGATGATTTCACGGTCGTTTTCGCGAAGCAATTGAACAGCCGATTCAATCTGTTCGGCCAATTCCCGTTGGGTCGCAGCAGCAGCTGGTGTCAAGGCCTGATCGCGAAACTGGTTGGCCAGCTCCATGGTCGATTGATCCGGAGGTCCCTTGCCCGTTTGGGGCTGTTCGCGATCGATACTTCGCTTGGCAGAGACACGATGGCGACGGTGGGCATCGATAATTCGATCTTTGGCTATTTGCCGGATCCATAAATGAAACGGAATAACCGGGTTACCTAAGTAGTCGGTTAGTCGACGATTTGCTTCCATCAAAACATCTTGGATGACGTCGCTCACATCCATCCGCTGCATGAGACGTTGATCAAGGCGCAATTGGATCATACGGCGTAGGGAATTTCGATGCCGGTCCATCAACTGCTCGACCGCCAACGATTCTCCGCCTCGGACGTTGACAAGCAGTTCCGCAGTAACATCACCATCCGGCCATATTGAGTTCGACATAACGATTCCTAGGGAAATATTCTCATTTCATCTATTCTAGCTGAAAGACCAGTGTTCGTTCCCGCTTAATTCCAAATGTGTGAAGTCAGCTGTAGTTTAATGTATTTTTGGGGGATTGTCGCTTATCCCAAGCACCGCGCTTGTTGTGCTGCCGATCGGTTCAGTCGTGCCGCTCACCGAGCAAACGCGGCTCGAACTCCAAGAGTCGTTATTCTAATTCAGGTAATTTGTCCAACGCAGCCATTTCTCCATCGGCGGAAATGTCCTTTCGATCGACGGGAGTCGAGGGTTCGGAAGAGCATATTGCCAGCAGTAGCTGATACAATGGTTACAATTGTGAAACAGGACAAAGGACTCGGCAACCAATCTCTCTGACTCGACCCAAGGTGATTATGAAACAAACATTGATTCTCGTCATGGCACTTTGGCTTGCTCCGCAAACGATGCTCGCTCAAACGAGCTTGAAGCTCGCCACATTCGATGTCGATGCAACTCCGCCACTCGGCGCAGCGATGGCGTATGATCCAGTCAAACGCGTCGACGACCTCACGCTCCGTTGCCGTGGAGTCGTGATCCTGGGTGCGGACCAGCCCATTGTGCTGTGTGCAGTGGATTGGATCGGTATTGCCAACGAAGGTCACGATGTCTTTCGCAGCGAACTCGCCAAAGCGGCGGGCACGGTGTCCGAGCGAGTCGCAGTCCATGCATTGCATCAACATGATGCACCGGGCTGTGACTTCACAGCGGAAAAAATCATCAAGGAACTCAATGTTCAGGGATACACTCGGTTTGAAGGAGACTTTCATCGGCAGGTTATTCAGCGAGCGTCGGACGCAATTCGGGCGGCGATTCCCAATGCACAGCCGCTCACTCATTACGGCTACGGCGAGGCTGTTGTCCAGGAGGTTGCATCCAATCGGCGCGTGGATCGCAAACCCGACGGAAAAGTGGGAGCGATGCGTGGCAGCAGTTGCAAAGTTACAAATCTCATTGAATTGCCTGAAGGGCTAATCGATCCTGTCGTGTCTCTACTCAGCTTTTGGAATGGTGACAACCCGATCGCCTTGCTCAGTTTCTATGCTTGTCATCCGCAGAGCTTCTACCGTTTAGGGATTCCTAGTCCCGATTTCCCAGGTATCGCCCGCTTCATTCGCGGTCAGGACGTCAACGCGGCGATGCATGTGCACTTCAACGGCGCCGGCGGAAATATTGCTGCCGGCAAATACAATAACGGCGCACAAGCGAATCGGATGATACTCGCGACACGATTGGCCAATGGAATGCGTGAAGCATACGAAAAGACAAATAGACAATCGATAACCGCAACGGACGTGGGATGGACGAGTGTCTTTGTGAGTCTTCCGTTGTCACCGCATCTCGATGAAGCCGATTTGATTGCCAAGCTGAAGGGAACACCGCCCAAGGGCTATATATCGTTTGCCGACCAACTCGCGTGGCTGCGACAGGTAAAGGCTGGTCGCCAGATTGATATCACTTGCCTGCGCATCGGTGGCACGAGGATGCTACATCTTCCTGGCGAGTTGTTTGTCGAATACCAATTGGCCGCGAAATCCATGCGGCCAGACCTACATGTGATGATGGCGGCGTATGGCAACTACGGGCCTGGGTATATAGGCACCGCTGCCGCCTACCCCGAAGGTGGCTACGAGACGGGCGCGACTTCATCGAACGTCGCGCCCGAAGTTGAACCCATTCTGATGGACGCCATGAAGAAACTCCTAGAGGCAAAGTAGCCGATGCTTATTTATTTGAAGGAACTTCTCGATGTGCTTTACATGAACCTAACTGGACCAAAAATCACTTACACGCATCTTCGCTCCGCAACTTTCGCTCGTTCGCAAAGGATCCAGATGTGCTGTCTAGCCTTGGGTTGTTGTTCGTGGTTTGCGTTGATTGATTCGACATTCGCTCAGATGCCGACCCAGGATCGCCTAAACGCGTTGGTCCAGCCCTACATCGATAGTAAAACAATCGTTGGAATGAGCGTTGGGATCATCCACCAAGGTGAACGACAATCGCAAGGCTATGGCGTCAAACGTCGTTCCGGCACCGAGGACGCTAAAGACAAAGCGAATGTCCCTGATTCGCAAACGGTTTATGAAATCGGATCGGTCAGCAAAACGTTTACGGGCCTCATGCTAGCGGATGCAGTTCTTTCGGGGCGGGTTCGGTTGGATCAACCCATACAAGAACACCTTCCCAATTCGGTGAAACTCGATTCGCAAGCCAAGCAGCCAATCACATTACAACACTTATCGACCCATGTCTCTGGTTTACCAAGGCTCCCTACTAACCTACGAATGGACAATCCAGCAAACCCATACGTTAGCTACACAACCGACGATATGCATCGATTCTTAAACGAATTCAAGCCCACGCATCCACCTGGGGAAAAGATGCTGTATTCCAATTATGCGGTTGGACTTCTTGGAAATCTTTTGGCTCGGCAGGCCGGTTCAAACTATTCCGATCTATTAAAGAACCGGATCTGCGTCCCACTAAAAATGAACGATACGGCCATCGAATTGAGTGATGATCTTCGATCGCGGCTGGCTTCTCCGCATCTGGCGAACGGAGCGCCGGCATCCAATTGGGACCTGAACACATTCGTAGGTGCGGGTGGCATCCGCAGCACGGTGGACGATATGCTGAACTATATCCAAGCTCATCTAGATCCTCCTCAGAACGACCTGGGCAAAGCCATTGACATAGAATGGAAAATCCATCAAAAGCCAATTCGCTCCGAAGACTTTGCAATGGGGCTTGGTTGGCATGTGGCCCGCGATGGGAATACGCGATGGCACAATGGCCAAACGGGCGGCTATCATTCGATGGTACTCATCGATAGGCGGTCCAAGTCCGGCGTGGTGGTGCTTTCCAATACGGCTACAGCTGAGGTCGACAGATTAGCAGAAGACTTGATTCGGTTGCTGGCAGGTAGCGATATCAAGCCGAGAACATTTGGAAAAGAACAATAGGAGAAGGTGTTCGGGGCCATCCCAGCCAGACAGTCGGCGGTATCCGTGACCGCCGTTTTTAGTTCTTATTTTACCGAAAGACCAGCGGCCAAGCGTGCGTCTTAAAGCGGGCAACGTTCGCAACTGTGGCTGAAATGCGGCAGCGACCGTCGTTATCTATTCGTTGGAACCATCCCTGTCGCCGCCTGTTCAACGCGGTGGCAAACGCCAGAACGGTGCATCGCCAGAAAGGTACATGGTACCTACCGCAGGGCCTTACCGCAGGGCCTGTACCTACCGCAGGGCCTCATCGTACCTACCGCAGGGCCTACCGAGCTAAGCATAGGGCTGCAAAGTAACTCTTGAAGAAACTGAATACGCCCCTTCCCCCACCAATCGCTTCACCCTCTTGACAGCCCTCTTGACGGGCGTCGATGAGGCCGGATTCGTAGTCTACTAACCTATTTGAAACCGCTTTTAACATTGCATTAACGGTCAATAAAGGCGCAAAAACCGAAAAACAGGTAGATTGAAAAATACTTTTCCTTTAAATTGAGATTCTCGTCGTTTTTGTTTGAGCGTTTCGGGGTACGAGGCCAAGATTGCCTTGTGTCCTCGCAATGCATCCGAGTTTTTCTAGTCTGGAGAATGTCATTATGATTCGAGTTTTTTCTAAGAAGAGGACCGGCTTTACGCTGGTCGAGCTACTGGTGGTCATTGCGATCATCGGTATTTTGGTTGGCTTGTTGTTGCCAGCTGTCCAAGCTGCACGCGAAGCTGCACGGCGAATGCAGTGTACGAACAATCTCAAGCAACTGGGATTGTCGCTTCTCAATTACGAGAGCGCGTTCAAACGCTTTCCGCCGAGAAAAGGAGGAACAGGAACAGGTCTTGGTTTCGTCGGAACGAATCGCAGTACGCACAACGGTGAAAGACTGTCGGCGTATGTCTTTTTGCTCCCTTACTTCGAGCAGACTGCCCTTTATA
>JAIPFP010000018.1 GCA_021736575.1 Pirellula sp. | reverse complement strand
AATGGTGTCGCAAGTCGATCGATGCATTCCTTGGGGAAAAGCACGTCGCGAACGGATTGCAACCCGTTCCGGAAGCCGACCGATCGACATGGCTTCGAAGAGTTTACATCGATCTTATCGGCATTCCTCCGACTGGGGAAGAGGTCGACGCGTTCGTTAACAATCGAGCCGAGGATGCCTTCGAACGGGTTGTCGATCAATTGTTGGCGTCATCTACTTACGGACAACGGTGGGGCCGTTATTGGCTTGACTTGGCTCGTTACTCGGACTCAAACGGAGCGGATGAAAATCACCGTTATCCAGTCGCTTGGCGTTACCGTGACTACGTAGTCGAAGCGTTTAACCGAGATGTGCCCTACGATCAATTTATTAGGGAGCAACTTGCTGGCGACCTACTTTCTGCATCCAA
This sequence comes from Pirellula sp., assembly GCA_021736575.1. Classification (GTDB taxonomy): domain Bacteria; phylum Planctomycetota; class Planctomycetia; order Pirellulales; family Pirellulaceae; genus JBKCUI01. The sequence continues at coordinate 44,901 of JAIPFP010000018.1, read as the reverse complement.
CAGTTCCAGCGAAGAAGAGCAACGCAGACTGATAACGGCAACTGGCTTTCTGGTGATTGGCCCAAAGATGCTTGCAGAGCAAGACAAGCCAAAGTTGGTTGCGGACTTGGTCGACGAACAAATTGATACGGTCGGCAAGGTGTTCTTAGGTTTGACTCTTGGTTGCGCTCGATGTCACGACCACAAGTTCGACCCGATCCTCGCCAGCGACTACTACTCATTGGCTGGGATCATGCATAGCACCAAGTCGATGGAGCATCTCAATTTTGTGTCGCAGTGGAACGAGCGAGCGCTGCCGGACGAAGCGCAAGCCAAGAAGATCGCTGTGTACCAACAAGCTCTCGACCAATCGAAAGCCGAACTCAACACGACCCAACGTCGCTTTCAAGAACGCTCGTTTACCAAGCAGTTGCATCTGCTGTTGGCAGCCATGCACCTACAAGATTCCGAAGTCGTTTCCAAACCGGAATTTTCTCAGAGCAACGCATCGATCGGCAAGTGGCTGACGATTCTGCAGAGTGAGTCAGCGACAAAAAAGGACGATGATGTTTTCGCTCTTTGGCGGAAACTCCATGCAACTCCGCCTGAGTCTTTTGCCAGCGAATCGGATACTCTGTGGCGTGAACTTGCAACGGATGTTGCCAAAACAAAGGTATGGAATTCAAGAGTTATCGCTTTTCCAGCTCCAAAAACGAAGCTGGAACTGATTGGTCTTTACGGCGCACTGCTCAACCAGGCCTTCGTGGAAATTCTCGATGCACCGAGAACGAATGAGGGGAAGATTCAATCGAAAGAGACGCTAAAAATCCACAAACAGCTATTCGACGCAAGCGAGTCTTTTCTCGCTCCGGATAAGTTTGAGGAAACGCTCACGGAGTCGGAGAAAGCGAGTTTCTCGGCTCTCAAAACCAAAGTTGCGGATATGGAGAAAGCCAAGCCGATTGCGGCACGCGCGATGGCCGTCCAAGAGGGGGAGGTTCGATTGGTGGCTGTCAACGTTCGCGGAAATCATTTGCAGACGGCAGGGACACCATTGGCTAGAACCGTTCCTAGAGTCTTTCGCGAAGGGGCAGATGCTCCCGATTTGAAGATTCCCGAAGGCGTTTCCGGGCGATTGGAACTCGCGAATTGGATTTCAGACAATTCGAACCCATTGACCGCACGTGTGATCGTGAATCGCATTTGGCAAGGCCACTTCGGCCAAGGATTGGTTTCAACAGCTTCCAATTTTGGATTTCGTGGCGAGCAACCATCCCATCCCGAATTGCTGGATTCGTTGGCCGACGACTTCGTCGCTCACGATTGGTCTCTCAAGTGGCTTCATCGCGAAATCGTTTTATCTGCCGTCTATCGATTGAGCTCCCATCGGGACCCGTTAGCGGAAGCCAAGGATCCTGACAATAAATGGCTTTGGAGGCAAAACAAACACCGAATGGAAGCTGAGGTTTTGCGAGACTCGTTGCTATCGATCGGTGACCTGCTCAGTCTTAATCTCGGCGGGGAATCGCAGAACATGTCCGTTCCTACCAACCCACACATCGAGGGTGCGCAAAGCATCGGCAACATGCGACGAACCATCTATCTCGATGTAAATCGAGCGGCAATGTCGGACTACTTGACGACCTTTGACTACGTTGAACCGGGTGTCTCAGTGGACCGCAGATCCAATACCATCGTTCCACACCAAGCGTTATTCCTCATGAATAATCCGTTGCCACTGGAGATCGGAAAGCAGTTTGCATCCAAATTGCATGCGATGACTCAAAACGATGCCGAAAGATTTGCGATTGCTACCAAATCCTTGCTGGGACGCCTTCCGAAGCAATCCGAGTGCAACTCGCTTGCACAGGTTTTGGCCCAAGGTTCAATTCCTGCATCAACCGCACCAGAGTCTAATAGTCAAACGCCGAGTCTATCGAGCATGAACTCGTCCGTCGAACAATGGATCCGCGTTTGCCGCTCGCTGCTGCTAACCAACGAGTTTTTTTATGTTGAATAAAATTTCACGCAGACAGATGTTACAGAACGCTGGAAACGGTTTTGGTGGGCTGTTCCTTGCGTCGTTTCTCGAACAACAATTGCTGCAAGCCAAAACGATTGAGGGTTTGCATTTTCCTGCGCGCGCCAAACGTGTCATTTTTCTTTTTATGCATGGCGGTCCATCGCATGTTGACACCTTTGACTACAAACCCAAGTTGATAGCCGACGACGGGAAGCCGCTGCCATTTGACAAACCGAGAGTGCAGTTTTCCCAAACTGGCAATTTGCTCGCAAGTCCGTGGAAATTTAAACAGTATGGCGAATCGGGTGCTTGGGTGAGCGATCTGTTTCCGGAAGTGGGTGCTTGCGCTGATGACATCACGTTTCTCAAATCGATGCATGGATCGAATGAAGCCCACGGTGGCGCACTGCTTAAGATTCATACGGGCAGCGACACATTTGTTCGGCCGAGCATGGGGGCCTGGGTCAGTTATGGTTTGGGAAGCGAAAATGAAAACTTGCCAAGCTTCATTACGATCAACCCAACGCTCGGGCACGGTGGAGTTCAAAACTTTGGTTCCGCATTCTTGCCCGCGCAGCATCAAGCGACGCGAATCGGTAATAGCCGCGAATCGATGAAGACTGCAAAAATCAGCAATCTCGGTAATGCAACTCTTTCGCAAACCGAGGTTCGGGCACAACTTGATTTGGCCCAGCAATGGAATCAACAACAGCTTGAACGAGATGGGGCGGATTCCAATCTAGAGGCGAGAATTCAATCGATGGAACTTGCCTTTCGCATGCAGACCGAAACACCAGGCGTTATGGATTTAAGTGGTGAGACGGAAGCGACCATGAAACTCTATGGAATTGATACACCCAATACCGAGAACTTTGGTCGTCAGTGTTTGTTGGCAAGACGAATGAGCGAAGCAGGCGTTCGCTTTGTTCAAGTAAGTCACGCATATTGGGATCAACATGATGCATTAAAGGAGAAGCACACGGAGTTGGCGGCTGAAGTCGATCGCCCAATCGCTGGGCTGCTCAAGGACTTGAAGGCACGAGGATTGCTCGAAGAGACGCTCGTTATTTGGGGTGCCGAATTTGGTCGGACGCCCACGGCGCAAGGAAAGAATGGTCGCGACCACAATCCCCATGCGTTTACGTATTGGCTTGCAGGCGGCGGAGTCAAAAAAGGAATATCCTACGGTGCCACAGACGAGTATGGATTCTATGCTCAACAAGATCGGGTTCACGTGCATGACTTTCACGCAACGCTTTTGCATTTGCTAGGAATCGATCACGAGAAGCTGACCTATAGCTACGGCGGTCGCGATTTTCGCTTAACCGATGTAGCCGGTCGGGTCGTAAACGAAATTTTCGCTTAGAGTCATCAATGCGGCGCTCCCACGACATGATCGATCGCGATTACTTTGCGCACGACGCAAAGGAGCAAATTGGGCGACTTCGATTAAGTCCAAGCAGTTGAGGACAACTGCTCTACAATGGCTAACAGTTGTCCTCAACTGTTCCTGGAGCTTGCAACATGCCGTGCCGGCTTCTTTGCATTTTGCCGTTACTCGATGACTCGATCGATTCGCTTCTTGGTCGAAAGGATGGTTCGTGAGTCTTCGACCATCTGCTGAACGGCGACTCTCTGTCATTTCTTATCCTAGTTGGGCGCGCACGATGACTCGGTGGAAATGCAATTGCACCTCCCGGTCAATTACGCGGCGAAGCCCTTCCACCAAACAGGTTGGTTCGTTGTATTGCTGACCTTGAGCAATGATGTCTTCTAGTTTGCTGCCCGGCGGGACGGAAAACGTCGTTTGATTGATAGTCTGGTTGCCCGCATCCAATTCCGGCACGATGAAATGGCATGTTGCTCCGAACGTCAGCATTCTTGCGGCGAAAGCATCATGGTAAGGCTTCAAGCCACGAAAGCTCGGAAGCAAACCATGGTGCAAGTTGATGATCCGCCCCCCCGCAAATTTCCAGCAAGTGTCGGGGGGCAACACTCGCATGTACCTTGCCAAGACAACATAGTCTGCATTGTAGCGATCAATCGTTCGCACCATCTCGTCATCATCGGCGGATCCGTCCTCGCGACCGATGTATTCAAACGGAACACCAAACTCGTGGGCTAGTGATTCGCATTTTCTGCGGTTACCAATGACGACAGCTGGCGTTGCATGGATGAGACCATCTCGAACGGCTTGCAGGATCGCCCTGGGCGTATGCTCCAGCAACGTGGTGCAAATTGCTAAGTTCGGCTTGGAAGCATGTTCCTCTGGGCTCCAGACTCGAATCTCGAGCATTTTCTGTGCCGCAATTTGCTTCATCGTCGTTCGAATCGGAATCAAATGCTCTTTGCCAATCTGAATGCGGCACATCATTGCGAAGACAGCCGCTTCGTCGTGGTCATACATTTGAATTTCTGCGATGTTGGCACCGCGAGAAGTGACATCGTGAATGATCGGGTCAGCTAGGCCAACGTTATCAGGCCCAACAGCAGTGATTACGATTTCCATTGTTCAGTCGATTGGAGGAAGGAGATACGGGTGGCAGTTTGTGTTTTGCAAATGCGATGCAATTCGGATCGTTTGCGCGTGGATGTCTACGATATCGATAATGGAATGAGCGTACCCGCCAGCCATCGCAATAGCGATAGGAATTCCTTGTGATCTCAATGTTCGCAGAACCATTTCGTCGCGACTGGCTAAGCCTCGTTTCGTCAACTTCAGCCGGCCAAGCCGATCGCCTTGGAATGGGTCTGCACCCGCCAAATAGATCGCGAGATCAAATGGTCCGTGGGAAAGCACCTCTGCCAAGGCTAGTCGGAGCGACGCTAAATATTGCTCGTCATTCGTACCGTCAGGCAGATCGATATCGAGATCGCTTGGGAATTTTCTGAGGGGGAAGTTCTTAGCACCATGAATAGAAAAAGTAAAAGTATTCGGATTGCCGGCCAAGATTTGAGCCGTCCCATTCCCCTGATGCACGTCGCAATCGATGACGACGCCGCGTTTTATCGCACCTGTGTCTAGCAATGTCAACAAAGCAATCGCCGCATCGTTAAAAACGCAGAATCCCTCACCGGCTTCGCGCATGGCATGGTGGGTACCGCCGGCCATGTTGGCAGCTATCCCTTCCACGAGGGCATATCTTGCAGCGGCAAGCGTTGCACCGCTGCTTCGCCGCGAGCGTTCGACCATTTCCAGAGTCCAAGGAAATCCAATGCGTTTGATTTCACCCTCGGTCAATTTCCCGTTGATAACCCGCTCGACGTACTCGAAACTATGTGCCAAGCATAACTGCTCGAAGGTGGCCGCATTTGGAATGAGCAGTACGTCATTGGCATGAAATGGATCGCCGACTATCCTATCTCGCAACAATCGATATTTGGCCATGGGAAAACGGTGGCCCAAAGGGAGCGGCAGCTCAAAATGATCTGTATAGAAGAGTTTCACTTGCCTCGCCAATTGTCCAATATTTGGGCTAAACCAATCCGCAATTGATTGAGGTCCGACACGTTTTGCAGCACATCAGTCGCCTTTTTTTTCTTGTCAGCCAGGCTCATTTGAGCTGATTCGCGATTCCGAAATTCCTCGGCGGACCAACCGCGGCGCACGGCCCATGCTTCTCGCAATTCGTCTGGTGCGTCCACGAAAATGACTTTGTCGCAAAAGGGCAACCAGCCACCTTCGATCAGCAGTGGAGCATCAAGCACGATGGTGTTGACGCTTGGCAGAGCTTGCATGGATTCGAGTTGCGATTTTGCGATTTCGCGGATTCGCGGATGAACGATGGATTCGAGTAACTTTCGTCGCTGTGACGCATTTGAGTCGATTTGACTTCCGAAAACCAACGCTCCTAGTTTCTTGCGATCGATCGTTGGCTCGCTGCGGGCTGTACCTGCTGACGAATCGGTCAGTATCCCAACGCCAAACGCTTGAATGAGTGCCTCAACAATATCGGGCAAACAGAGAACATGGTGCCCGATTTTGTCTGCCGAGATGACGCTTGCACCCATCTCGCCGAGCATCTGCGTGACCTGGCTCTTGCCGGATGCAACGCCACCTACAATTCCGACCACAATCGGTTTTTTTTGCGGCTGTTCGTTCATAGCAACTCACAAGCAGCCCAGTTCGCCCCATGCTTGACATCAACCTTGAGGGGAACGCTGAGCGGCATCACCGTTGTCATGATCTCGCGAACCACACTTGCCAAACGGCTTACGTACTCATTTTGCACTTCAAAGATCAATTCATCATGAATTTGGAGCAGCATCCTGGCAGGCCAGTCCAAGGATTTGAGTTCTTTGTTTAATGCGATCATAGCTAATTTGATCATGTCAGCTGCCGAGCCTTGGATCACCGTATTGATAGCCATTCGCTCGGGCTCAAGCAACTGTTTTTTCTTGGGTTCGGGCAACGATTCGTAATCGCGTATTCCGCGAAGGAATCGCTTTCGCCCCGACATCGTGATAACATACCCTTGTCGTCGACAGGTCATCAGTGTGGTCGCGATAAATTCTCTTACACCTGGGTATTTTTCAAAGTACGCATCGATAAACATGCCAGCTTCGGTTCTGGAAATACCAAGTGCTTTGGCAAGGCCGAATGGACTTTGACCGTAGAGGATTCCAAAGCTGACCGCCTTGGCGCTGCGCCTCATTTCGCTGGTTACTTGGCTTGGGTCGACACCGTTGACTTGCGCAGCGACGCTGGTGTGGATGTCGATATCATTTTGAAAGGCATGTTCGAGCGATGCATCGCAACAGTAATGCGCCAACACACGCAATTCAATTTGCGAATAGTCCGCTGTCATCAATGACCAGCCAGATTCACGAGGCAAGAACGCCGACCGAATGGATCGCCCTTCGGGGGTCCGAACCGGGATGTTTTGCAAGTTGGGTTCGATGCTGCTCAATCGCCCCGTTGCCGCGATGTCTTGGCGAAACGACGTATGAACGCGTCCCGTATTTGGGCTGATCAATCGCGGCAGGGATTCGACGTAGGTGTTGATCAGTTTGGTAAGTTGTCGATACTCCACGATCTTCGCGGGGAGGGGATGTTCAGCGGCAAGTTCTTCCAATACTTCCGCGTCGGTGCTCGGGCCGGTCTTGGTCTTCTTGACGACTCGTAGCCCGAGTTTTTCGAATAGAATGTGCGCCAATTGCTTTGGACTATCTGGATTGAACTCCTCTTCGGCCATTTCCATAATGTGCGACCGAATCGAATCTGCTTGCTGTCGAAACTCGCTTCCAAGTTGTTTCAGCCGAGATGGGTCGACTCGAATTCCTTCGGTTTCCATGTCGGCAAGGACACCAATGAGAGGGATTTCCAGTTGATGCATGACGTCGAGGAGTTGCTCCTCTTGGAGTCGTTCCGTCATAGGTGCAATCAACCGGAATGGCACGTCGACATCTTCGCATGCATAGGTCGAAACGCTTGCAACCGAAACACGATCCATGGTGATTTGATCTTTCCCGGTACCGATCAGCGATTCAATTGGAATACTGGTATGGCCAAGCCACCGTTTCGAAATATCGTTCAGGTCGTGATTTCGGCCACCCGCGTCGAGCAGATAATCCGCGACCATCGTATCGAAGCCGATGTTTGCAATTGGCATTCCATGCGACCGCAATACGATGGCATCGTACTTGATGTTTTGGCCTACAAAAGTCTTGTCTGAGCTGGCAAGCAAAGGAGCGATGGCATCGCGAACGGCAGCCAGTTCGAGGTGTTCCTCACCGGCTGGTCCTGCTACTGCAATGTAAGCGGCTTGGCCTTCGGCCCACGAAAGACTGATACCGACCAGGTCCGCATCTCGCGGGCGGGTGGAGGTCGTTTCGGTATCAATAGCGATGGTGGTAGCAATGGTGAGGTGGTTGATGAGTTCGCAGAGTTGGTCTTGCGTCCGAACGGTACAGTAACCGTTTGTGGGCAATTTGAAAGGTGGTTCTGGCGCGATGTCTTTGAGTAGTGCGACGAAAGACTCGGAGAGTTTTCGAAAACCAAGTTCGCGGAACAAATCCATAGCCTGTTGACGATCGAAAATACCTGGACGCATTTGTGACCAAGGAATATCGATTGGGCAATCTCGCCTGAGCCGAACGAGATCGCGGCTCATCAAAGCCAATTCGCGATTGTTTCGTAAATTCTCTTTGCGTTTTTCGCCAGCTATTTGATCGATATTGTCGAGCACTTCATCGAGCGTATTGAACTGGTCGAGCAATTGCTGTGCAGCTTTGGGTCCGATAAGTGGCACCCCGGGTACGTTGTCCGATGAGTCGCCAACTAGCGATTGAAAATCAACCACTTGATCTGGCCGAATCCCCCAGATTTTTTTCAGTTCCGCTTCGCCAAAAAGTTCGTTTTTGCGAACGTTGAGCATTTGGACTTGGTCCGAGAGAAGTTGCCGGCAGTCTTTGTCGCTTGTCACCAGCAAAACGCGAGCGCCTTGCTGTTCGGCTTGATATGCCAAAGTGGCAATGATATCGTCGGCTTCGAAACCGGGAGCCGATACCTTGGGAATAGCGAGTGTATCGAGACATCGGTGGATCATGGGAATCTGATCGCGCAATGCATCGGGCATCGGTTCACGATTGGCTTTGTACTGATCATACAGTTCGTTTCGGAACGTTGTTCCGGAAAAATCAAACGTGCAGACCAAGAAATCAGGTTTCCACTGTTCCAGTAAATTCGCGATGTCGCGAAGGAATCCATGGGCTGCACCGACCTCGACCCCTTGCGGACTCGTCATCGCGGGCAACGCATGGAAGACTTGATAGATGAGCGAATGGGAGTCGACGAGAATGACTAAATCGCCCGTCACTGGAAACGGATGATTGTGGCGAGCGATTGCATTGGTGGCGCTGGATGAGTCGTTGTGTTGGGGGTCGCCCGCGCTGTTGCTCTCAGGGGATGATGATGGGAGCCGATCCTCTACAGCAGCTATTTCGGCCACGGGTTTGGCTGCGGGTTCGGCGGGGAACAATTCCTCGAATCCAACCAGCATGGGATGGTTCTTTGCCGCACGCTTTGCCATTCAAAATTCGTTCCCGTAATACTAGTCGTTGAGTTTTGATTCGGATTTTACGGACAAGGACATACTCTGCCAACCGCCATTGACCGCAATCGTTTGTCCATTGATGAACGCGCCGTCCCCTAAGCTTACCGAAGCAACGGCGCGAGCGATATCCTGGGGCGTTCCCCAACGGCCTAGCATCGATTCTCCCGTGGCGCGTTTTTGCCATTCGGACGAGGTCTGCGAGCCCCATTCGGTTTGAACCCATCCAGGCGCGATGCAATTGACGCGAATGCGTGGAGCAACGCTTTTCGCGAGGCTTTTTGAAAATGCTGCGACCGCAGCTTTGGTGGCTGCAAAGTATTGGCCGCTATCTCCTTCCATGCCATGTTCAGCCTGATCCCAGCCGATGTGAATCATGGACGGAAGCCTAACTGGATTGTATGGCTGTTCAAGCATCTTGGCTGCTACCATCCGGCTCAAAATCATCGTTCCATATACATCTGTCGCCCAAAGCAAAGCAAGTTTGTCCGCAAAGGAATGGCCGCGAGCCTCGCCGGTCAAAACGTCGGCACCGGCAGCATTAATCCAGGCGTCGACGAAGCCAAATCGTTCAAAGGCTGCGTCGACAAACGATCGATTGGAATCAAGGTCTCGTATATCGGACACGACAGTCAATAGTCCAATGTCACTTTTCGCGACATGCTGGATCTCCGAAACGGTGTGAGAAAGGCCGGCCAGATTTTGGCGGCAATGCAAGACGAGGCTCGCACCGCGACGAGCGAATTCAATCGCGACCGCTTTACCGATCCCGCTCGATGCGCCCGTCACCACCGCAACGAATGGGTGTGACATGTTATCTAATCCGCACTTTCTAATCCGCAGCTTCGTTGGGGGGAGGTTCGTAGTTAAACTCTTGCCATTTTACGGCCTGTTCCATTGGTTCGATACGAAGTACCAGTGCTCCGTTTTGAAAAACGCGAACCGTGCTACTCGATTGGCTGACGACGATTGCGATGGCTTTGGTGCGTTGCGTGATAGCCGCAGCGGCCCAGTGTCTTGAACCCAGTCCTTTGGAGAGTTGAAGGTTCTCGTGAAGCATTTCAATGATCTGGCGAGATCGTTCGGCCACACCATCGGCAGACACGACAAAAGCACCATCCATCTGTGCGATTTCCTTGATGTCCTCGCGAACGCGGGCGTCATGAAGATTCCGACCCTTGCGACTGTAGCCTTTGAGTGGGTCAAACCCACTGTCTTTGCAGTGTTGGAGCACTTTGCGGGTATCGCCTACGACAAACATCGTGCCCACTTTTTTCCCTTCGCGGCCTTCGCGTCCGATCTGAACGGCAAGGTCGATTACAATCTTCAGATTGTTGAGCGGCACGGAGCTTTCGAGGCGTTGCAAATCCCGACTCGTGAAGCGCCGCATACGTTCATCCAGTCGAATGATTGAGATTGAATCGATTCGATGGACTTCAAATCCACAATAGACCGCAATGACGTCGCAATGGTTCGCCAGGAGTTCGTCCGCAACCGCTTCTAGGAGTGCATGCTGCAATCGTTCGAGAAGCGGTGAATCCTCTTTGTTGAGGACAAGCGGAATGAGGCCAAATTTGTCCGCTTCGGCAAGGTCCTCGATTCGATCTGCCGCAACCAGGATGCGTTTGATCTCGGCGGGGACAAGTTCGCGAAGTCGTTCCCAGTCCGTTGCGCTATCGAGCAGGACCAAAATGGCATCCGCTTTGACGGCACAAGCCAATCCACCGGCCGACTCGATTACGCTTGCAAATTCTCGCGTGAACTTCTGAACAGTCATTTTGCAGGAGATCCGCGATGTTGAGTTCGGAGTAGGAGGAATGCCATCCGCATTGATTTGCCGTTGAGTGTAATTTCCCTGCGATTTTTCATCAATTGGGGTAGGTAAGATCTGTTTTGATGTTGCGAACCACGGCTTGGCGGCTATACTTCGGTCCCCTTATCAGGGACAAAAGTCAACACTCAATGGTTCGAATCGTCGGTGATTTTAAGGTTAGATCATGTCCAAGTCTTGCGAAGTGTGCGAAAAAGCGGCGTCTGTCGGAAACAGTATTGAGACGCGTGGTAAAGCTAAGTATTTGGGCGGCGTCGGTACCAAGGTTACTGGTATCACCAAGCGAAGGTTCACACCAAATCTTCAAAACGTCAAGGTTTCGTTGCCGAATGGCCAAGTACGTTCGATTCGAGTGTGTGTTCAATGCATTCGTAGCGGAAAGATTCGCAAGGCCGTTCGAGCCAAGCCATTTGCTCTTCCCTCTTAGTTTTGCTCTCCCCTCTTTGTTCCAACTGAGGTCCTTCGATGGCTTTGTCTGCCGAAGATGTGATTCGAGTCGCAAATCTCTCCAGGCTTTATTTGGCACCTGGAGAAATGGACGATCTCACAGTTAAACTCGGTAAAATTGTCGAACTAGTCGATCAACTTTCCGAAGTTGATACCGAAAACGTTGAGCCAATGGTTCACGCCTTTGACTTGCAGAATGTGCTTGCTCCCGATGTGTGCGGGCAATCACTTGCTCGTACGGAAGTTCTCAAAAATGCACCTGCCTCGGATTCGGAGTGCTTCCGCGTCCCAGCGGTTCTCGGGTGATGGCTGTGTGGACGATCAGGTCGTTTCTCAACACTGATACTCCTCAACTCTCAAAGCTATGGCTAGATCACCACTCCGCCTTCCACTGCGACAGCACCTGCTCTGTCAGCGCGTGGGACCAGTGTGTGTTGAGCAAGCCGTTCTTCGATCGCGACACCCTCGCGTTGGCAGTGGCCAACGACAACAAAGCACTGGGATTCGTTCATTTTGGCTTTGCTAGTAACCTCGCGGGCAACCGTGCAAGCGACGTAAATGCAATCGTTCATAACCTATGTGTTTCCCAGAACAAAGACGAAGACAATATCGCAGCTATGTTGTTGAAACACGCACAGGATACGCTGAAATTGCAAGGGGCAACCAACATTACAGCTCTTGGCACCACAGAGCGAAACGCTTTTTATTTAGGTATAGGAGATGGCGACAATTTGATGGGTGTTGTGGCTCGCGACGCGCGCACTCAACGCTGGTTGGGCCACGCTGGATTCCAAACGACTCGCCCCACAGAGTGTTGGGAAATGGATTTGTCCTCGTTTCGACCACCTATGGATCGGTTGCAAATAGGTATTCGGCGGACGTGTACGGTTGGCAGGTTGCTCGACGAAGACTCGAATCAATGGTGGCAAAGTTCGGTACTAGGCCATTGCGAACAGGTGCGATTCAATTTGGTACTGCGATCGCCTCCGAAAGTTGAATACGAAATCATGTTTTGGTACCCGGACCCAACCTACTCGGAAATTGACTCAAGTGTGGTTCGTCTTTGGCTGCCTGCAGTTCCGGCAGGTGACGAGGCTCGCGAACGGTTCATCTATTTGATGGCGGAATCCCTTCGGCAACTACAACAAGAGCGCAAGTACGCGGTTCGAACCTACGCTTCGGCAGACCACCAGCCAACGATTACTCTTCTGCTACGCTTGGGCTTTCGCTCTATCGAACACGGAATGGTATTTGCGAAAAACTTGTAGGTCGGACTTCGGTGGGAAGCATTTCGGCAAGTTCCGGAGCGACAATTTTTACTGCTGCAATCCAGTCTTTCCATGAAACGAAGGCCAGCGCGTTGGGGCAGGTCCCATGACCAAGCACACGGCGTCAGCAGTAAATTGGCGGCCATAAAACCAATCAGTCGCAACATCGAGGAGTCCCGGCCGCGAATTGGCATCGATTGCAGCAACCCAACCAATCCATAAACCAAACCTGCAATGGCGAAAACTGCAAGCAGGATCAGTATCCAGAACACCAAGCGAATGATTGTCGTTCTTATTTGCATCAATGAAGTCTCGAAACCATCTACTCCGATACCACGCTCGAGAGCGAGCGTTTGATGATGCTGGACCAGAGGTCGTAACCTTGTTGATTCTGATGCAGCTTGTCCTTGAGAAAGAGCTCAGAGCGAGGCTCGCCGTTTGCCGTTAAATAGCTCGTTTCGGTCTTAATAAAGAATGTGTTTGGGTGCCCTGCAGCTAATACTTCCAACGCTTGGTTCGCCTCTTGAATCTTTGGCCAGACTTTGAATCGCGATGGTGTTGGGGTAATCGCGATCAAGAAAACGGGCACGGTAGGTTTTTGGCTTCGGATGGATGCAATCACCAAATTGGCGAGTCGAACAACCTCGCCTGGAGTCTTGTCGATATCGCTGCCAGTGATGTCGTTGCCAACGAAGATGAGCACAGCGCGATACTTAAGTCCGTCTATGAGCTTCGGAGTGAAGATGGCCAAATCGCAATATTTCGCACCTCCGTATGCCCGTCGCAACATCTTGTATGGTGCCATATCTTTGTTGATGCTGTCCCATATTCGAAAGCTTGAACTACCTAGGCACAAGATGTCGGAGTCGCTCCCTTCGGTAGCATTCTTCTCCGACAATCTATCCACTTCGGCTTTCCATTTGGCCGCTTTTTCTGCATACGCCAGCAAATTGTTTTTGCTGCAAAAAGCCTTTTGGGATTCGCTAAGATCTTCCGCAGCCTTTTTTTCTTGGCCAATTGCACCGATATGGAGTATCGCAACAAAAACAAGTGTGTGAACCCGAGTGATAGAAAACAATCTTTTTGAAAGTTTCATTTGGACAATATTTTTCTGTCGGTAAGCAATTGGATTACCTGAGCAGCGAGTTGCTCCGGCGGTTGTGTCCCACCGGCAAGTTCGAGATCGGGGCTGTCGGGCGGTTCGTACGGATCCGAAATACCGGTGAAGTTCTTAATTTTACCTTCAATCGCCTGTTGGTAGAGTCCTTTTGGGTCGCGAGCGATACATATTTCCAGAGGTGTGTTGACAAATACTTCCAAAAAACATCCTGGATTGCCGCTCGACTCGACCCACGATCGGACGCGATTGCGATCGATGCGATACGGGCTGACAAAGGCGGTCAAGCAGATCATGCCGGCGGAAGCGAGGAGTTCGGTGATCGCGCCAACGCGACGAATGTTTTCTTCTCTGTCCTGCGGTCCGAATCCCAAACCAAATCGTTTGGCGAAGTCGGGCCCATGGACTGGCTCAAGGAGATTGGGGCCCGCACACAACCCATGGCGCACGTTGTCTCCGTCAAGGAGAAATGTCTGCACACCGCGTTCGAAGAGCATGTTATCCACGACATTCGCGACCGTGCTTTTCCCCGATCCGCTTAATCCGGTAAACCAGACTACGCAACCACCATGCCCATTTCGTTCCAATCGTCGCTGTTTGGAAACCGACTGATCATGCCAAACAACGCGTGGATTTTCGGACATGGTGGCTTAAAATTCGTCCTTAGAAACTTAAATAGTTGGGCCAGAAGCTAGGAACAGTCGTTTGCTGAACACTCGCGTGAATCCCACATTATTAGCAGTCGAGTTTATTCCGGCTATTGTAATCGAGGCAATTTGACGCGTTCCAGCAGTACCGCCAGTCGTCCCTGGATTGGCAGCCCTGAAATTGAAATCGGGAGCTTCCGAGGATAGAACAGTGTACGTTCCGGCATCGACGCTTGCAAATGTGTAAGCTCCCGTGGAGTCCGAAGTTGTGGTCCGCGTGATCGGTGCGGTAGATCCTGTTGGCGTTCCCGTTAAGGTGACGGTCACTCCTGCGATGCCTGGCTCCGTTGACTGGCCCGCACCATCATTGTTGCTGTCAACATAGATACGACCGGTCACGTTCACTGCGGCTGGTAATGTTACCGTTGTTGTGGCGGAAGCGTTGTTGTTGGTCGAAACCGAGTCGTTCGCTGCCGTTACCGTTACTGTGTTGGTGATGTTTCCCGTTGAGGATGTGGCCACCGTCGCTCGGATCGTGACTATTGCCGATTCACCTGGTGCCAATGCAGGGATGACAACGTTGGCCGTATTATTCGCACCTGACGAGACCGTACCCGCAGGGGTAGAACCGATCAAAGATGTACCAGAAACAAACGTTACGCCGGTGGGCAAAGTATCCGCAACATTCACGGTTGACGCTGTCGAAGGACCGTTATTCGTTACGGTCAAGGTGTACGTCATTTCACTTCCCGCCTGTATGCTGGCTGGTCCGCTCTTGGTTATTGCGACATCGTTTTGCTGTGTTAGCGTCGTCGTAACCGATGCGGAATTATTCGTGCTTACGGTATCCGTGGAAGCGGAATCCGTCGTACTAATCACCGCGCTGTTCACCAAAGCAGCCGTCGAATTTGGCAAGATTGCCGCGACGATGGTGATTGTGTTGTTCGTCGCGGCAGACGCCAACGCACCCACAGGGAAAATCAAGTCATCTGGATTCGAAGCCGTGAAGTCCGATGCCGTTGCTGGAATGGTAATGGAGGTTCCGTTGATGGTTGCAGTGATGACTCGAATTCCATCCGGAATATTGTCGACTACTTGAGTTCCGATCGCATCCGATGGACCATTGTTGGTCGCCGTCATCGTGTAGGTGATCGTATTCCCAGATATGGCCGTGGTCGGCCCGTTCTTGGTCACCGCTAGGTCTACGGTTCGAGGGGCACTCGCCGCGATCGAGCTAGTATTGTTGGTCGTGTTCGTTTCAATATTTGCGACGGTATCGGTCGACGCAATTGTTGCAACGTTGGTGAAGTTGCCGATGGTTCCATTCAACACAACGCCAACAATGGTGATCGTTGTTTGAATGCCTGCACCGCCAACCGCAAGATTGCCAACGTCGATGGTGATATCATCGTTGTTCGCAGGGATGTTGTCTTGTGCTGTGGCTGGAATCGTTACGGTGTCGGTTGCGTCGGACGAAATCGCCGAAAGGATCCGAATGCCGTCCGGAAGGTTGTCGGTCACACGAACCGCTGTGGCTGCTGAGGGGCCGTCGTTTCGAGCCAGGATCGTGTAAGTGAAGGTAGAACCCGGGGTTGCCGTTGCAGGAGTTGCTGTCGATGCGGGATTGGTGGTAATCGACTTTGTCACTGCCAGATCAATGCTTCGTTGAGCATTGGTACCGATCTGGCTCGTGTTATTGGCGGAGTTTGGATCGCTGTTTTCCGTCAAATTGGTCGACGCAATCGTGGCTGTGTTGGTAAAGAGCCCTGAGGTCGTGGCGAGCACCACTGCGGTGATCGTGATCGTGGTTTGGTTGTTTACACCTACCAGTAGGTCTCCTAACAAAACGGATAAATCGTCCGGATTGGAAGCGATGGTGTCTTGTGCCGACGGAGGTATCGTAACGGTGTCCGTGACATCACTGGAGGTCGCCGTCAAGACTTGGATTCCATCTGGCAAATTATCAAGTACGCGTGCCGTGGTCGCTCGAGAAGGCCCGTCATTGCGAGCGACTACTGTGTAAGTCAGCGTCGTGCCTGGTGCGGCAACTGCCGGGCTGCCGGTTGAAGCTGGATTCGTCGTAACCGTCTTGACGACAGCCAGATCGTTCACCAACTGTGTTGGTAATGAGAGTGCAACCGAATTCGGGAGAACGGTAAGCTCTGTTCCAAGTCCAGCAATCGTTGCGGAATTCACGAGGGCCGCAGGCGAACCCGTACCTGTCGTAATTGGCAGGACTTCTGCTACGATCGTGTAAGTCCGTTGCGTTGCACTGCTGGCTGCTAAGCTACCTACTGTGATCGAGATATCGTCCGGGTTGGCTGGCGTCGTATCGGACGCACTTGCAGGAACCGTAACGACATCGGTAGCGACGTTAGAGATCGCGCTGATCACTCGAATCCCATCTGGAATATTGTCAAGGAGCGTGACTCCCGTCGCAGCCGAAGGACCATCGTTGCGAGCTGTTACCGAGTACGTTATGGTCGTGCCTGTGGCGGCAACGATTGCTGTCGATGTCTTGCCGACGGTCAAATCAAATTGAGGTACTAAACCGATGTCGAAACTCAAATCGCTGTTGGCGTTGGCGTCTCCATCATCGATGGGAGCGGCGTTCGCATTGAGGGAAACCAGTGAAGTGACGACGCCAGTACCCGCTAACGCGACCCCTTTGTTTGCATTGTTGGGCTGCGTATCGGGAGTTGTTGAACTAACTACGAAACCTGCGGCGGCTCCACCTATTGCCAGTTGACTGCTAGGAATTACAACAAAGTAGCGACCTGGGAATAGGTTGTTAAATGTGTAGATGCCCGTTCCATTTGTGATTGCAGTGATCGGAACGTTCGTGCTATCCAAGGTGGCTGCATCAATACCTGGATCGAAAACACCGTTGTTGTTCGTGTCCGTGAAGAGTTGCAACGTAACGCCCGAAATACCGACTTCAGGAGGAGTGCCAGTGGTATCGAAAAGTCCGTTGTTATTTCGATCTGCAAACACCTGATCTCCGATGCTCATCGGCGCAAGATTGGCGAAGTTGCGGACGAACGTCGTTTCGCTGTACGTTCCAATGTTATCGATGATGGCATCTGCCGCGTCTGGCCCGGTCACTTCGAATGTTAATGCACCCACAGATGCGAAATTGGCTCCGGTTCCGTTGCCAATGGTGAAGCTTGAGAACGGGATATCGAGCGTTGCAGAGGGGGTTGCACCCGACGTAGTTGGAATGACAACGGTTCGCGTCGAGGTGTTCGCTCCGCTATTCACCGTAATCACCAAATTGGTTCCCGCCTCGCCGCCGATTTTCAATCGGAATCCGACGGAAGCACCCCCATCGGTCAGGTCAATTCCGCCAAGCCCATTGGTGTCAAGAACTTGTGCATTACCATCCGCTCCATCGTAGGTCAGAATGCGAGAACCGTTGGATGCTGCCCCAACGTCAAAGGCCAAGAAATTGGTAGTCGATGGCGTATCGGCTTGCATGGAGACAGTACCAGCCGTCGCATTGACAAACATGTCACGTTCTCCCCCAATGCCTTCTGCTGGCAAAAGTGGAGCTACCGAGAATGCAGGGTTCGTTCCTCCAAAAGAAGCCGAGATGGACTGAGACGTTGTGTCAAACGTATCGATCGGATTGACATTGGTGAGACCGTTTAAATCGCCAGCCGAGATGATCACGGTTTGAACGCGCTGAGTAGGCCGTTGGATGAGCCCCGGCGCGACACTGGCTTGTGTTACGAAGTACGTGCCGGCAGTCGTTACGCTGAAGCTGTACGCACCCGTTGCGACCGCAGATGTTGTCGTACCAGAAACGATATCATCACCGGCACCATTGTCGAATGTGTTGTTACCACCATCGCGAAACAGAGCAATGGAAACGCCCGATAACCTTGGGTCTGCTGCGTCCAGCGAATTGTCCGTTAAATCTTGGAAGACCGTTCCAGCGATGTTGGCAGCCATCAATGCTCGGCCTTCGAGCAACTCCAGTCGCAATTTTCGCCTGTTTCGAATTTTGTTTGCGGAAGAACTACGAGACGCTTGCGAGCCGCTCAATAATTCATAAAGTCGATTTAACAGGCCGGCCATCATCATTCTCCATCTTGGACGCGTGGCTGAAATGAAGCGGACGCAAATCATGTGAATTGCGTGCCTGTCATCATCCATTCCATCTGCGATACTATTTTGAATTGTGTACTTGAGGGAATCTGTCTCGGGCACTCAATGAATTAAGGCTCAAAAGAATTTCCATTCGATTGAGCCTTAGAACATGAATTTCTTTAGCTGACTAGGTACCAGATGGTTACCATCGGTACTCGCTACCAAAGCTCACCCCTTGAATCCAATAATCGGTTTCTCGGAAGGCAAAGCTGGGGTTCAAGAACGCAGTTTGTGTAGGATTCTCTGGCGGAAGTAGGTTTGGGTTGACGGTTGTATCGATTTGGTCCCCTGGACGGACGACGTTGCTCCAATAGATGAACGAATAACCGGCCGTGAAGCGTAAGCGTTGCGATACTTGGTAGCCAAGCGTGGCCCCCAATTCTGGCACAACGCCCAATTGATTTCGGGAATAGCCTCCAATATTGGTGCGTTGAGCTAGCAAACCGCCGTTTGCGTTGGTTACGGTCGCACCTTGTGTTGTTTGCGTGTTTCCGTTGATCGTCACGGTCTGAAGCGTGTTGCCGATTCCCATTCGCATGAGCATGTCTAGCGACCAGAATCCGCGTCGTCCCATCCATTGGAATCCAAGCTCTGCACCGTTGAACTGGTTGCGTGTTTGGAATTTGTCGTTGATGATGAAACTACCTGGGTTGCTGGTACTGAGGGATGTCAAATCCTCTCGGATTTCCAAACCTTCCTTGAGCTCATAAAATCTCCAACCGAGCGTCGCATCGATACGTGACTGGGATGGGACTGGACCACAAGCGATCGGCGAGAATTCGCATCCGCTACTGCAGCACAGCATGCGTCGGAATCGTACAGCAGCTCCGTTAAAAGTCGAATCCGCTTGGGTTCGAACACGACCGGAAAGTACGTTCGGATATGCGACTAGTTCGGAATCCTGCAAACCGGTGACGGCATTGTAAAACGGTCGTGCCAAGATCGGATTGCCTGTCGATTGACGGTCAAACGATTCTGTTTTGGTGCCGAATCCCAAGTATTCACCTTCGACACCGATGTTGGGATGGTTGGCAAACCACCACCCAAATCGCACTCGAGTACCATTCATTCGGTTGCTTAGGATATCGTTGTTTCCACCGTAAAGAGTCGTTGCAAGTGGGAGCACTCCTGCAAGATTCTGTGCCGTTGGAACAGGCGAAGTCGTTACGAGTGCTGGAGATTCCATACCTGACTGATACCAGTTCAGGTACTCGACACTAACCCAACCATGCGATGGCAAGCAAATGCAGAGTTGACGACCACCGAAGTCACCGCCTGGATTGCATAGATCAAATCCGAGAGGGCTGCCACAACTGCTTCCGCGGCCGGTACCGCAGCTATTGCAGCCATCTCCGCCGCAAGAAGTGCATCCACCTCCAATCTCGGCAAGGCCTTCGTTGGGATCATAGGAATCGCCCAGAACAACGTTTTCCGACGCGTCCTCATAAACGACTTCATCGCCCATACTGCTTTGAGCCATCAAGCTCTGCGATACAAGTCGACCTGCGGGTTTTGACGGCCGCGGTACCGAGCTGGATCTAGCGGGGACAACCATATTTTGGGCGAGGCGTACAGGGGGACTGCCTGCGCGATTCGATGCTTGACCTTGGCCGAAGGCATTGCCATCAGCAATCGTCAATACGAGTAAGAGTGCGGTTAAGCGATTCACGACTGTCTCTTCCATGTTTTGAGGCCGGAGACTCGCGTCGAACGTGCCTGTTGACGCAAGTGGAAATCTTTACCCAGGCGGAATAGTCATCCCGCTCTTGGTGTATCGAACCTCCTCGCCCGAATACTTAACTTCTTCCGAAAAGATTCCCAAGGAAGAAACCTCAACGCATTTTTCGCAAACCACCTAAACGTTGCAGTCACCCTGGGAGGCTGTCCTTTTTTCTTCTACTCGGCTCACCGGACGGCTTGCGCCTTTCTGCTGCCAAACTATTGCAACTGGGCGCGAGCCCTTCGGTGATGATCCACGGATTTTTTCACAGCAATTTGGCATGCAACTCGATGGCTTCTTCTGCGAGCAAACACGGAGTTCCGTTTTCCAACAAGTAGACCCATCTACCGTTTTCGCTAACTAGACCTTGCGACGAAAACGCAGAAACAGTACGACCCATAACATTCGTCAGCTTTCCATCGCGGGACAACTGAACCAGTCTAGCGATGGAATCCTGCGAAGCTAGCAATAGCGTCCCACCCGACTGCGGGCATCGAAGATATTTTAGTATCCAATCCGGCAAGACTATGCTCCTCAAACTCGATGTACTTAAGACATTCCGTCACCCGATTGCGGCTTTGATCGCAGTCGTTTTAATCGCAGTCGTTTGCATGTGTTCGATGGCAGCCGCGTTTCAAGTGCAAAGTCAGGGCGACGTGCTACCTCCAAACAATCAAATGCCAGCTAACGCTGCGACAACCAATACCAGCCAGCCAAATAATAGCGACGGTTTTGCGGCCAGTGCACCCGTAATGACTTTCGTGGATCAAACGGGGCAACCCTACGGGCGTTATGTTATCAATGAAGCGGTTCCCGTGGTCAACTATTCATTTCAGCAGGTCACAGAGCGAATCTACATGCCGAAAACCGTGACGGAAAACAAAACCGTAACCAAGACTCAATACACCCCAATCTATTCCTATCAGCCACAACTCCGGAATGTCCCTAGTTCGAACCCTTTCGCCTCTCCGAAACAGGTTTGGCAAAATGTCCTCGTCGTTCAGTATCAGCCAAGTTATGTTCAAGTCAACGAGCCAGTGACCTATCAAAAATACGAATTGCAGGATGTACCGCGAATGGTACCAATCCTTTTAACACAATCGGAGCAGCGCCCGCGATTCGTCGATCGCCCCTTGGTTAATACACCCAATGGCGCCAACGCAATTGCGACGAACCCTAGCAATTTGGTTGGGGGCAATATAGTTCAGCAAACGGCACAAACGGCACAAGACAATCGCAATGCTTCGAGATTTCCGACGAGCCCAATAGGCTATCCAGTTTCGAATCCCGCAGGCAACTACGCCGGCTATACGTATGGCCAAAATCCAAATTCGATCGCGCAAGCTCCTTTGCCATACTACCCAAACACAGCAAATCCAGCCTATTCCACATCGACCTACGCTTCGAACTCTGTCTTGCCTGCCGTCCCGGTACAGCAAAGTAATCCTAGTGGCCAAAATCTAGTCGCAAGCAATCAACCGGTTCAACAGCCCTATCCAGCGTCTTATCAGCAATACCCAGCGTCTTATCAGCAATACCCAGCGTCTTATCAGCAATACCCAGCGTCTTATCAGCAATACCCAGCGTCCTATCCGCCATCGCAACCGACGTCGTACACGAACACGGCCTCGCTACCCGTTTATCAGTGGCCGGCCTTTGTATCTGCAACCGGAAGCTTGTTTAGCAGCGACCCGTTTGGCAGCACCAGTAAACCTCCAAGCTACGTCGCGTCGAACGCGCCAGTTAGCCAGCCATACAGCCAGCCATACATTTGGGGAAACAGCAATCCAAGCCCAACTGATTTTCGGCCAAACAGCAGTCCCTATGCAACGCCCCCGCCCACCTGGGGCATGTCGCCGGCATCCACCTATCGCGATCCAATGCAAGGAGGCATGCAAGCAACCGAACTTAGATAGTCTGTTGCGGGTTGACCAAATGTTTTGAAACGTTGGTTGGTTGGCTTACTAGCGGCGATCGGGTTTCAGGCCGGTCGCGAGGTAGCGTGTCGATTCCTCTTCGAGCAAATCGGCGTCGCTTCCTGGGCTCTTGACTTCAGCTCGAAATCGGTGGACGCCGGGCTTCGAAGCTTCTGCGACTATTCGCAAGACTAATTTTTCGTTGGGTTGGATGGACGGAATCGAATTGAATATCGCTTGACCGGGCACAACGCGGCCCGTGTGCCCTTCCAAGCGAAGGGGTTCAATTCCTTCCGAAAATTGAGCGATCACTTCTATATCGGATGCCGCTTTCTTGCCGCGATTCGTAATTACGATTTCATACACAACTGGCTGGCCCACCGGAGCGGGCGCTGTCGGATCGACGACGGACAAATGCAAGTCTGCGATCGAATCGACGATCGTTGAGAAGTCTGCTTTAGATTCTCCGCCCGAGCTGCATTCGGCGGTGAACGCGAAAGGGTTGTCGCCGATTTTCGTAAGTGACAACCGAAAGGGGAAAGTCATTTTCTCATCCGTACCAATCTTTTTGATGTCCCATTTCACGAATTCACCGCTTCGAACAGCACCGGGTGGCATTGAGACAACTTCGGTACCCGATGGCAATCTTACTTTGCAAGTGGTAGCAACGGCTGGGATCGATCCGGTGTTGGTGAGTTCCAAATCGAAATCGGCAACGCTTCCTTGATAGAACTCGGTAGGGCCAAACCAAGTGGCCACCAATTCCGACTGGCGCACTTGAACTTCAATGGAGCTCTCGGCCTTGAGTTGGGATGGGGAGCTGGTCGCAGTGGCTTTGATTGGAAGTGAACCAGACTTTTCAAACGTAAGTTCGACTTCGACGATACGTTCGCTACCAGCCGCAACGTCCCCGATATCCGACTGATTGTTTCCGTACGGTTCGGCTGAAAGAGAGACCAACACTGCTTTTGCGTCTGAGTTACCGGGATTGCGAACTCGAATTCGGTACATTTGTGGCTTGCCAAATTCAACCTCAGATGGACCCTCGAGAGCGAGAGCAAGCTGAGGCTGTTGGATTTGGATTTGCAACTCGGTCGACTGTGGCAAAACGGTCCATTCAACTCCAAGCGCGAAGTGTTCCGGCTTGGAAGTTTGCATCACCAGTTGAATCGACCTTGAATCTCCGGCAGGCACATGGTCGAGTTCCCAAACGACAGCGTTTCCGTCTTGGTCGTTGTCCAATTGAGTGGAACCTCCAGAGACGGTAGTTTTTCCGAGTGTCACATGATGTGGGACGGCAACTCTCATTGCGAGCCCATTGAGACGCTCGGAGCCCTCGTTTTTGACAATGAGTTCATAGCTTCCATCTTGATTGACGAGCATGGATGTTGGGCCGTTGACCGAGACGCGTACGCCTGGCAACGCCATCTCTCTCTGAAGACTTTCTGTTGGAATGTTAGGTGTCGCAGCGGGCTTTGGCGTCGCTTGCTTATCAGCTTCCTTGGGTTTCGATGCGACTGCAGTCCGATTGGTTGTGTTCGTGCGGCGGATCTTAGGTCCATCATCGCTTGAGTCGGATGCACCAAGTTCGAGCATTGAAGGTGCTTCTAGATTGCGTGTTGTGTCGAGAGCGATTGCAGTCAATTGATTCGCGTTAGAATTCGCCTGGGCGATTTCCGGATTGGCCCGTGTTTTCGACACAGGCTTAGATGTAGGTGGCGGAGAAGCGGGGCGCGAGGGTGTTTTTGTTTCTAGATTGTCCATGGCAGTTCGACGCGATGTCGAGTTGGATTCCAACACTAGATCGGACGAGCTAATCTTCGGTTCCTCCCGTTTTGTCGGTGTTGTCATCGGTGTGTTTGGAGTTGACAACAATAAAAGGCCGTTGGATGGCGGTTCCGCTTTGGAGGCGAGCGATTGACCTGAACGGACGATCGGTGCGGCACGAGTAGGGGTGTCAAGTAACTGAGGGGAGCCAAAGTCCGGTGCACTTTTCTCGACTTGGATGTCGTTGGACGCACGGTCTCGGCGTTCTTGAACTCGCGGCAGCGTTCGAAATGGCTCGCGGGGAGTTCGAGAGGCTGATGGCAGAGCGACGCGAGTGTCTTCTAATTCCTCGGTGAAATCGGCTTCGGCATTACCACGAAAAACCTTAGAAAAGGACTTAAGTGGAACGAGGAACCCGTTGCGAGTCCCTTTGCTTGCGGTTGGAGTGGCAAGAGTTTTTGGCTTCGGGGCCGATGTGCTTGGTTTTTTGCTGGGAGAGC
Organism: Pirellula sp.; assembly: GCA_021736575.1. Taxonomy (GTDB): domain Bacteria; phylum Planctomycetota; class Planctomycetia; order Pirellulales; family Pirellulaceae; genus JBKCUI01. Next base: position 20,482 of record JAIPFP010000018.1, on the reverse strand, counting down.
CAAAAAACTTGGAAAAAACGTTAGTCGAAGATGAGTTTCCTTTGGGTTCGTCATCATCCGCGTTGTTCTGAGCGAGGCATGGAACCATCGAGCACAGGTTCAATGCGAGCAGCAAAGCCCAGAATCGACCAGGGTGCACCAAAGTCTTGGTTGTTCGATACATTTTTGACAATTCCATCCCATTCTCACCATTCAAGGTAGGTCTACGAAAACACCTTCTAGGGTCATCGGAATTGGCTGAAGTCTGGATTGAGCGGATTGGGGTAATTTTGAGGAATTTTCGGTTTATTTCGGATCAATAACTTTGGGTACCTATGTGCGATATTGCGCAAACGGAGGCGTTTTCGATGTCGCAAAACGCAATGGTTCGCTTGGCAAACGCTTAGAAAGAAAACGCGACACATGCGTTCTGATGGCAAATCCCCTGGGATTCGCAAGTAAAGTTGCTAAATACTTCGTGGAAGCGAGCATTTTCTATCGCGTCGCGAAACCTCACCTTTCTGTCGAAAGAATTCTTTCCACTTTGTTAAGATTGGACCGGGAATTGCTTGCTCGGTAAAATCGTCTTAGGCTGCGAAAACACCTCGAGGAATTGATAATCGTTGAATTGGTCCGTTTTTTAATGGCGAACGGTCGCGATCAGAAATACGATTAGATTGATCCTCAGGTGGATTGGAACCTGAGTTTTAACCCATTCACCAGTCAGAAATTCGTAGTCGGAAGATTTTATGTCTCTCGTCCGCTTCCCCATTCGAGCCTACTCGGAGCGAATAAAAATGAAGATTCGTAGTTTGTCGGCATTTCCCTGCCAGTTCGTTTCTGCTTCGCTTTCCTCTGTCTTGGGCATGGGGTTAGTGATTGGAACGGCGTTTTTAGAACCCATGGTTTCGGCAGCGGAAAACAGCACCAATCGTTTGGTGACGTACAAGGATGAGGGTCGAATCCATTTCGCTCTGAGTCTATTGGCAACCAAGGATTTAACTCCTGTCGGGTCTCCTCTCGTGGCAGTTGTGGTGGATACCTCAGCCTCCCAGAGTGGCGATTTCCGTGCCGATTCGATGGAAGTGGCGCAATCGATCGTAGAGGCTTTGCCTGAAAACGCGGTAGTGACACTGCTCGCGTGCGATGTTGAGCCTATCGTTTTGTCGCAAGCAACTTCGCCGACAAGCGATTCGATTGTTGCAGGTTTCAAGACACTTCAAAAGCGGATTCCGCTTGGCGCGACTGACCTTGCAGGTGCACTGCGTGCGGCACGGCGCGAACTTGGGGACAAGCCTGACGCCAGTATCGTCTTCATTGGCGATGGATTCCATCTCACGAACTTGCTGAACACTGCCGAATTTGAATCGCTGATCGATGACTTGCGTGAATCGCGGACCAGTATTCATTCGCTCGCGATTGGACCGCGAATCGATTGTGAGTTGCTCGCAGTGTTTGCAAGCCACACCGGTGGAAACGTTTTGGTTCGAGAGAATATTGTGAATGCGACTTGTCAACAAATTGGCTCGGAGTTGGCGAAGGCGACATTATCGCCCGTCTACTGGCCATCGGCTGCAAGTTGGCCCAAGGGAATCACAAATGTCCTTCCTGGCAAGCTTCCACCTCTACGATTGGATCGGGACACCATTGTCCTCGGCGACCTGAATAGCGAATCCCTGGCTGGAAAGTTGACAATGGAGGGAACGGTTTTCGGCAAGGCAGTCTCGATGGGATGGGATCTCAAGAGCGAACCATCCAATCCAGATTTTGCTTTTCTGTCACAAGTCATTTCTAAAGCAACTCCGAATTCGGGATTGCTGATGCCGGTCCCTGGTTCGGATGCGCTGCGAGAGCTTGGGTTGCTTATGGCAAACACGTCGGAACAGCTGGTGAAAGATGCTCGCTTTGCATTGAACTCAGGTGACTTAGATGCGGCGGTTAATATCGCTCAGGAAGCTCTCAAGAGATCTCCAGATAACCTTTCTGCAAAGAACATCTTAGAGGCCGTGGAGCAATCTCGCAAAACGTCAAAGCCAGTCAAGAAGAGCAGCCTGCAAGGTGGCTCGTCGCGGGGTGTTGTCAAATTCGTTTCGGCACAAATTGGTGACGATCCGTTTGTTCAGCCGCCCAGGTCTTCAGCCGGTGGCGACAGCCCGTTCGGAGAGGATCCACCACCAGTGAACGCGACACAAATTCCATCCGCTCCAGGAGACTTAGGAACTTCAAGTGCGTCCAGCGATCCATTTGGTGAACTTGCAAACGCATCGGACCTCCTATCGGAGGATGAGGGTCAGCGGCGTGTAGCAGCTCAACAGTTGGAAGCACTCGTGCGAAGTGAACTTGGGGAAGCGAAAAGGAGTCGAGACCCTGGTTCAACCAAGATTTCCCTAAAGGCGTTGCAAGATCAGATTCGCCGCGCGCCGGAGCTCGATGCAGGTGGACGCGCGAGATTGGAATCTCAAGTCGCTAGCGCAATTCAAACGGCGGCTCGTGCAGAAGCAACCAAGAAAGAGGAGTATGCTAGAATCGAGGCAGTTCAGTCAAACCAATCTGCTACCAAGCGACTTTTGACTGAAACGGATCGTAGAGATTCGACGGTTCAGCAATTGGTAGAGCGTTACAATTCGCTGATGGCTCAGCAACTTTACGCGGCTGCCAACAACGAGATCGCACCGCAAATCACAGCAGTGAATCGCGACACTGTAATCGACGTGGTGACCAATTTAGAGTCGAACCTTGCAGCCAACGCACAATTGATTGAGGACGTTATCCGCAAACGGAATCGAGCCTTTGTGGATTCACTTTATCTCAACGAACTCGCATTAATACCGTTTGTGGACGAGCCACCCATTCGGTATCCACCTGCAGATGTTTGGCAAGCACTTAGCGCTCGCCGAATCGAGCGATATGCGTCCATTGACTTGTCCGGCGGCAAGGAATCGGAACGAGTGATTTTCCGAGCATTGAATCAAAAAGCTGACGTTGCTTTCAATGCACAACCGTTATCGGCAGTCATGAAGTTCTTTAGCGACACTTTTGGTGTTCCTATCGTGATCGATGATAAGGCACTGGAGGACGAGAACATCACCCAGGACGAGCCTATCACGTTGAACCTGCCTCCGGTATCGTTCCGATCCGCACTCAAATTGATCTTGGAACCATTGCAGTTGACTTATGTTATTCAAGACGAAGTTATGCGAATAACAAGCAAGCAAGCTTCCGCGAACGTGGTCCGTGTCTACCCTGTCGGCGACCTAGTCATAGGTGCTGGTCAATTGTCGATGGGCGGAGGCGGGATGATGGGCGGCATGGGCGGCATGGGCGGCGGCATGGGAGGCATGGGCGGCGGGATGATGGGAGGCATGGGTGGCGGTATGGGTGGCATGGGAGGCGGCATGGGCGGCATGGGCGGTGGCATGGGAGGTATGGGCGGCATGATGGACGTGAAGGACCAACCCACCAAAGCCACGACGGTTCGATCGCCAGTGGAACTGGTTGAACAGCTAGTTTCCAGCGATAGCGGCGATAAACTGCTGGCAGAAGCAGAACTGTCAAAATGGGTCGTCGGCAAGATGGAATTAGCTAGAAAAGCCTCACGTGCAAACAAAGACAACGAAGTGCGAGAACATTTCCAAGAAGTGATCGACACGGTTGGTGATGCGATGCGCAAGACGCTTCCAGCAGCGTGGATGTACACCGCACTCAGCACAGCGATGGAAGGTTGCGAATATCCGAGTTCGGAGATTCGCAGAGTTTTGATGTCGAGTATCGATTTCGGCGGCGATGTTGATGCTGCGATCAAGATTGGCAAGTATCTTGCAGGACAAGGCATGAAGCGCGAAGCACTGAGCGTTTTCCGCGATGCAAATCACGCGAATCCGATGTTGAAAGAACCGCTCGAAGCTGGACTGGCTCTTAGCCTTGAACTTGAAGACGAAGAATCCATTCGATGGGCCTGTACTGGAATCTTGGGCCAAGCCTGGACAGACGAGCATTTGCCGTTGATGGAAAAGGCTCTACTCGCCGCGTCAGCGTCATTTATTCGAATGACCAACGCAAAAGAGACGATGAAGGCATATGCGTTTGAGAAAGAGCTCAAGCATGCACAACTCCGAGACGTCGTTGTACGAGCTGTATGGACAGGTGATGCAGATATTGACATTTCCGTCGAAGAGCCCACTGGAACCATTTGCGATAAATCGAACACGAGAACGTTGAGTGGTGGACTTTTGCTCGCCGACGGCTCGTCCCTCGACAAGCCAAGCAAGGATGGATACTCCGAAACCTATGTTTGTGCGAATGGCTACTCTGGGCAGTATCGTATTTTGCTTCGAAAGGTTTGGGGTAAAGTCTCTGGTGGCAAAGTGACAGTGAACATCGTGACCGACTACGGAACGAAAGATCAACGTGTTGTTCAGCAACAGGTTCCTATCGATCAAGACGCGATCATTTCGGTGGAGGTCAAGAACGGGCATCGATCGGAACCGATTTTTGAAACCCAACTTGCGAAAGTTCAAAAGCAAAAAGCAGCTACCAGCGGAGCCGTGCTAGCGCAAATGGCGCCAGCGGGTGCCGGAGCCGGTCAAAGTGGCAACGGAACTGATTCAGGGAACGCATACGGTAGGCTTTTGAGCCAGTATGGAAATGGAGGACTCGGCAATGGCCCGTTTGGTGGTGGTCAAGCTGGGTTTCCATTCGCGGGCCGGGGAGCTGTCGGATATCGTCCAATCCTTACATTCATTCGAGCCGGTACTCAAATGTCGGTAACCGGAGTTGTCTCTGGGGACAGACGGTATGTACTTTTAGCTCCATTTCCGAATTTTACCGACATCATCGCGGTTGACACGTTTAACACCGTGTCGGGTGGCACGAATACGGGTGGCGGTGGCGCTGGCGGTGGTGGCGGCATTGGTGGTGGTGGCGGTGCCGCAGGCGGCGGCGGCGGCGGTGGTGGTGGCTTTGGTGGTGGTGGAGCTTTCTAGCTAGCCAGTTTGGCTGTCCCAAGTCCGAATAGATACCGTACGGGGGGTACGCCTCCCGTACGAGTTTACGGATGGCATGCCCTGAGGCACAGTGCCGTCCACCTGTAATCCTGGCAAAAGCTTGACTGCGAATGGCATCGCAGAGCGTGCTTGCACCTTTTGTAGGCTGTGTCCTACTCCACTGGATTTATGCAAAGCGGAAGACACCTTTTTCCAAGGCTGTTAAGAAGTCAGGTATGCTACCTAGCAAATCCTGACGATGTTGAAGCTCTTCGTGGGAAAGCCAAAGGATTTCGGCGACTTCCATCGGTGCTGCAACCGGTTCTGAGCCAATGCAGCGCTTGCACGCGATCCACTCAAGTTTGGTACCCCATCGGGTGGTGGATGTCCAAAGGTGTGTTTCGATTTCAACTTCAAGAGATAGCTCTTCCATCAACTCGCGATGCATTGCGATTGCGATGCTCTCTCCCGATTCGATACCTCCGCCTGGAAAACAGAGCAATCCAGGGGCCCTGACCCATTCCGACCGGCGAATCACCAGAAAACGCGATTCTTCGCGAATAACAGCCACTACCGCGTGTCTTCCCCGATCGAGATCTGTCGGAAATTCGCTCGCCATCTTTCGATTGTCCCACTTCCGTTCAAACTACAACACAAAAAGTACGATTGCCAGGTAATGAACGGCGCTGGCAAGGATCACCAGGACATGCCAAATGGCATGAAAGTACCACGATCGATGATCGTTTTGGAGAAAAAGTGTTCCGATAGTATAAAGTACTCCCCCCAACGCCATCATGGCAAAGCAGGCAATAGGGACATATCCGACTAAAAACATCGAAGGGATCCATCCCATCAGTACGTACGAAACGGCTGTCATATTGTTGATTCGATGCTTAACAAACACCTTGGAATAAAAACCAACAGCCGCTGCCAGCCAAACCAGGAACAAAAAGGTAGTTAGCGTCCATCCGCTCAGTACGCTGCAAGCGAATGGCGTCACGGTTCCGGCGATCAAAGTGTAGATTGTTCCTTGGTCCAGCGCCCGAGCTCTCTCGCGCGCCACGGGATCGCGAACCGCATGGGAGAGTGTCGAAAAGAAATACATGGCTGACAAGCTTAAACTATAAACGATGCAGGCCCAAAAAATGTGTCTGCCACTCGCGGAAGCCATAGAGCACAACGCAATTCCAGCCGGGACGCTCGCAACAAATCCGAAACCGTGCGTCCAGGTATTTACTGCTTCTTGCGAGGCATTTTCGTTCGTCCAGATTCTTGCCATTTTGCGATACGAATTGTTCTTGAAGTTTGCCTTAGTTTGGAATCCATTGTTTCTGAAAGCGCATTGTAACCGCGAATTCGTAGATCGTGACTGTCCTGCATTGATTGAAGTCGATGGATTCTTGCCATACAATCGCCGCAACGGTCAGGTATCTGACCAGACCAACCCGGTGCTCCAACATCCATTGGCGCTTGCCGTTCCGATGTCTTGCTAGCGGAAGAGCGCGAGCTCTCCGGTTTCGCCCGCTTAAATCTCTAATCAGAACCCAAAATGACAAATACCGACATTGTGCTCGCTGTGGATTTAGGTGCTTCAAGCGGCCGCGTGATCGCAGCCGAGCTCTACGCCGATCGCATTCAGCTAAGCGACATTCATCGTTTTGAAAACTCGCCTGTCCCTTTCGGTTCGAGGTTGCATTGGAATGCACACGGGCTATGGCAGCATATAGAACTAGGGATCGGTCAAGCTGCAGCAAAGTTTGGCGACCGGATTCAAAGTATCGGCGTGGACACTTGGGGAGTTGACTATGTTTTGCTCGATCGAAACCAAGATATGATCGGACCCGCATTTTGCTATCGCGATGCACGGACCCAAGGCATGATGCAACTCGCATTTGAGTCGATCTCCCAAGCTGACATATTTTCCGAAAGTGGAATCCAATTTATGGAGATCAATACACTCTACCAACTCGTTGCCATGCGAGCGCAAAAGTCTCCCTTGCTCGATATTGCCGAACACTTTTTGATGATCCCAGATTTTGTCAATTGGTTACTGACAGGGACCATGTCGAATGAGTACACCAACGCAAGCACCACACAGATGCTGCATCCGTCGAACGGCAACTGGTCTTCGAAGATTCTAGATGCGCTTCAAATACCGAAACATATCTTCAAAACGCCGATCCAACCAAGCACCATCCTCGGCGACATTCGATCGTCCATTCGCTCGAGAACCGGTTTGCAGCCCAATGCCCAAGTTATCGCACCCGCAACGCACGATACGGGCTCTGCTGTGATTGCCGTACCAGCCGACGAGTTTGCGAGCGCCAAACCGAACTGGTGTTACATCAGCAGCGGGACTTGGTCGTTGATGGGTGTTGAGCTAGCAGCACCGATCTTAACCGAAGCTTGCTTCAAACTAAATTTCACCAATGAAGGTGGTGCCAATGGTAGTGTCCGATTGCTAAAGAACATTGCGGGACTTTGGCCTTTTCAACAATGCAGAGCTTCTTGGCAGCGAAGAGGAATCACTTACGAATGGAGTCAATTGGAGAAAATGGCCTCAAGCGCCCCTCCTCTCCAAACATTGATCGATCTCGATCACAAAATGTTCGTTGCCCCTGACGACATGTTGCAAGCGGTTGTGGATTTTTCACAGCGAACAGGTCAACCGGCGCCGCGGGACAATGCGGCCATCGCCCGTGCTGCATTGGAGAGCCTCGCGTTGCGTTATCGCATTTGCTTGGGATGGCTTGAGGAATTGCTTGGCTATCGACTTGAGACCATTCATATTGTCGGGGGTGGCGTTCAAAACAAATTGCTCTGCCAGATGACTGCGGATGCTTGTGAGAGACCCGTGATTGCCGGCCCAGTCGAAGCAACTGCTCTCGGAAACATCGTTTCACAGATGGTCGCTTTAGGTCGATTCGAGTCGATTGCGGAAGGCCGACGATGGATGCGTTCGATGAGCGATATCGTGCAATATGAGCCTCAGCGAAACAGTGCATGGGATGAGGCCGCGATCCGACTACAGTCGTACGCGACACTCTCAAACAATTGGTGATAGCGCCCGCTCGATGGCATTCGTCAGACTCATCGGCGATGCTGCTGGGGCGTACCTTTGGATGACTTTCCCGTCCCGTCCAACCAGAAATTTAGTGAAGTTCCATTTGATACTTTCGCTACCAAAAATTCCCTTTGCGTGTGACTTCAAGTAAACGAACAGCGGATGAGTACCGTTTCCATTCACCTCAATCTTGGAAAACATTGGAAAAGTAACGTGGTAAGTCAACGAACAGAACGTCTGTATCTCATCGTTGTTCTTTGGCTCTTGCGAACCGAACTGATTGCATGGAAAGCCTAAAACGGCAAACCCACTTTCGCAATACTGCTCGTACAGCCTTTGAAGTTCTTTATATTGGCCGGTAAACCCGCAACGACTGGCAACATTGACGATCAACAATACCGATCCACGATACTGTTCGAGGGAAACGTCCTTACCGTCGATGCTAATTGCAGTTTGGTTGTAAATGGAATCCAATGAGGTGTTCAAGGTCGAATCAACCGTGAGAGATGAACTTGGCCGAAAGCCCCAGATCAGGCAGAAGCTGCTTGCAGGTGATGCGAGTTGACTCGTAGATGACTGGAAGTCCGCTGCCCGGATGAGTCCCACCGCCAACCAGATAAACTCCGCCCAATTCTTCGAATTTGTTGTGCGGTCTCAAGTGCAACATCTGTCCTAAGTTATGGGCAAGATTGAACGTAGCTCCTCGGTAGACCGAGAAGTCATCTCGCCAATTCGCAGGAGTAACGATTTGCTCGAATTCGATTCGTTCCTTGAGATCACTTAGGCCGATGTCGGCTAAGCGTTTGAACGTCAGTTCTCGAAATGCGTTTGTTTGGGCGTCGTCCCATGGGGTGTGCTCGGACAATTGTGGGACTGGTACCAAAACATACAATGTACTCTTCCCCTCGGGCGCAAGCGATGGATCCGTGACACAAGGATTTTGAACATAAAGCGACGGATCGTCTGGAAGTACTTTTTCATCCTCGATTTGGCGTAGATTGCGGTCGTAGTCTTTCGAGATATGAATCGTATGATGCTTCAAGTCGTCATAACGCCCGCGTATCCCAAGGTACAGCATGAACGTGGAACAGGAGAACCGCTTCGTCTCGATTTTGGCATCGGACCACCTCTTTCTCAAATGATCCGGTACTAACGTCTTCATCGCGTGAGCGAAGTCTGCATTGATTACAACTGCGTCCGCTTCATAACGGCCTTTTGCGGTATGCACTGCCTTGACCCGTTTACCTTCAAATTCGAGGCGTTCAACGGGTTCGTTGGTCCGAACATCGCATCCGAGTTCCGTAGCGATTTCGCCCATTCGTTCGCTGACTTGCCCGCAGCCACCGATGGGATGAAACACGCCGTATTCATACTCAAGGAAAGAGAGTATCGAGAATAAACTTGGGCACCGAAAAGGTGACATCCCTAAATATTTTGCCTGAAACGAAAACGCGATTACCAAGCGAGGGTCGTGGAAATAGTCTTGAAGCTCTTTCCCCAACGTCTTCCATGGTTTCACAAACGCAGCCGCACTGATTAGCGAAGGTCGCAGGAGGTCGAGAACGCTATTGAAAGGGGACTCCAAGATGGGGCGAAACTTGGCCAGCTTGACTCGGTTTTCGTCTAAGTACTTTTTGAGCGCACCAACGTCGAGTGGAGAAAGCGTCGCAATCTGGCGATCCATTTCTTGAAGATCGTTCGTACAATCCAAGTGCCCACCAGCACCAAACGAAACGCGATATTGCGGATCCAGACGCTTCATCGGAATCTCGACATCGATGTCACGACCGATCGATTCAAAGATCTCACGAAGAATGCGTGGATAGAGATAAAAAGTTGGGCCGGTGTCAAAGCGGAATCCATTCGCGTACAAGCTTGAACAGCGGCCGCCTACACGCGGCCTTGACTCCAGGACAGTGACTTTGGCTCCCCCATGCGCGAGTTGGAGGGCAGAGGTAAGTCCTCCAGGACCTGCACCGATGATTACGACTCGACGTTTCGTCATTAATTCTGCAAGCTTACTTTCGTGTACCTTGGTCAGGGACTCACTGGAACCACCCCTAATATGAGAATCATAGCACAAAGGCAAGTGTGTGAATCAAGGTCGAAAAAACCGAGGAAATTACAAAAATCACCTTGATACAAACACCTATCGCGATTCAATTGGAATTTCAAGCCTACCAGAACGCGTTGTTAGCCGATCGCGTTAATTTGGAAAGTCGACTCGCATCCAATAGGGATGCTGTCGATCGGATCGGCCCCTCACGTCCTCGAGTATGACTCGAATGTCAGGCTTGGGCTCGATGCGTTTGCTTTGCACCGTGATCAAACGCGTAAAGTCGATGAACTCCGGAGAGAGCCAAACGGTGAATGTCTTGGCCGGGGCATTCATCTTGATCGAGTTCGCTTCCACGTTAATCGAACCCTCGACTTTTAGCTCGACACCAGGCTTGTAAAGCAGCGGATGGACCAATTTGTCCGGGGGGTTAAGTTGCTCGGTTTCGAACCACCAAAAGAATCGATCACCTGCCCTTGAGGTGAATGCTGTAAAGTTCTTGGGAGCAGGATTTCGAACTTTGGTTGGCAAGCTCATCCAATTCATGATCCGAGGTAATTCCTCTTGAAAATGATCGTGCCCGCGCCCCTGATAGATTGAAATCAAACAATCGATCTGCTTTCGTTCAAGGTATTTGTCCCATGTCGTCCCATTTTCGAGCGTTCCGGGGTCAAGGTCCCCTGCGACGAAGTATGTCGGAACATGAATTGCATTTTCCCGGTACTGAATGATGTACTTGCTAGCCTTTCCGCCAATCACAATACAGCCTGCCCATAGATCTGGATGTGCGAAGGCGATATCCCATGCCGCAGTCGCCCCCATGAAATGGCCGGAAATAAAAACACGGTCGCTATCGATGCTAAAACGACTCATGGCATCTCGCAACGGAGTCAGGACGGCCGAATGCTCATTCTCGGTGAAATTATATGTGGGCTGTTTGGGTTCCGCCCATTCCGGCGACACAACTATGTAGCCGCGCCGAGACGCTTCGCCTATACATCTTTGCCCTGGACTGTTGGGTGCAAATTGCCCAGCCCACCACTCCAATTGCTGCTCCATGGACGAGATCTCGCTGGGCAATGTTAGCACGCAAGGATAGCGACGGTACGGGTTGTACTCTGGTGGCAACTGAACCATATAGCGCGTGGTTCGGCCACGGTTCTTTCCAATCTGCGGCACCTCCAAAAGATAGCGACCGGGAACGATCATTTCTGCTGGAGGCTGTGTTGCGTCCGAAGATGGCACCGATTTTAAAACTTCGGACGCTGCTGCCGTTACCACCGGCGGTGCCATAAACTCAAGTATCTTGGAAATCAAACTCGGACTTCCGGATTCCAGACCTCGGAGTTGTTCGATGATTTGATCGTTGCGAACGGGTGCCGAAAGATATTCGGTGATTAACTGTCGGGCTTTGACACCCGAATTGACGACTGAGGAATTGCTTTCTCCAACCGTTGGCCCATAAATCCAGCCGCTGATCGCAAGTGCCGCTATTTGATCTGGCTTAAGGGTGGCGTCGTCCCGTCGTCGCCGATAATCAGCAAATCTTGCCGCAGAGTCCGATGAAATAAAATCAGCGATTTCTTGAGCAACTCTCGCGAACGAGACCTTAGCCTCCCCATCAGGCAGTTTTGCGATATCTTGCTGAATCCAGCCAACGAGTTCGTCACGTTCCTTGAGATCGGACGCAAGCGATTGAAGTCGCCGATCCACTTTGAGTTGCGTTTCGAGGGAAACCGCAGCTTTGTTGATATTCTCGAGTATTAATTTTGAATATTCGAACTGACCAGCATTTTGAGCAGCCTGTGCCGCAGTAAAAAGTTGGTCGGCCATGAGTTGATCGAACTGCTTCAACTGGGATTTTTGGTTTTCCAATTCAGGGAATTTGTGGATGGAACGGACCAACATTTCCCGTGCATCTAAAAATCGCTCGGCTTGCGAGAGCAAAGTGACGATGTCCAACCAATCCTTGGTTTTGTTCTTGTCCGCATTCTGAATCAAGATCCGCTGGAGCGTTTGGCTGTCGAGACCATCCAAAGGGAGTCTCATATCCAATTCCAACTCGTTCTTCTCCGTTCGAAGCGATTCCACTTTCAGAAAGTTGGGAGTAGCCTCCGTGATTCCTTGAACAAATTTGACGGCACCCTTTGGAGATGGATAAAGATAGTATCGCCGACCGAACACATCGAAGGGCGTTGTCTGGCCTGAACCTGGAATTCCTGTGACTCTGTTCGGAGCACCAGTGACTTTCTGCTGTAGGTTGCTATCGAAGGTAATCTTGATTTGGGCGTCGCGTGGCTGAGGATTATCCAGTACGCGTTTTGGATTAAGATGCGTTCGGCGAAGGCCATCATCGAATCTCAAAATTGGCAACGTCGTGACTTCAGCCCGAGAGTTCACGGATCCTTCGAGGGCGAGCGTTTTTATTCGAGTTTCCACACCTGGGCCAAGGGTCATTCCGTCGACTAACGTCAGATTAACTTGCTGCCCAAAGGATAGGCTTGCCGAAACCGACACCATGGAAAACGCAATCCATTTTTTTACAAAACATTTGGCCTCGAATGAATTGCAAAACATTCTCCAACGCTTTCTCTTGGTTGCGAATCAGCACTACTGGCTAACGTCCGCCAAAGTACTTTTTGAGTGTTTCCGTTGCAGCATCCTTGGTGTTGCCCGTCAACGGAGCGGCGGTCTGTTTCGGCAACTTGATCGGAGCTCTTCGGTCTGGTCTCTTGACTTTGTCCAGTTCGGGCTCAGTGGAATTTACCGCGTTCTTTACGTCGTTCAAAGTAGATCCTTCCACGCGAGTCGTATCCTCCATTGCGATTTGACGCGTTTCAAGTTCTTTGTCGACGACCGGTTTACTGCGATCGATTTGATCTGCCTCGGCAAGCCAGGAACTAATGTCCAAACTCTCCCGTGAATCGAGACTGCTCTGCTCTGTCATTCGCCCGGCGGCTTCTTTAACAGATTGAACCTCGGGTTGCTTTGTGTTCGCAATACTGACTTCGATTAGAACTTCGAATTCCAATTGACCGCACCGCAATCTGTCGCCACTCTTAAGGATCTTCGCTTTGTCGGGCGAAAGCTGCTTTTCATTGACGAAAGTACCATTGCGGCTCTTGAGATCGAGAAGCAAAACGCGACCCTCCTTCAAGACAATAACGCAATGTTTCCTACTGATGGATTCGCTTTTGGGACGTAACTGGCAAGACTCGCTACGACCGATCAAAAACTTTTCATCTTTGATCTGAATCAGCTTGCCTTCATGGGTCCCAGAAAGCACCTTAAGCATGACCTGCATCTCAGTTACTTCCTCTATCAAATCAACTTAGCACGTATTTGTGCGACACGATTCGCAAGACAAATACGAACTTTCATCAAACATTAACATTGTACCGCAGCCAGAACCCCCATAATAGGGCCGCATAGCGCGAAAACCAACGCGTACCACGACCAAAATCTACCGGCTCACATAAACACCGAATGCTCGTCCAAGTTTCTGTCCTGCCACCGACAATTTACAATTTGCGACAACCCCTTTTTCAAAACCAAGATCAAAAAATTGACCCATGCAGTTTGATCAAACGGGGCCTTCGCAATCACTCTTTCGCAACCCCTGTCCATTAACGCGTCATGCAGGCCTTTTTCCCGCATGTCTTTATTGTAACTGCCAACTGAATCATCACGAAAACCTTCCTGAACTAATTTCGAAGGGAATTGGGTAATTAGTTCAGACAGTCCAATCAGCTCGGGCGTCGTCGGAGAGTGACGGATAAGAAGACTGCCGTGCTGGAGCAGTCCTGCTGACGTCCTGCGCTGGGCACTCCCCATAATTTTATCAGTCCCGATAATTAAGTCGACTGGGGACCGCCTCGAAAAACAGAGAAAAGGCTCTTCTTTCTGGTTCGTCGCGGTCGAGCATGTACAAGTTTCCGACAGTTTTGCATCCCATCCCAACCTTTGTAAGTTTTCAACTGCCGAACCATGGATCGCTCGGTAAAGAAGCTCACTGTGACCCTTGGAGGATTTGTTTCGCGTTTCGGGGATCAATATGCTGTAGGTGATTTCTTGATCATGGACGATAGCCCCCCCCCCCGTTTTGCGGCGCACCCAAGGCAGGTCGCTGAGACCGGGAACCGCGCGGCAATCGTCCCACGATTGAAAGTGCCCGAGCGAAAGCGTCGGTTGCTCCCACCTATAGACTCGCAACACGACCGGAGACTCTGGTGTCGCGTCTCGAAGCAACGCTTCATCGATCGCCATGTTGGTTTCACCCGAGAGTGGTGGGTCGATCAGCACGACGCCCTCTCGTGGGATACCCTGTAACGAGGCGCCGTCTAACGGGGCGCCTTTTTGCAGGACGCTAAATTTTGTTAAAACGGACGGCAAGCTCATGCGTTGTCGCATTGATGTTTGTAAGAAGTCCAATCGAGTAAACGAGCAAGTTCGCTTGGGTCGCTCATCTGCACCTTCATGATCCAGCCCCCATCATAAGGATCCACACTCAAGCTTTCCAAGTTGTTCACCAACTCGGAATGAATTTCAACAACCGTGCCGCTGACGGGACTGTACATCGGGCTGACTGCTTTGACGCTCTCGACTTCGCCGAATTCATGGCCGGCCGAAACCGATTGACCGACTTTCGGCAGCGCCATGAACACAAGGTCGGTGAGTTCCGCCACCGCAAATGCCGAGATACCGACCGTTGCGATACCAGGGGTCTCGTTCGACACGGATACCCACTCATGGGACTCAAGGTATCGTAGTTCTTCGGGTAGGATGCTCATAGCTTCTAGGATTTCTTGTAGAAAGGGAGTGAAACGATCGAGGCCGCCACTTTTGTACCTCGAATATCAACATCGAACGAAGTCCCAATCACCGCGACGGACGGATCAATGTAAGCCATCGCAATCGGTTTATCCAAGGTAGGCGAAAAACTGCCACTAGTGACTTGACCTACCATACCACCGTTCGTATCCAACACATCCGCCCCCTGTCGAGCCGCTCGTCTCCCCTCAAGGATCAAACCAACTCGTTTTGGCAAAGTTGCATCTTTGGACTTCTTCTCCAGGGCATCGCTTCCAATGAACCGCCTGTCCTTGAGATTGCAGGCGAATCCCAAGCCGGCTTGGTATGGATCAATAGTCTCTTCTAGCTCGTGTCCATAGAGAGGCATGCCCGCTTCCAGTCGCAGCGTATCGCGTGCGCCAAGCCCAACCGCTTGCGCGCCGAATGATCGACCGGCCATTAAAATATTTTCCCAAACGCGCGGTGCGTCTTCTGATTTCACAATCAGTTCAAGCCCATCTTCGCCCGTGTAACCCGTTCGCGAAACGATACAAGGCTTGCCCATCTGCTCAGTTACTTTTGCCCGATAATAACCCAACGACAAGACCGAAGCAGGCAGCAGTGGCTTGCACAATTCAATCGCCCTTGGTCCCTGGACTGCAATCATAGCCGTCGCGTCGGTGACATCATGAAACTCAACATCAGGAAAGTCCGCTAAATGAGGTTGTAACCACCGAACAATTTTTGATCGATTGCTCGCGTTAACGACCAGTAGGAAGTAATTCTTGCCGCTCGGACTTTCAAGGCAACTCACCAAGACATCGTCCAGAATGCCACCTTCCTCGTCGCATACGAGTGAGTAACGGACTTGTCCTGTTTGCATATCGACGACTCGGCGAGTCAACAAATGATCGAGCAGTTGATCGGCCCGAGGACCATCAAAGCGAAGTCGTCCCATGTGCGAAATGTCAAACACACCCGCCGCAGTTCTGGTCGCTTGGTGTTCCGCAACGATGCTTGCGTATTGCACCGGCATATCGTAACCGGCAAACTCAACCAATCGAGCTCCATGCTCCTGGTGCCATGCATGCAAAGGGGTAGTTGCGAGTTGAGAACTCATGGATGCTTTTTGCCTTGTCGGTGCATTTTGCCTTGTCGGTGCTTTTTGCCCTGTCAACGGACGGCGGGTGATTGGAAAACCAAATCGAAGTCATACCTTTGTCCCAAAAACCCGCCGTAAAGTATAGTGAGCCCCGCCAGAACTTCAACAAGTGTCGTTTGTCAAGTTAGAAAACTGCACAAGTGCGACTGAGCCACCGCATGAGGGCAACTCCACACCAGAAAAAACAACGATTCCCGGCACCAACGTCCAACATCGTGATTGTTGGTGAAACCTGCCCCCTTGGCGGCAATCAAGGCCGCTTGGGTGCTGTTTAAGGCGAGGTCGTTCGCCGACTTCCGAATTTTCCCAGCATCTCGAACGGGCTCACCTTTCGCTAACGCTAAAAGTTCAGCAAGCAGCTTTTGCCACTGATCTACGAAACGATTCGCAACATCCCGAAGATCCGAACGCGCCTTCGATTCACCTAACAAATACTCAATGGCCTGCGCCGCATGCCCAATGGCTAATGCGGACGTTTGAAGTCCACCAGCTCCGCCGGACATTCCGCTTGCAGTCATCACGTTTGCAATCGGCCCATGCAAAACCTCCGATGGATTCAAAACCACATTTTCAAATCGCACTCGCCCAGTTGCGCTTGCCGTCAAGGCCATTAGATCGGCTCCAGTCTCCACGATGATCCCCGTTCTTGCGCTCGGGATCGCGAACAACAGTTCTCTTGACGCAACCGTTGAATCGGTATCAACAGTGTCTAATTCAACACAACGTTCTACGGCACCAACAACCAACCATTTGGCATAACAACCACCAGTTACCCATGGGCTATATCCGTCGAGCAACCATCCATCACCCATCGGTGTCGCTTGAAGAGGTGCTTTGCTTAAATGCTGTCGACTCGTCGTGAGATGGCTGATTCCGACGGTAACAAATGCACTCCCTGCGACAACCGATGGCAACAGCGAGCTCTTCAGGGCGTGATTGGAACTCGTTTCAATCCGACGAATTGCTGCATTCCTTTGAGTGGAAATGAAGGCGGTCGTCAAGCAGCCACTTGCTAACCAAACGTAGTAGCGAAGCAAGGCGTCGCTATCGCCTCCGATCCATTGCTCGATGGCTGAACAGCGACGAAGCGTCTCGATTGGAAAGTCAGTTACAGTCTTGATACTGCGACTGAGGATACGCAACTCGGCAAGCCATTCTGCGGAATGCAGGCCGGTGACGTCACGAATCGCTCGAGACAACTCATTGCCGCACGGCTCTATCGCTAGCTCTTTCACGAAACCCCCGATCTTACCTGTTTTAACATTATTGCCGCTCTTAGCGGGCCTCTTTGAACAAAAGCTTTTTATCCGTTATAACGGTCCCAACGTCCAATGTGTTTTTTGAGTGCATACGGAGGCAGAAAATCCGAATCGGCTCAAGGCAAACAAGTTTCAAATCCGTTGTTAGCCGATAAACCTTATCTCAACCCAATCATAACGCGAGCCCGAGTTCGAAAGAAACCGCCATGACCCAAATCGAGTATTCGCTTGGACAAGAAGTTGGACTTGCAGGCATTGCAAACGAAATCGATGCAGTAGCTCTGTACGACAAATGCTTAACCCTTGCGCACAACATGTGGTGGAGTTGGCAGCCGGAGGTCAACGGCCTTTTTCGGGACATCGACCCTATTCGATGGCGCCAGCTTGATCATAATCCCATCGCATTGTTGCGAGAGTTCACGCCGGAACGCTTAGCCATTCGAGCAGGTGAAATGGTTCTTCATAGCCGTGTGAACTACGCGTTTCGCCGATTGCAGGAGTATCTTGAGTGCAAAAATACATGGGCACAAAACAATGCTGGAGTTCTCGGCGGTAAACCGGTCGCCTATTTTTCCGCTGAATTCGGACTTCACGAGTCCCTGCCGGTGTACTCAGGTGGTTTAGGGGTTCTTTCCGGCGACCATGTCAAAAGCGCGAGCGGCCTTGGAGTCCCCTTGGTGGGGATCGGGCTTTATTATTCGCATGGATATTTTAAACAGCATCTAAGCGGTGATGGATATCAACGCGAGGAATACTACGAGACCAAGGTCGAGGATTTGCCTCTTGACCCAGCCGTCCAAGCGGATGGAACACCTCTCATGGTTTCTATCGATACCCGCAATGGTCGACTGCTTGCCAAAGTATGGAAAGTTCAAGTAGGCCGGGTTCGATTATTCCTCCTGGATTGCAATGTCGAAGGAAATCGGCCCGAAGATCGCGAATTAACAAGCCGGCTGTACGGTGGTGATGAACGCACTCGCATTCGTCAAGAATTGGTCATTGGGGTTGGAGGTGTCAAAGCCCTGCGAGCTCTCGGCATCAATCCAGGCGTTTATCATTTGAACGAAGGGCACAGCGCTTTTGCTCCGCTCGAAGTCATGAGAGAACGAATGGCCGACGATGGACTTTCCTTCGAAGATGCCATGCGAGAAACGGCGGAATCAACCATTTTCACGACACACACTCCCGTTCCAGCAGGTCATGATCGTTTCGACGCAACCATCATCGAAGAACACTTGGGACCACTACGAGATTCTCTCGGAATCAGCGCCGAACATTTGATGAGCCTGGGACGAGTTAACACCGAAGACCACAGCGAATCTTTCTGCATGACCGTCATCGGTTTAAAAATGTCTCGTTCTGCAAACGCAGTTAGCCAATTGCATGGGCATATTTCGCGACGCATGTGGAAAAACCTTTGGCCAAGCAGGGATGAGCGCAACATTCCGATTGGGCACATCACCAACGGCGTCCATATCGAAAGCTGGCTCGCTTGGCAAATGCAACAACTTTACGATCGGCACTTCCCAGCCAACTGGAAAAACCAAATGGGAGAACCCGATGTCTGGCAAAACATACACTCGGTCGATCCTGGTGAGTTGTGGGAAACGCACAATGCGCTCAAGAATTTGCTGCTCTCGTTTGTTCGCCGACGCATCTCACGCCAATGTCGGCGTCGAGGCGAAAGCGACGAAATTGTCGAAGCGGCTCGAAACATACTTAGCCCAAACATCCTCACGATTGGTTTCGGAAGACGCTTTGCAACCTACAAGCGTGCCAACTTGTTGTTCACCGATTTGGAACGGATTTGCAAGTTGCTAGACAACACGGAACGCCCCATCCAAATCATTTACGCGGGCAAAGCTCACCCCAAAGATGAACCCGGCAAACGGTTTATCCAAGAGATTTCAAACCTGCGTTTGGATAGTCGTTTCGCTGGCCGAGTGGCTTTCGTGGAAGACTACGACATCAACGTATGTCGCCACTTGATCCAAGGCGTCGACGTATGGCTCAACAACCCAAGACGACCGCTGGAAGCGTCCGGCACAAGCGGCCAGAAAACCGTCCTCAATGGCGGATTGAATTGCAGCATTCTCGACGGCTGGTGGGCAGAAGCCTATGACGGAGCAAATGGCTTTGCGATCGGCAAGGGTACAAGCCACACCGATGATCGATTGACCGACAAACGAGATGCCGAATATCTCTATCAGACTCTCGAGGAACGAATCATACCGATTTTCTACGATCGAGATCGAGACGGGCTTCCCGGCAAGTGGATCAAGATGATGATGAACAGCATCAGCACGCTCGCATGGCGATTTAGCAGCCACCGAATGGTCATGGACTACACACGACAAGCTTACGTGCCTGCCGCCGGTGGGTTAAGTTGCGAAATGAAGGTCTTCGATTGATCGCGAAGACGCGCTAACGTTCGTATTGCTAAGGCGACGGCGTTGTTTTCGCGAGCCTTGGGCCCAATGTTCGCAACATGCTCGGTGTGCTAGTAGCCACGACGCCGACTATCCCCGTCGAATGCTGATCCGATAGTGGCGAGTCCGGTCTGATCATCGCCCCACGTGGGCAAGCCACGCGGTGGCGGCGTTGCGTAGGGGTTCGCGTTCTGGTTTCGATCAAGGCTCCACTCGGGCAAGCCGAGTGGTGGCCTTTTGGGCGAGCCGCGTGGTGGCCTCTTCGTTTCTTAGTCTCGCCTTGAGGCGATGTTCGTTTCGACAGGGCTTGTCCCCGTCTGCCATTCGTGCCTGGCACCTACCGAAGGGCCTCCTACCGAAGGGCCTCTGGGATAAACCCAGGGGCATTCAATGCATGCCATCTGGCTTTACGCCAGTGGTAATTGACCTTCGCCCTAGCGTGAAGGTAATGATCCCCTGGGATAAACCCAGGGGCATTCAATGCATGCCAATCTGGCTTTACGCCAGTGGTAATTGACCTTCGCCCTAGCGTGAAGGTAACGATCCCCTGGGATAAACCCAGGGGCATTCAATGCATGCCATCTGGCTTTATGCCAGTGGTAATTGACCTTCGCCCTAGCATGAAGGTAACGATCCCCTGGGATAAACCCAAGGGCATTCAATGCATGCCATCTGGCTTTATGCCAGTGGTAATTGACCTTCGCTCTAGCATGAAGGTAATGATCCCCTGGGATAAACCCAGGGGCATTCAATGCATGCC